>DASRAP010000286.1:0-33025 GCA_035638155.1 Gemmatimonadaceae bacterium | reverse complement strand
GGCCAGACCGGTCTCCGCCGCCTCACCTGCAACATCTGGCAGGGCGTCTGCACGACCGATCACTACTGGAGAGGCAACTTCAACGACGCGTTCATCGCGCCGTTCACGCCGGTGGGCTTCCCGTACGTCGGCACCGATCTGTTCTACGGCGGTGAGGACTACACGACGCACTCGGCTCGTCTCGATCTCGCGTCGCAGCTCACGGACCACCACAAGGTGCTGATCGGCGGCTCGTTCACGCGCCATATCATCACCTACAAGGAAGCGCAGGGCGGTGGTGCGAACTCCGGCGTCGCCCCGATCATCAATCAGATCTGGCGCGCCAACCCGACGGAAATCGCGTCGTACCTGCAGGACAACATCGAGTACGACTTCCTCACGATCAACGTCGGCGTTCGCTACGACTACGGGAAGGCGCAGGGCAAGGGCTTCACCAACCCGCTGAACGCGACCAACGGCACGACGGCGCGTGAAGTCTGCAACGGCACGGCGCCGGGCATCAGCGAAACGCCGTTCACGTATCAGGGCCAGACGGGCGTGCTCGCCTGCCTCGCGTCGCCGCAGGGCGCGAACGGCAAGCCGGTCCTCCTGGACAGCGCGACTCACCTCGCGCAGGTCGACGACTTCAAGTCCGCGAAGCCGCGCACGGCGTTCTCGCCGCGTATCGGCCTCTCGTTCCCGCTCACGGAGCAGTCGGCGATGTGGTTCAATGCCGGCCGCTACACGCAGAACCCGCTCTACAGCTATGTGTACCGCAACTCGGGCGTCGGCACGGTGGCCGGCCCGGCGGACGGCTTCTGCGCGGCCAACGCGGTGAAGCCCGGCACGAACGAGTGCCACCCGCCGCTGTCGTTCAATAACCCCGACTTCATCGGCAACCCGAACCTCCTCCTCGAGGAAGCGACGGCGTACGAAGTCGGTTACTCGGCGAACGTCGGCCGCAACTACGCGGTGCAGGTGTCGGTGTTCAACCGCGACGAGTCGGGCCTCACGGGTATCCGCACCAACGACGCAATCCAGGACATCGGCGCGACGTACAACGGTGTCTCGCTCCCGCAGTACCAGGTTGCCGTCAACCAGGACTTCCTCACGAACCGCGGTATCTCCGTCCGTCTCGATCGCCAGCCCGGCCGCAACAGCGTCTGGGGTTACGGCATCAACTACGGGTGGGAGCGCACCACGGAGAACAGCCCGCCGCCGGACCGCGCGAACGAAGCGCAGGACGCCGGTGAAATCAATCAGGGTTCGACGCTGCGTGAGCTTGTGTCGAGCGGTGACCGCTCGCACTCGTTCAACGTCTCGCTGACCCTGGCGTACCGCCAGAACAACGTCCCGAAGATCTGGGGCGCGGGCGTGCTCAAGAACTCGTCCTTCGGTCTCACGTACTCGTGGGCCGCCGGCCAGCCCTACACGCCGAACCGCTCGAACAACAACTCGGGTGGCGTCGTCACGAACAACACGCAGCGCACGTCGGATCTCAATTCCGGCCGCGGCCCGTCGACGCAGCAGGCGAATCTCTCGTACCGCAAGTCGCTGCAGATCGGCAACGCGCAGTACGGCCTGTCGTTCATCGTGACCAATGTGTTCAACATCCAGAACTGCCTGCAGGTCTATTCGAACACGGGTGACTGCAACACCGGTCTCCGCGAGTTCAGCCAGCGGCGTGTTGGTAACAGCTCTGGTTCCAGCTCGACGAACCTCGACCAGCCGGAGTTCCGCAGTGCCGGTCGTCGGTTCAGCACCGGCATCACGGTCAACTTCTAACTCACATCATCGATGCGAAATCTCCAATCTCTGACCGTCGCGAGCCGCCGCATCGCTGTGCTCGCTGCGTTCGCCGCCGGGTCGCTCCTCGTGAGCGGCTCTGCGGCTGCGCAGCAGCGGAGCGAGCCGCTGACGACCGTCATCATGCGCGATGACGGCACCGCTCAGCAGCTGCCGGCGACAAAGCGTGGCTTCAACCTGTTTGCCGAAGAAGATCTGGCGGGTGCCAGCCTTCGCCTGACAGGTCTGTACCGTTTCCCGATGGTCAACGCGGGCCTCTGCCCGTTTGCGAACACGTCGGGCGACATCTTCAACACCAGCTGTGCCCAGTTCAACGGCAACAGCACGTTCTTCCATCTGAACGTGGCGTGGGGCATCGGTCCCGATGACTTCACGAAGATCAAGGATGCGTGGCCGGCGGTCGCCAACATGCGCGCCCCCGTCGGGTACTCGACGCCGTGGCGCATCACGTCGCTGGCGCCGATCACCATCCGCCTCAACGCAGCGGACGGCCAGTTCGGCCAGTTCTACTCCGGCGTGACGTCGCTCAACGGCGCTGGCTGCCGCGACATGTCCGGCGCGCAGGGCGGCGGGCTCCCGCAGAACTTCACGCTGACTGCCCTCGCTGACTGCCCGGAAACGTGGGCGAGCACAGGCTTCGACGGCGTACACGAGGTGCCGGACAGCGTGTGGCAGCAGCGCTTCCAGGCCAACCCGGTGAACTTCCGCTGGGATGACTGGAGGATTCCGAAGTCCGCGCAAAGTGAAAAGCTCCTTGGGACGAACTCGTCGTACGGCGCGTTCTCGGACTATCCGCGTGAAATCGTACAGCTCTACGGCGGTATCACGCCGAAGGGCAAGGCCGGCGATCCGCCCGGCGAGCGCGGCTTCCCGATCGGCATCTGGGTCCGTGAAGACGCGTGGAAGTTCGACCGTCCGTCGCTTCGCGACGGCGTGTTCGTGCGCTTCCTGGTCGTCAACAACAGCGAAAAGGTCTGGGGCAAGGGCATCGACTACGACAAGCTCTACTTCGGCTTTGACCCAGGTTACACGCTGGGCGGCCAGTTCCCGGCCGCGCAAAACATCCCGAAGTTCGGGGTGCACCTCGGCATGGGCGGCGGCTGGGTCACCGGCCGTTGCACCAACACGTTCCCGAAGCGCGTGCCCCCCGCCGCGACGGAAGCGTGCCATGCTGCTGCGGCGCACATACACATGATCCAGTTCCTCAAGTCGCCCCTGGGCGACCTCCGGAACAAGCTGTTCTCCGACATAACGTCGCCGTACTACTTCCCGAATCACCCGGCGGCGGGTGACACGATCACATTCAACCACTGGGTTCGCGGTGGTTTCGGCGCGCAGGACAACTTCTCGTGGCGCCGGAGCGATCGCGCGTTGTTCGGCCTCATGTCGGGCGATGAAGTTGCCTGGCTCGACGGCCGCCAGTTCACTGATTTCAGCGCCGGCAACATCTGGACGTACTTCCGTTATGAGTTCACCGACGGGACGCAGTCGCTGGCGAATCTTCGCTACAACAAGTCGGTGCCCGGTAACATCCCCGGGTATGGCAAGTGGGACTACAACCATGACGGCGTGCAGGACACTCTGTTCCTGCCCGACTGCGGTTCGCTTGGTTGCGCCGGTCTCTGGGGCGACTCGATCGCCGGCGGTTTCTCGAACGGCGGCAATGCCGGAAACATCGGCAATTATCTCGGCGTGGGCCCGTTCGCGCTCAAGGCGGGCGACACCACGGAATTCCTGATCTACATGGCGGGCTCGCGCCCGGACACGATCTCGGGCAACCGCATGATCGCGGCCGGCATCAACGCCCTCTACAAGAACTTCGCCGGTGCGTCGGCGTATCCGACGCCGGTCTTCACGGCGAACGACGTGCAGCTCAACTCGGCCTGGTTCCGTGACTCGACCGGCGGCAACCAGAACACCGAAGTCCGCATTCAGATCAAGATGCCCCCGGTGCAGAACGACAAGTTCATTGCATCGGTGCTGTCCCGCATTCAGGCGAACGAACCGGTGGCGAACAACCTCCGGGCCCTGAATCCGAACCTCGTGAACATCGTGACGGGCCGCATGAAGGTGAACCTGGCCCAGTTGCTCGTGTTCAAGAGCTGCGACAATGGCGTGTCCTGGACGAACGAAACGGGCCAGCCGGCCTGTATCGCGTCGACCGGTACATTCCGCACGCGTAACCAGGACGGCGTCGACATCGGTGTGGGTTGGCGGCCACTGCAGGTAATCACGGCCGACTCGACCACCGGGGCCCTTTCGACTTACATCGTTTCGGACATCGTCGAATCCGGCCACGACTATGTGTACTCGTTCGTGACCAAGACGCGCGGCCTGTTCGACATCAAGGTCATCACCTCGGTGACCCTTAATGGCACGGGCGGCGTGACGTCCTTCACGCAGGACAACCTTCAGAACGTGCTCGGTATCGACATCGACACGATCTACAGCTCGCTCGCTCCAAACGGCCCGTTCACGGTGCACGCATACGCACCGATCTCGGTGCCGGCCGGTACGCTCTACGCCCGCCTCGATACGGCGCGTGCCCAGAGTCTGATGGTGACGAATCGCGTGAACAACACGGCGCGCTCCGCCAATGTGGACGGTGCGTTCCGCATGCGCTTCGGCAACCGCTGGATCCTGACCCGCACGCTGGACACGGTGAGTGCGGCGGTCACCACGACGCTGATACGTCAGTCCGTGTACACTCGAGCGGCAGATGGCTCAGGTACGCTCTTCACGAACGCCAACACGCCGGCCTTCCGTAACGGATCGCCGACGGTCGCGGCCGGCGCGGCGGTCACGTACGTCGCCTCCGCGGATACGTTTACCGCGAATCACGGCATGACGTACTCCACCGTGGGCGGTGCAACGCCGACCACGCAGACGCCGGCGCTTCGTGCAACGCCGCGGTCTACGACGGGCAACGTGCAGACGTTCATTGACACGCTGAACTCGTCGGGATACGTGCTGGCACGCGGCGGCGGCGCGACGGACCCGTACTACCTCTGGCTGTCCAATACGGCCGCGTCGTACCTTGGGTCGCTGTCCCAGCCGACGTCGCAGTTCGAAGGTGATCCGTGGTATCCGGGCTTTACCGCCACGATCAATAGCGAAACGGCGGCACCGGCGGCGCGCGTGAACTCTGTGCTCCGTGGACCGCTCGATACGCTGAACACGACGGTGACCGGCAACAACGCGGTTACCTATCAGTCCGGTCAGTCGGGTCTTCGCTCATCGCTCGGCGGCTTCTATAGCCTCGAGTGGTCGGCGAATCCGTTCGGCGCCGGCGAGAACAACTCCGGATTCTTCACCTTCAACAACGCCGAGGTCCTGCAGCCGACGCTCAACACGTCGCTGGCAGGCCGCGAGGTCGGCACGGTCGCGGACACCACGTCCGATCCGACCAAGCCGTACGACACCCGCACGCTGATCGCCGCGGGTACGAACAACCTCGCGGGCCGTCCGCTCCTCGCCGCGAAGATTCCGTTCCGGCTCATTGGTTCGACCGGCGCGGTGGCGAAGCTCGCCTTCGTCCAGCGGCACGTGACGGGCGCGGCAGACTCCGCCGTACGTAACTCCCGTCTCTTCGGCACCAACGGCGATACCGTGCGTCTCGCGGTTCCGCCGGATGTGTGGATGCCGGGTGACACCGTCTACGTCGTCGAGCAGCTGCTCGTCGACTCGACGGCGGCAGTCGGCGGCACGCAGACCGTGATCATGCACGACACCACGGTCAACGGTGTCACGCAGTCACTGCCCATCCAGGTCACGCGGTGGCAGTATGGTGCGATGTTCACCTTCGGGTGCACGTCCAACACCAACCCGACCCGCATCACGTGCAACCCGATCCGCATCGGAACCAAGGGCTGGACCGGTTACCTGCCGATGCAGAAGGGCTGGGCCCTGCGTCTGCACCTGAACCGCAACTTCGATCAGAACAGTGAAGTCGATCTCTCGGCGTCGCCGACGCGCGCAAGCGCGCTGCCGCTGCAGGATCGCGATATGGATCAGATCCACGTCGTGCCGAACCCGTTCGTCGTCTCGTCGGCGTACGATCGGTTGACCTCGGGCCGCGTTGTCGACGCGAACATCATCAAGTTCGTCAACGTTCCGAGCGAAGGCATGATCCGCATCTACACGATTTCCGGCCAGCTCATGCAGCAGCTCACATGGACTGCGTCGGATCTGGTGGCGAGCGGTAACGGGTCCCCGCACGGTGACTTGCCGTACAACCTGCGCACACGTGAGGGTCTGGACCTGAGTTCCGGCGTCTATCTCTACGTGCTCACCGCCCGTGGCGAACATGCCAACGGCAAGGTGGCACGCGGCAAGTTCGTCGTCATTCGCTGAGGTGAAATCGATGACTTCATTCCGAAATCTTGCGCGCGTTGCCGCACTGAGCGCGCTGGTGACCGCAACGGCGGCCGGGCAGGGAATTGGCGGTATCCTGCCCACCGCCGACGGGCCCCCGCCGACGCGTGCGGGTACACGCGGCGCAAACTGGCTGCATATCCCGATCGGTGCCCGTGCCCAGGCAATGGGCACGGCCGTCGGGTCGAGCGTCGTGGGTTCGACCGCGTGGTTCTGGAATCCCGCGGGCGCCTCGACGATCGAATCATTCGACCTCGCCGTGGGTCGCCAGAATCTCTATGGCGACCTGGGCGTGAAGCAGACCTACATGGCCGTGTCCTTCCCGATGCTGGGTGGCGCGATCGGTGTCGCGGTCAACTCGCTCAATGTCGAAGACATCCCGCTGACGTTCGAGGCGACGCCGTATGGCAGCGCCTCGGACGGCCAGTTCTTCACGTGGAATTCCGTGGCGGCGTCGGTCGGTTATGCGCGGCGCCTCACGGACCGCCTCGACGTGGGTGGTTCACTCAAGGTGGTGTCGGAAGGCATCGCCCAGATCAAGAACCGCTTCATTTCGGGTGACGTCGGCACGCAGTTCCGCACCGGCCTCTTCGGGCTCGTGCTGGGCGGCTCCCTGCTGACGGTCGGCAACGCGGCACACATGGACGGCCCCGGGCTCGAGCGCAACGTGAACGACAACTCCGTGTCGCGCGAGCAGTCGCGGTTCAAGCTCTACACGCGGCCGGTGGATCTTCCGACCACGTTCCGCTTCTCCGCCGGCGACGACCTGCTGGGCTCCGCTGAGTCCCTGCTGGGCCGTGGCAGCGGCAAGCACACGCTGTTCGGCGAAGTGGACGTCAACGATGCCGTTGACGCCGCCTCGCAGCTTGGCGTCGGGTTCGAGTACGGATTCAAGAACATGATCTTCGGCCGCGTCGGCAAGCGGTTCTACAACGACGACCGTCGTGCGCCGGGTGAGAGCTCACTGAAGTTCGGGTTGTCCGGCGGGTTCGGCCTGCGGATTCCACTCAACGGCCATCCGTTCCGGTTTGACTACTCCTACGTCGCGCAGGGCGACCTTCGCGACATCCAGGTCTTCTCTCTCGAATTCGGCGGACGATGAACAAAGCACATTGCTGGACTTCCCTTCGGCACTTCGCCGTCACGGCCGGGTTTCTGGCCGTGGCGGCGGGGGGCGCCCGCGCGCAAAACGCGTCGCAAGTCACCGTCGCTGTCCGCGGCGGCCTTGAGAGTTTTGACAAGGCCGCGTCACTCGACAAGTCCTGGGTGATCGGACTGGACGCGATGTACGGCATCAACAACTGGCTTTCGGTCGGGCCCGTGTTCTCTCTGGGCCGCCCCAACACGACGGGATCGCACTTCATGACCGTACTCACGTACGGCGTGTTGAACCTTGGCGACACCACGAACTTTTACGCAGCGGCACAGCCGATCAGCGTGCTCGATGGTGCCCTCAATGCGAGAGTCCAGCTGCCGGGCAAGAAACTGAGTCCCTACGCGACCCTCGGCGTCGGCGGCTACACGTTGTTCCTCGACGTGCAGTCCAACCGCGGTGAGCGGCACAAGGTCGGCGTGGCGGTGAACGCGGGTGCAGGTCTTCTGTACGCGTTCAGTGACCGCGCTGGCGTCACGTTCGACGTTCGAAGCTCCACCTTCACTGATTACGACCGCAACATCCTCGACCCGCGCATCACGTGCGACGTCGCCGTCCCGACGTTCACGCAGTGCCCGCGCGTCGAAAACTCGCTCTTCCGCGAAGACTTCAAGCCGGCACCCAAAGCCAAGAAGACGGTCATGAATTTCCTGTTCAGCGTCGGATTCTCGTACGTCCCGTCCTTCTTCGGTGGTGGCGGAGGTGGCCAATGAACCGCCGTATCCTTGTTCTCGGCGGCTTCGCCATTCTCACGGCCGCAGCGTGCAACGAAAAGCGCGCGCTTCTCTCTGATCCCATCGGCGCCTCTGCCTACGGCTATCAGATGCAGCAGCAGGCGACGAACATCCCGCGCGGCAGCGTTCGCTTCAAGTTCCACGCGACGCCGGCGGCAGTGACCCCTGACTCGTTCGTGGTCACGCTGCAAGGCATCGACTCGCTTGGCCCGAACGGCTTCTACACGGCGTGGGCCGGCGACTCGCTCGGCACGACGTTCAAGCGCATCACCGGCGTGCTGGAAGCGCAGCGGACGGACACGGCGCTCGACGCGCTCGGCAACGTCCTCTCGCAGCCGCAGCCCAAGGTGACCGTCGGAACGTTCTCGGCCATTCAGAACGGCAGCGCCCGCACCACCTACACGTGGCGCTTTGAACGCACCAACGCCGGCCTCGCCGCGACGGACTCGATGGTGGTCTTCCTGATCACGGTCGAGGACAACAATGCCGCGACGACGCCGAATGCAACGCGCCGCCCGCTCTGGGCGCGTCGTAGCGAAGGTGGCCCGGCCGGGGGTCTGGCCACGAGCACGCTCCGCTTCGGCAACTACGCGGGCAACCCGCTCAGTCAGTATCTGTTCGTCCCGACGCCGGCTCGTGGCCGCGGCGTGATTTGGGGCAGCATCCTCGAAGTCACGGATTCCACGCTGTCGCGTCCGCCGCTCGGCTACTACTACGCGGTGTACGCGGTGAAGGAAGTGCCGCCCGGCCAGACAAACGGCGACACGCTGTTCGTTGGTGACCTCACGTCGCCGTATCCGCGGCGTAACCTGTCGCTCTACAACGCCGACAGCATTCGCACGGATCCGCTCGTGGTCCTCGACATTCCTCCGTCAATCTCGGTCGGTGCGGCGCGCATCAGCGCTGACACGGTTTCGAAGCTGCCGAAGGACGTGGTCTGCACGGACTATGGCGACAAGGTCGTTTCCTGCCCCTACAAGGGCTACAGCAACGTTCGCTTGACGCTCGAGTCGAAGAATGCGATCCGTGGCCGCATGGGCCCGGCACGTATTCTTGGCGCCGCGATCCCGTTCGTGGTCACGGCGGGCCAGCGGTAACAGAACCCCGCACCAGGAAGAGGGCGGTCCATCACGGACCGCCCTTTTTTTGCCCATGACCGATTCTGTCGCGCGCGCACGGTGGTGGTGGAGGGTCGCGCTCTTCGCGGCCCTCGCCTTTGCGGTGGCCGACGGCATCGCGCGGCTCCGCCGGATCGACGCGCTCACGAATGCCAGCCTTGGCGCACCGCGCACGCTCGCGACCGACGCCCGCACGCCGACAGGGCTCGCCGCAAATCAGCACCGGGTGATTCTCGGCAACAACGAGGCCGACGGCTACGAATGGCTCATGCAGACGGAGGACATGCTCGCCCGGCGCGCGGTGCGAGTCCGCCACGTCGACAACGAGGCCGCCGAAGGGCGCGATGTGCACTGGAGCTCGGCTCTTCGGTGGTGGACCGCCGGATTGGCGTTCCTCGCCACACCGTTCACGCATGATGGCATAGTTCGCGGAAGTGAACGGGTTGCGCGCTGGGCCGACGCCGCGTTGCTCGTGCTGTTCCTCGTTCTGGTCGCCCGGTTCGTGCGCACCCGCTTCGGCACGAAGGCTGGAGCCTTGGTCGCGCTCGGGTTTGTGTTTCTCGCTCCCGTGTACGAGCCGTTCCAGGCCGGGAATTTCGATCACCACGGAATGGCCGAGCTCGCTGCCGTCCTCTCCGTACTGTTCGTCGCAACGGCGCTTCGGAAGAACGAGAACGACCGTAGACGATGGATGGCCGCCGCCGGGGTCGCCGGTGGTGTGGGCCTCTGGATCAGTGCCGCGACGCAGGTGCCGGTGCTGCTCGGAGTCGGAATTGGCGCACTCGTCACGACAGTCACCGCCCGTCGGTCGGCATCAGAGGACTCTCCCCTCGCTCCCGCGCTGTGGCGGTCGTGGGGCCTCGCGGGGGCGATCACGAGCCTCGTGTTCTACGCAATCGAGTATCTGCCGGCCCACGCCGGCCTGAGACTCGAAGTCAACAATCCGCTCTACGCGCTCGCCTGGTTCGCCGGCGCGGATTTGATCGCGAGCGTTGGATCGCGGCGCGCGTTGCCCCGCGTTCTCGCCGGCGCCGCCGGACTGGCCGTCCTGCCGACGGTCATCATCGCCGTCCCGCGATCGTTCGTGCTGCGGCCTGGCTCACTCCTCACCGCGCTCAGCGCGGATTACATCAGCGAAATCCAGCCGCTTCGCATGTTTCTGCTGCGCGACTTGTCTTCGCACATCGACGAAAAAGCAGCCTTGGTGTTCGTTGCACTCGCCGCAACAGTCGCCGCATTCGCCATGTTGCGCGGCCTCTCGCGAGATGGGCGAGATGCGGTTGTCGTGTGCGCGGCGCCGGCCGCCGTCTTCACCGTGCTCGCAATCATGCAATACCGGTGGTTTGGGGTTGCGTGTGCTCTGTGGGTCGTCGCGACCGTCGCCGCGATCCCCCAGCGTGCCGGTGGATCGCGTCCGGGGCGTGCAATCGTCACTGCCGTGGGTGCGATCGCGCTTGGCGTTCTTCCGCTGAACCGCGCTCGAGGCTGGATTGCGCACGGGTTGGCGGATCCGATCGCGCCCGCAAACTTTGCCGAGATCATCACGCGTGATGTGTCGCAGAAACTGCGGCTGCGGCTCGGTGACGAGCGCGGTGTGGTGCTCACCGAGCCGACCACCACGACGTGGATGGAGTACTTCGGCGGTGTTCGTGGCATCGGAACGCTGTATTGGGAAAACACACATGGGCTCGCTGAGGCCGCACGCGTATTCGCCGCACCCTCCGATACGCCGGCGGCGGACAGCGCACGCGCGCTCGTTCGGCGGTACGGCATCACGCACATCGTGCTGTACTCGTGGAGCCCGTTCGCGGAAGAATATGCCCGGCTCGGGCTCGGCATTCGCGTCCGATCCGTTCCGGCAGACAGCCAGCTGTCCGCCCTCCGCCGTTCGTTCGGCGTGCACCTCTTGCGCGGCGAATACCCGGCTTGGCTCCGGCCGCTGTCGTATCACGTACCGGACGGGTATGGCGCGCACAGCGTGCGTGTGCTCGAGGTCGCGCCAGACCAGAGCGCCGACGAAGCGTCAACGTGGACGGCGCAGTACTACTACTCGCTGCAGCAACGCGACTCGGCCGAACAACGCGTGGATGCCGTGCTCGCACGCCATCCCGGATACCTTCCGGCCCTTCTGCTGAAGGCAAGAATGGCGCTCGCGGGGACCAACCAGCGCTCGGACCAACACGCGGCGGATTCGCTGGTGCGAGCGATCCGTGCTCCCCGGCCGGATTCCGTCGTCACGTTCAAGGAACTGGTTGGCGTCGCCATCGTCGAGATGCAGGCCGGCGACACGCTGCGCGCTCGCAATGCGACCCGGAACGCGATTGCGCGCGCGACACCCGCTGCCGTGCGTGCGCTGCCATGGGGCACCATACCGGCGAACTTCGCGCTGCTCATCCGGCGATTCGGCCTCGATTCCCTGAGGCCTGACATCGCCGCACTCAACTTCGCCCAGCTCGATCCTGCGATTCAGGCGCAGGTACGCGGCCGCTGATCCGCGAGCAAAAAAAGGCGCGCCCCGTGTTGGAGCGCGCCGTCGCAGCGAGCCGGGCGCTGCGATACCGTGCGGTTACGTCACTTGAAGTCGATCGGAATGCGCTTGAGCGTGGCGCTGCCGCTGCGATCGAGGACCCAGAGCACGGGGTCAGCCGCCTCGACGGCAACAATGAACCCGAGCTCGCGGGCGATGCCTTCCTTGAGCGTCTGGTTGCCGTTCCGCAGCGAAACTTTCACCAGGCCGTCGATGCCGGCCGCGATGAACGCCGTCGTGCCTTTGAGCGCGACGTCGTGCGCAAAGCGGACGTCCTTGAAATCCACGATCGGCTTGGGCTGCGTGGCGTCCGCGACGTTCACGAACCGCACACCCGAGTCGCCGAGCGCGACGGCGATCAGCTGTCCATCAAGATCGAGTCGCTGCGGCGTGCCTTTGGGCAGCGGCGTCCTGCCGACGACCTCGAACGAATCGAGCGCCGGTTTGAGTGAGACCAGCTCGGTTTCGGTAATGGCCCATACGAATCCGCGCGGGTCCGTTTCGAGCGCACGCACGCTGTCCGAGAGCGTGATCCCAGCCCACTTCGTTGGCTCGCTCGCCGTGCGCGGGACTCTCTCGACGCGCATGCCCGCGCCGACGACATAATCGTTGCCGAACGCCACGACGGCCGATGTCGGCGGCGTGCGGAGCGTTACGCCTTGTCCGGTCATGAGCGGGAACTTGTACAGCCCGCCGCTTGCGGTGATGGCCATTTCGCCGGTGGACGGCACCATGGCCGCATCGCTCAACTGCCGGAGACCCGCCGCTCGTGTCGCGAGCACGTGTGGCTTGACTCCGTTCGCGACAACCTGGGCCCCGCCGCCGCCGACGGCAGCGACGAACGAATCAGCGACGACGAGCATCATCGGCTCACCGGCGAGATCGACCTCGGTGGCCTGCGGCTTGAGCGGCATGCCGCCCTTGTACCGCAGCGCGTGCAGCTCGTCCTTTTCCTTGCCGACGAGCCATCCAATGAACGCGCCGCCGCCGAGCGACGCGATGGCGGGACACACGGTACCTGCGCACGTGCCGGGCAGTGTCCGCGGTCCGCTCCAGAAATACACGAGACTCGCCGCGCCGCCGATCGCCGCGCCGATGATCGGATACAACACCTTTCGCGGCGTCCGGTGGCCTTCCATGACGGTCTGCCCAGACTGTGCGACCGCCTGCGACGTGAACGCCACTGCGGCGAACGACGTTGCAACGACGACCCGCCGTCCAATTCCAGTGATACGTGCGCTCATTTCTCAGGTCTCCGGATACGTACGCCGTGGGTGCTCGTTGCCGACTGTCCGCTTTCCAGGTCCGTCATCTTCACTTCCAGCAGGTACTGTCCCGGCGGCGCGCTCTCCATCTTGAGCGTCACCGCATGCAGCACGCGGTCGTCGGACACAGGCGGTGCCGCGACGATCCGGTCGAACGACGTGCTCACCTTCTTCTCGCCTTCTCCACTCGTGCCAAGCGCGTCGGAGATCGCGCCGAGCACGCGGATATGCATCGCGGGCGGCCGATCGATATCGATGAGCGTCAGGCTGAGCTCCACGCGCAGCTTCACCGATCCGTCGGCGGTCGGCTTCGCACCGTAGCTCTCCCAGTACAACGCGAGGGGCTGGTTCGGGTCGAGCGTGCTCGTGGGGAGCACTTTCATGTCGAGGTCGTCGCGACGATTCACGACGGGCGTCTTGAGATCCGTTCCGACGAGCAGATCGGAAACCGCAAACCGGTCCGTCGGGAAGTTGACGATCGAGAGTCCGGCCGCCGCCCGCGCGTTCGCCATGCTCGCTTCCTGCAGCGCCTCGACGCGATACATGTACTCCCCGGGCATGAACTGCCGGTTGAACGAGCGCACGCGTCCGTCCTTCTCATCGGGCGCGACCTTGAGCGTGTCACGCGAATCCACGACGCGCGCACGCGCGGCATTGAACAGCATGAAGGCCGTTTCCACGGGCACGGTGCCTGCGCCGGCCGCGGCGGCCAGCTTGTTCGTCGGCACGTCGGCATGGAGCTCGACGCGCGTTGCCAGCGGCTGCGTACCGCGGAATCGCGCGACCTGCACGGGAATGGTGTCCGGCTTGCGGAGCCCGTTCGGCAGTGAGTCATACCGGACCGGCATCGTGTACCGAAGCTCGTCCGCGTAGCCATAGAACTCGCCCGCGAAGGTCGCGTTCGTCATGCCCGGCGGCCCGACGAAAACGAATTTCAGTTTCGGCTCGGGATAGTACCAGAGCGTCGTGATGCGTCCCATCGTCTCGCCTTCGTTCTTGTTCTGCACATCGGGCTGGAACGTGGCGATGACGGGAGGTTCGCCGTAGCGAAGCACGATCTGGCCGCGGTCGGTGAGTGCGCCGCGCACCTTGAGATCTTCGGTCGAGAACATGAGATCCGAGTACGCGACGCGCCCGAGGAATGCGAGCCGCTGCTCGTTCACCGAAGTCAGGTAGAGAGGATCGGCGAGCTCCCAGTACGCCTTGTCGTATGCGGCGCGTGTGGCGGCGTCGAGCGTTTCGTACGCCCGCGCGTCGGGAGGCCGCACAATCGGGCCGAGCGCCGCAACCATGTTGCGCTCGCGGTCGGTCATGAGCTTGACGCCCGCTTCGAGCACGTCGCTCGCCTGCGGAACCTTCTTGAGCCTGAGCAGCGCGAGGCCTTCGGCGAGATGGAGTCTCGCACTCGCGGGGTTCAGGACGCGCGCATTGTGCGCCACGGTGACCATTTCGCTGTAGCGTCCGCCTTCATAGAGCAGCGCCGCGAACGCAATGGCCGTGAGCTCGTGTCCCGGCTGCGCGGCGAGCCCCTGACGATACCAGCCTTCCGCGCGCGATTGGTTCAGCTCTCCCGAACCGTCCAGGTTGATCGTGCTGTTCTTCATGAACCAGTCGATGTAGTCCGGTTCATACTGCGCAGCGATCGGATCGAGAATGTTCGTGTTGCCGACGATCATGTGCCGGTGCGCATCGGTGCGATACCGGCGGTCGTAAATCTGTCCGATTTCGTAGGTGATGTCCGCGACGGCGTCGGGGACGCCTTTCTTCACCGCGGCGTCGAGCGCGTCCTTGAAGAGATTTTCCGCGGCGATGCGCATGAGCGGCATCTTGAGGCGCAGGCGTCCGAGCTCGAGATATGGCCACGGATTGTCGGGCTCGAGATCACTCGCGTCCTTGAGCGCGTCAGCCGCGCTCTTCCGCTTGAGCAGATCCTTGACGCCCATGTTCGACGTGGCCGAAATCAGCTGGCCGTATTCGAGGTGCGGCGTGAAGAATTTGGGATCGGTTTTGCGGGCCTGCTCCAGCTGCTTGACCGCCTGCGCGGTGTCGCCAGCTTTGAGGCTCGCATGCGCCGCGGTGAGGAGTGCCTGGGATTTTTCACGCGCGGTGTTTTGCGCTACCGCCGGCGCGGCAAGCGCGACGGCGAACGCGCTTGCGAAGAACGTGCGAACGAGCGTGTCGTGCATGGAATTCCTCTCCATTTCCGCGCGCGCAGATTGCATCACTCTACCCCGGGCACGGAGGGTGGATTCATCCTCACGAGAGCAGGTGCTCAACGACTTGCAAGGTACGTTTTGCGGCCCCTAATCCGCCACGAACAAACGCCGAACCACGCTTGCCAATTTCGGCACTTCCCACGCGATCCGTCAACCACGATTCGAACACGCGCGCCAGGGGCTCCGGCCCGTGCTTCGAGGCTCCTGCGCCAATCGCAACCAGCCCGGCGGCGTCCCGGCTGGACCACCAGTTTGGTCCGAACGCCACGGGCAGGGAGAGGGCCGCCGGCTCGAGGACGGAATGGAGGCCGGCCCGGTGGAAGCCACCGCCCACAAACGCCGCGGTTCCGACCGCGTAGAGCTCGGCCAGAACGCCTACGCGGTCGACAATGACGACCTCTGCCGACGCCGCGGCCTCCTGGCCCAGCGTCGCGGTCCGCGCTCCAATGCCTTGGCCCCAGGCCCGTATCGTGCCCACGTGCGCGGACGTGGGTTCGTGCGGGGCGATGATCAGGCGCGCCCCCGGCACCCGCACCCTGACCCGCTCCCACGCCCGCAGCAGTGGATGCTCGTCGGAGGGCCACGTCGATCCCGCGACGACGGTAGGCCGGTCGGAGAGGAGCTTCCGTAACGGCTCCGCGGTTCGGTCGATTCCCTGGACCCGGTCCCAGACCTGGTCGTATCGGGTGTCTCCGGTGACCGTGATGGCCGAGTGCCTGACCCCGAGGCGAACGAGTCGCTCGGCGTCCTCCGGACCAACGGCGCCAACCGCATCGAGGGCCGCGTACGCATCGGTCAGGAGGGCGCGCGCCGTTCGCCCGAGACGGCTCGAACGCGAAGACAGCGAGGCGGCAATAAGCCCGAGTTTTACGCCTTTGCGCGCCGCCTCTTCGGTAAGCACGGGCCATACGTCGAGCTTCGCGTAGACGAGCGCGGTAGGTGCGAGGGCCCCGAGCGCGCGCACCGCGGCCTCGCGCGTGTCGAACGCCAGATAATCGTGAAAGTCGGCGTCGATGCGCCGGGCAAACGATTCCGCGCTTGGTGAGTACCACGTTATGGCGAGCTGCGGCGGGTGCTGCGACGCGCGCAGGTCACGCAGCACGGGCAGGGCCATCAACGTTTCGCCGACGGACGGCGCGTGGAACCACCCGAGCGGGCGTGAGCGATCGCGGTGCGGTGCGAACGCCTGCACACGTTCGGCGAGCCCGCGCCGCGCGGCGAGCGCACGGCGCCACTTTGCGGCGGCTGCGTCGGCGGGCACGCGCGCGGCGGCGGCCTCCGCGGCGCGCGCCAGCATTCCATACGAAAACTCGAGGAGCGGATGCACGAGCGACGATTCTACCGATTGTGTCCCCAGTCTGCCAGCGATTGTCGGTGCAGCTTGCTGACACCTTTCGGCCAGAACGCGCGTAGGTTCAGAACGTGAACGCACTGCTGTTGGCGCTCTCGCTTCTTGCAAGCCAGGGCCCCGACATTCCGCCTCCGCGCGGACTCCTGAACGACTTCGCCGGCGTCGTCAACGCCGAGCGTGCGGCCAACATCGAACGCATCGCCGCGTACGTGCGCGCGCGATCCGGCGGCGAGATCGCGGTCGTCACGATGAAGGACATCGGGGGGCGCGAGGTGAACGACGTCGCGCTCAGGATCGGCCGCGCGTGGGGCGTCGGCGCGAAGGCCGATGTCGGCGACCGGAAGCGAAACGCCGGTGTGGTGATTCTCCTCGTGCCGAAGGAGACCGCGAGCGATCACCGCGGTCAGGTGAGCGTGGAGACCGGGCAGGGCGCCGAAGGATTCATTCCCGATGCGGTGGCCGGCGATATCTGGCGCGCCTCGATCCCGGAACTGCGCGCGGCGGACTACGGCGCGGCGCTCGAGCACATCACGTACCGCGTGGCAGCGCGGTACGCGCAGGAGTTCGGATTCTCGATGGATTCGATCGCCGCATTCGCGCCCCGCGCGGTGCCGCAGCCGGACGGTGGCTCTTCCTCGGACGGGAGCGCGCTGCCGTTTATCATCTTCGCAGTATTCATGCTCGTGTTGTTGGTACGCGCGGCACGGCGCGGCGGGCGCGGCGGGCGCGGAGGGCCGCGCAGCGGTGGAGGACTCGGCTCCGTCCTCCCGTGGATCGTCCTCAATGCGATGTCGAACAGCCGGCGGAGCGGCGGATCATCCGGTTGGGACGGTGGGTGGGGTGGTGGCGGTGGGGGCGGGGGCGGGGGTGGGGGCTTTGGCGGGTTCGGTGGCGGCGGCGGCTTTTCCGGTGGCGGATCACACGGGAGCTGGTAGGCAACCATGGCAATGACACTCGATGAACTCGTATCGGCGGTACGCGAGGTCTGTGCGAACGACCTCGTGACCGTCGTGCTGTACGGATCGGCGGCGGGGCGCGACTACCACGGCGCCGCTTCCGACCAAAACGTGCTCGTGATCGTGCAGAGCGCGGACGCGACGCGACTCACGTCGATGGCGCCCGCTGTGCGGAAATGGGTGGGGAGCGGAAATCCGCCGCCGCTCATTCTGACGCTCGCCGAATGGGAATCGCGCGCGGACGTGTTCGCCATCGAGTACGCGGATCTGATCGAGCGCCATCGCGTGCTGCTCGGGACGCTCCCGACCGAGCGGGTGCGCGTGCGTGCGCGCGACCTGCGTGTGCAGCTCGAGTCGGAGACCATGGGCAAGCTGTTGCGATTCCGGCGTGGATTGATGAGCGCGGCCGGCAACGCGGAACGGACGCGGGAGCTGCTCGACGATTCGCTCTCCAGCCTGCTCGCCCTCCTGCGCGCGACGCTGCACCTGCATGGCGAGCCGATCCCGCCGACGAGCGAGCAATTGTGCGATCGCGTCGCCGCGCTTGCGACGTTCAGCCCCGATGCGTTCCGCGCGGTACTCGCGAACCGGCGGGGTACACAGCGACTCGCGGATGGCCAGCTCGATGGGGTGGTCCGCGGATATCTGTCCGCGCTCGAGTCGCTGGTCGCGTACGTTGACGGCGTGCAAGTGCCCGAATAACCGATTACCCGATTACCCGATTACCCGAATCCGGAGTTTCCATGTCACTTCGACGTGTGGTCGCCGCAACCGTGCTCTCGTTCTCTCTCGCCGGCTGCGGATACAATTCCATCCAGCGGTACGATGAGCAGGCCGAGTCGGCCAAGAAGCAGATCTCGGTCATGCTGCAGCGGCGCGCGGATCTCATTCCGAATCTCGTCGCCACGGTGAAGGGATACGCCGCGCACGAGGCGGACGTGCTCACGAAGGTCACGGAGGCGCGCGCCGGCGTGAAGAGCGCGGTCGAGAGCGGCGATCTCAAGCAGATGGCCTCCGCGAACGATCAGCTCACCGGAGCATTGCGCGGGCTGATGGTGTCCGTCGAAGCATATCCGCAGCTCAAGGCGGACCAGACGTTTCTGCGCCTGCAGGACGAGCTCGCGGGGACCGAAAACAGGATCGCCGTGGCGCGAACCGACTACAACGGCGCCGTGCAGAAGTACAATGCGTACATCCGCCAGTTTCCGCAGGTCGTGACGGCGAAGGTCACGCGCGCCAAGCCGCGCGAATACTTTAACGCGACCCCGGGATCAGAGGCAGTGCCGACCGTGGATTTCGGCAAAAAACAGTAACTGCGAAAAACGAAATGGAAATTGAAATGGAAGAGTGAAGTTCAAGTTGAAGTTTCAAAAAAAAATGCCGGCTCTCCATTCACGCGGGCCGGCATTGCTCTTCAAACTTCAATTTCAACTTCACTCTTCAATTTGAATTTCTATTTCGGTTTTGGCTGTTTAGGGCGCGGCCGACGGCAGCATGTATTTGGCCGGGTCGACGTGTTTGCCGTCGACGATCACCTCGTAGTGGAGGTGTGGCCCCACGGACAGGCCCGTGTTGCCCACCGTCGCGATCATCTGGCCGCGTTCCACATGCTGGCCCGCGCGGACGATGATGCGTGAGCAGTGCGCGTACTTCGTATGGATGCCGTTGCCGTGATCGATTTCGAGCGTGTTGCCGTAGCCGCTCTCGACGTCGACCTTGAGGACGGTGCCGCCGGCCGGTGCGACAATCGGCGACCCCATGGGCGCGGACACGTCGACGCCTTCGTGCGGGCGCATCTGGTGCAGGATGGGGTGGAGGCGCGACGATGAGAACGCGCCCGCGATCCATCCGGCGGTCGGCATGATGCTCGGCGTGTTGCGGAGCTTCTCGATCTTGCGCGCCATCGAATCCGACACCGCCGCGAAGGCCGTCGAGAGATCGGCGGCGCGACGGAGCAACGCGTTCGCGTCGGGACGCTCACGGTTGCCGAAATACTGTGCGAAGGGCTTCGGGCGGTCGCCCAGCGTCGCATAGCCTGCCGTGCCGCTTGCCTTCTGAAGGGCCGCCGCCGGACGAATCGAATCACCGGCGGGGATGCCGGCCAGCTCGCGGAATTTCGCTTCGTGCTGCGCCAGCACCCCAATGGAGTCGCCCAGCTGCGAGAGCGACGCGTCCAGTCGTCCGATCTCTTCCTGAAGCTTGATGTTCGCGCGGGCCGCCATGCGCGCGCCCGGGCTCGCCCAGGGCGAGAAGAGCACCACGACCGCCGCGATGATGAGCAGTACCGAGCCGCCGCCGATTCCCGCGAGCAGTCGCACGCCGCGCTCGCCGAGCTCAAATTGCCGCGGCGCTTCGCTGTCGTGCGGTACGACGAGAATGGTCCAGCGACGAGGATTCACGTGACGAAGGGCGTCAGGTGGGACGTTCAGGCTTGGGAAAGAGCGCGGCACCTTTGGTCACGCGCCACCCAGCCACGGGCGGGACAAAATCGGGGTCCCAACGTTGCGCATGCACAATACCCGGTCCGCCCAGCATCCGCCAGAGCTCCTGGGACTTTTCGGGCATGATTGGGGCGAGTGCAACGGCCTGCAATGCGAGCGCGCGCATGGTGGTCGCGAGCACCTGGGCAAGCTCGGCGCGCCGCGCGTCGTCCTTGGCGAGTGCCCACGGCTGTGAGCGCTGCACGAATTCGTTCGTGTCACGCACCGTTGCCATGGTGTGCGCGATGGCCTCGTGCAGAGGGAAACCCGCGGTTCCGGTCACGCTGGCGAATGCGCGGGCGATGCCCGCGCGTACGGACGCGTCGTGCGCGCCCAGCGGCGCGTCCGGCACGTCGCCTCCGAAATACTTCTCGATCATGGCGGTCGCGCGGCTCGCGAGATTGCCGAGCGCGTTCGCAAGATCACCGTCATAAACCTCGCCAAATCGTTCCCAACTGAAATTCCCGTCGCCATCGAACGGGACGTCGCGCAGCAGGTAGTACCGGAACGCGTCCACGCCGAATTCGTTCATGACCTGATCGAGCTCGAGCTTGACGCCCGCCGATTTCGAAAAGCGCTCACCACCGAGCGAGATGAATCCGTGCGCCCACACGTGCTCCGGAACCGGCAGGCCCGCGGACATGAGCATGGCGGGCCAGATGATCGCGTGAAATCGCGTGATGTCCTTTCCGATCACGTGCACCTGCGCGGGCCACTGCGCGACGGCGCCCGCGCGGCGCGTCACGGTCCAGTAATTCGGCAACGCGTCGAACCACACATAGATCGTCTGCGTCTCGCCGGTCGACAGGGGCCGCGGGAACGGGACACCCCACGTGAACCGTGCGCGGCTCGCGGAAATGTCGTCGAGCCCTTCGTCCAGCAGGCTCAGGATTTCGTTGCGCCGTGATTCGGGCGCGAGAAAGTCGGGCCGGTCCGCGAACAGTTGCTTGAGCGGAGCCGTGTAACGCGACAGCCGGAAGAACCAGTTGCGCTCCTCGACCGTCTCGATGGTTCGCGTGGGGTGCAGCACGCAGTGGCCATCGACGATCTCCGCGTCCGTCTTGAACGCTTCGCAGCCCACGCAGTACTGCCCCGTGTACGACTTCTCATAGAAGTCATCCGGATTTTTCGCGAACACCATCTCGATGAGCTCGCGTACCGCGGTCTTGTGCTGGGGCGATGTCGTGCGGACGAACTCGTCGTTCGAGATGCCGAGGCGCTTCCAGGTCGACGAAAACCGGTCGGCGATCACGTCGACGAATTCCTGCGGTGATACGCCCGCTTCAGCGGCGGTGCGCGCCACCTTCTGTCCATGTTCGTCCATGCCGATGAGGAAATGGACGTCCGCGCCGATTGCGCGGTGAAAGCGTGCGATGGCGTCCGCGCCGATTTTTTCGAGCGCGTGGCCGAGGTGCGGATCGCCGTTCGCGTAATCGATCGCGGTCGTGATGAAAAAACGCCGGCCCGTCATGCGGACGGCGCCTCAGGCGAAGCGCCCGGCGATCCGCCGCCATCCGCGCCTCCGCCCCCGCGCCGCCCCCCGCGCCGCCCCCGCCGCCGGCGCGAACGTCCACGCGCCCCCTGCTCACTGGGCTGCGCCGACGGATCGCTCGGCGCCGCTTCGCGCGGTTGCTGTCCCGGTGGTTGTTGCTCGCGAGCTTGTTGCTGTTGCGGTCTCTGCTGTTCCCCCCCTCTCCGATCGCGGTCCCTCTGTTCCCGCGGTTTCTGTTCCCGCGGTTTCTGTTCCCGCGGTCTCTGTTCCCGCGGTCTCTGGGGCCGTTGCAGTTGCACGGGCCGTTCCGGCCGCGCCTGCGGCGGCGGCGGGCGCAGCATCGCCGGAATTGGCCGCTCCACCGTATCCGTCATGGCGAGGATTTCTTCGCTCCACTCCTCCGCGTGCGTTTCCGTCGCGGCGTCGGTCTCCACCGGCTCGCCGCGCAACTCCCGGTTGAGCTGCTCGAGCGGGATGATGCGCATTTCCGCATCCGACACGCGGCGCAGCGTCACGCGCTCGCGGAAGAGATCGTTCATCACCACGCGTTCTTCGCCCTGTGCCGTCGTCACGATCTTGCCTTCTTTCGGAAAACGGCGGCGCGTCTCGACGTACCAATCGTGCTCGTAGCGCAAGCAGCACATGAGCCGGCCGCACGCGCCCGAGATCTGCGTGGGATTGAGCGACAGCTTCTGGTCTTTCGCGAGGCCAAGATTCACCGGGCGAAGATCGGGGAGCCATGATGCCGAGCAGTACTGGCGGCCGCAGCGCCCCACGCCGTCGAGCCGTTTCGCCTCGTCGCGCACGCCGATCTGCTTGAGCTCGATGCGCGTTCGAAACTTCGCGGCGAGGTCCCGCACGAGTGCGCGGAAATCGACACGGCGGTCCGCCGTGAAGTAGAGCGTGAGCTTGCGACGGTCCCACCGCCACTCGGTGTCGGTGAGCTTCATGGGCAGCGAGTGCGTCGTCACGAGTCCCGACGCGTCGCGCCGTGCGGCGTCGTCCTGCTCGCGCAGCTCCGTGAGACGGCGCACTTCGTCCTGCGTCGCGGCGCGCAGCGCCTTCAATGTCGGCTCTTCCCCGCGCGTGCCGTGCGTACAGCCGCGCGCGCGCAGCTGCGCCAGATCACCGATCGCGTGCACGCGCCCCAGGTCTTCGCCGCGATCCGCTTCCACGATCACGTGGCTCCGCAGCGCCGGCGGTTCCTCGGCGTTCCAGAGAAAGAACTCCCTGCGATTGCCCTTGAAGGCAACCTCGATCAGATGCGCCACGGGTTATTCCTCGAAAACGCCCATCTTGAGGAATTTCTCGCGGCGGCGGCGCACCAGTTTTTCGGGCTTCACACGACGGAGCTCCTCGACATTCGAGATGAGCGCATCACGGAGCGTGCGGCCCATCGCTTCATGGTCAACGTGCGCGCCGCCCACCGGTTCCGGCACGATCTCGTCGATCACGCCAAGCTCCATGAGGTCGGGCGCCGTGATGCGCAGCGCCGACGCCGCGCGCTCGCGCAGCTCCGGGCTCTTGCCGTCCTTCCAGAGGATGGACGCGCATCCTTCGACCGTAATGACAGAGTACACCGAGTGCTGCAGCATGAGAACCCTGTCCGCCACGCCAAGCGCGAGCGCGCCGCCCGATCCGCCCTCGCCGATGATCGTGGCGATGATCGGCACCGTCAGGCGGCTCATCTCGAACAGGTTGCGCGCGATCGCCTCGCTCTGTCCCCGTTCCTCCGCCCCGATCCCGCTCCATGCCCCCATGCAGTCGATGAACGTGAGAACCGGCACCTGGAATTTCTCGGCGAGCTTCATATGCCGGAGCGCCTTGCGGTACCCCTCCGGATGCGGCATGCCGAAATTGCGGTGGATGTTCTCCTTGGCGTCGCGGCCACGCTGGTGCCCGATGACCATCACCGTTTCGTCTTCGAGGCGCGCCCAGCCCCCGACGATGGCCGCGTCATCATGGAAGGCGCGGTCGCCGTGGAGCTCGATCCAGTCAGTGAACACGAGCCGCACATAGTCGAGCGTGAAGGGCCGCCGCGGGCTCCGCGCCACCTGCACGCGCTGCAGCGGCGAGAGGCTCTTGTAGATGTCGATGCGCAGCGAGTTGAGCTGCTCAGTCAGCGGCGCGATCTGCTCGGCGAGGGTGTCGGCGTCAATCCCGGTCTGCTGCCGTACTTCCTCGATCTTTCGCTCGATCTCCAGGAGCGGTTTTTCGAATTCCAGCGCGGATGTACCCATAGTCAGGCGCCTCGCACGAGGCGAACGCGGTCGTCGCCGAGCAGTGCTCGCAGCTCATGCAGCGCCGGGCCGCTTGCGGCCACCTTGAGCGACCGTGACCGCCAACGCGACACGCCGCCGTCCGCGGTGCTCCACCTGAGCTCGATCGGCGCGGCGCCGGGGTGGGTGGTCACGACGCTCGCGACATCCGCCATGACCGCCGGCGGAAGTTGCTGCGCACCCAAGTCGATCGCGATCGCGATCTGCCCGTTGGCACGCAGCTCCGCGAGCGGCTGGATCTGCTCGACGACGAAAGTGGGGTTCTCCGCGCTCTCATCGCGTCGCGTGTACGCGCCGCGCACCAGCACCGGAATGTCGGTGCGCACGCGGTCATTCATCGCAGCCCACGCCTCGGGAAACACGAGCACTTCGGTCGTCCCGGAAAAATCCTCGAGCGCGAGCCGCGCGTATTCCGCCCCGCTCTTCTTGGCAATCTGGCGGCGAACGGCGGTGATTACGCAGGCGAGGGCCATGGGATCCGGCGTCCACGAGCCGAGCTGCGAGATCGTGTGGGTTCCGAACAGCTCTGCTTCCGCACGGAAGGGTTCGAGGGGATGTCCCGACGTGTAGAACCCGAGGATCTCCTTTTCCCGCGATAGCCGTTCCGACTCGGACAACGGGGCGAGCGCCGGAAGCGGGCGGCGAAGCTGCGTTTCCTGCGCCGTGTTGCCCCCGCCAAAGAGCGACCCCTGGCCGCTCTCCCGCTCCGCATTCGCCGCTTGCGCGTCCTGCATCACGCCATCGAGCGCGGCCGCGAGCTGCGCGCGATGCCCGTCGAGCGAGTCGAGCGCGCCGGAGTAGATGAGCGCCTCGAAGACGCGCTTGTTGCACAGCCGGAGGTCGACGCTCGCGCAGAGATCGTACAGCGTCGTTATCCGCTCTCTGGCGCGCGCCGCAATGATCGAATCGATCGCCGCGCGTCCGGCGTTGCGAATTGCGCCGAGACCGAAGCGAATGCGTCCCTCACCGACCACCGTGAACTTGTAGCCGGATTCGTTAATGTCGGGTGCCAGCACCTCGAGCCCCATTTCCCGGGCTTCGGCGATGTACTTGACGACGGAATCCGTGTCGCCGATGCACGCCGAGAGCAGTGCCGCCATGAATTCGGCGGGGAAGTGGACCTTGAGGTACGCCGTGTGGTATGAGAGGACCGAGTAGGCGACCGAGTGCGACTTGTTGAACCCGTATCGCCCGAATGTTTCGAGCTGGTCCGAGATCTGGGCGACGGTGTGTGCGGGAAATCCGCGCGCCACGGCCTTCTCCCGGAAACTGCCGAGCTCCCGCTCGATCAACGCCTGATCCTTCTTTCCCACGGCCTTTCTGAGCACGTCGGCTTCCGCGAGCGAGATGCCCGCGAGCCGCTGCGCAATACGCATCACTTGTTCCTGATACGTGATCACGCCGTACGTCGGCGCCAGAATCTCCTCGAGCTCGGGCAGGGCATACGTCACGGGCTCTTCGCCGCGCTTTCGCCGGCAATAGACGCGGTGCATGCCGGCGTCGAGCGGGCCCGGGCGCATGAGTGCATTGCATGCGACGAGATCATCGAAACGGTCCGCGCGCATCGACCGCACCATGTCGGTGGCGAGTGGCGATTCGAACTGAAACACGCCGGCCGTCCGTCCCGCACGCAGCGCACGGAACGTGGGTTCGTCGTCGTACGGAATGGCGTCGAGATCCGGCGGCGTCTTCCCGCGTTCCCTGATCTGTCCGAGCGCGTCGTGGATCACCGTGAGCGTCGTGAGCCCAAGGAAATCCATCTTCAGCATGCCCGCGTGCTCGAGCGCGGTCATGTCGTACTGCGTGACGACTACCCGTTCGTCCTCGAGTCCGCCCGCGCCCTTCGATTCCTGGGTGCACACGGGCACGTATTCCTCGAGGGGTCCCGGTGCGATCACGACGCCGGCCGCGTGCACGCCCGCGTGGCGCGCGAGTCCTTCGAGCTTGATCGCGTACTCGAGCAGCTGCTTCACGCGTTCGTCCTGCAGGTACAGCTTCCGGACGTCGGGAATGGTCTCCACGGCTTCCGCGATCGACGGCGCGAAGTTCGGCTGATTTGGAATGAGCTTCGCGATCGTGTCCGTTTCCGCGGGCGTGAAGCCAAGCACGCGGCCCACGTCCTTGATCGCGGCGCGCGACTTGAGCGTTCCGAACGTGATGATCTGGCCGACGCAATCGCGTCCGTATTTCTGCCGAACGTATTCGATCACTTCTCCGCGCCGCTCTTCACAGAAGTCGACGTCGATGTCGGGCATCGAGACGCGCTCCGGATTCAGGAAGCGCTCGAACAGGAGATCGAACGTGAGCGGGTCGACGTCCGTGATCCGGAGGCCGTACGCGACGAGCGACCCCGCGGCCGAGCCGCGTCCCGGTCCCACCGGAATGCCGCGTTCGCGCGCGGCACGAATGAAGTCCGCGACGATCAGGAAGTAGCCCGCGTAGCCGGTCTTCGTGATGACGTCGAGCTCGTACGTGAGGCGGCTCTGCACGTGCTCCGGCAGCGGAGAGCCGTACCGCGCCTCCGCCCCCGCCGTCGCTTCCCGAACGAGGAGGGCGTTTTCCGATTCGACGCCCGCCGGGAGCGGAAACGCGGGAAGGAAATACTTCTTCTCGAACGTGACGTTGACCTGGTCCGCGATCCGGACCGTGTTCTCGAGCACGTCGGCACGGCCGGGGAAGGTCGCGGCAATTTCGGGCGCGGTCTTGAAATAGAGGCCGCGGTCGTACCGCATGCGGTCCGCGTCGCTCCGGTCGCGCTTGAGGCCGATGCAGAGGAGCACGTCGTGCGCGTCGTGGTCCTCGGAGCGAAGGAAGTGCGCGTCATTCGTCGCGATCACCGGCAGATTCGTGGTCTTCGCGAGCTCGAACACGCGCTCGTTGAGCACGCGCTGGTCTCCCGCGGCGTGCGCCTGGACTTCGAGGTAATACCGGTCGCGGAAAACGTCGGCGTACCACGCGGCAACTTCCTTCGCACGCTCGATGTCGCCGGCCAGCAGGTGTTCGGCAATCTCGCCGGACTGGCACGCGCTCGACACGATGATGCCGCCGGAGTACTTCGCGAGCAGCTCACGGTCGACCCGCGGTTTTCCGTAAAAACCCTCGGTGTACGCGAGCGACGACAGCCGGATCAGATTCTGGTAGCCCTCGCGGTCGCGAGCGAGAAGCACGAGGTGATAGTATGACTTGTCCGTCGGCGTGGCGCGTCCGCGCGTGCGCCGGTCGCCCGGCGCGACGTAGGCTTCCATGCCGATGATCGGCTTGATGCCCGCGCTCCGCGCCTTTTCCTGAAACTCCCAGGCGGCGTGAAGATTTCCGTGATCGGTAATGGCAACAGCGGGCTGCTCGAATTCGAGCGCCCGCTTGATCAGGCTGTCGATCCGGTTCGCGCCGTCGAGCAGCGAATACTCGGAATGGCAGTGCAGGTGCACAAACGACATGGACTCGAAAATTAGCCCCCGGCCGGACCCTGTGCCATGATCTGGAAGCCCTCGCGCGGTGCCGCTTGCGCCGCGCTGTTCGCGTGGTTCGTGACCCTTGCGTGCAGCGACACGCCGGGAGCGCCCGGCGCGCCCGCACATGTCGCGATGGTGTCAGTCGTGGGCGATTTGCAGCAGGCGCCCGGCGGCGCCACACTGCCGCTCCCGCTCACCGTGCGTGTGAGCGATCTCGCGAGCGGTACGGCGCTCCGTGATGCCACCGTGCGTTTTTCGCTCGCGCGCTGGCCCGCGGGATTCGCGCACCTGAGCGACTCCATCGTGCACACCGGTCCCGATGGCCTGGCGCGCACGGAGCTCACGCTGGGCCTCGGCGCCGTGGATTCCGTCGTCGTCATTGCGCGCACGGCGCGCGCGGCACCCGTGCGTTTCACAACGCGCGTGTCGGCCGCTCCCGTCGTGTCGAGCGTGCGCCCCGCGACATTCTTCTCGGGTGACACCGTCACGCTCGTCGGCCGCGGACTCGCATTCGCGTCGGCCGGCGGTGAAGTGCGGTTCAATGAAAGCGCCGTGACACCGCTCTCGGTGTCCGATACCGCCGTGCGCGCAGTCGCTCCGCCGTGCGTCGCGTCGGGGTCCGTGCGGCTCCAGGTCGCGCAGGGCGGCGCGCGCACCGTGCCGGTGACCGCGGAGTATCGTGAGCGCAGCGTACCGCTTTCCCTCGCGACATTCGACGCGCGCGTGCTGCCGGCGGCCACACTGGGATCGTGTGTCACGCTGCAGGGTGGCGGTGCGCATTATCTCGTGATCGCACAACTCGAAACCGACGAGAGTGTTGCGAACGGTGTTGACGTCACGGTGCAGGCAGGCCCCGCCGCACTTGCCGGCGTTCGAGTGAGTCCCGCCTTTTCCACGCCCGGCGCATCCGGCGAAGATCGGACGGCGTTCCCGCGCGCGTTCGAGCGCGTACTGCGGTCTCGCGAGCGGCAAACGGCGTTCCTGCCGCGCACCGCCGCCGTGCGGGCCGCGGCGGCGCTGCCGGCCCTCGGCGCGCTCAGGAGTTTCAGCGTGATCGCGAGCGTCGACGCGTCGCAGTTCGCCGACGTCACCGCGAAGCTTCGCTACGTGGGCGATCACATCCTCGTGTGGGTCGACACGACATCCATTCCGGATCTTCCGGATTCGGAGCTGCAGGCGCTGTCACACGTCTTCGACGCCGATCTCTATCCGCTCGACGAGGCGACGTTCGGCCTGCCGTCGGACGTGGACGGAAATGGCCACGTGCACGTCGTGCTCACGCCCGTGGTGAACCGTCTCACGCCCGCGGGGCAATGTACGCTCAGCGGATTCGTCAGCGGGTTCTTTTCTGCGCACGACCTGTATCCCGCGGCCGCCCATGCGAACGGCGGTGAAGTGTTCTATGGGTTCGTGCCGGATTCGGTCGCGACTTACGGCTGCTCACACCCAAAATCGGAGTTCTCGCGCGCCATCCGCAACACGTTCATCCACGAGCTCCAGCACCTGATCAATTACGAACAGCACGTGCTGCTGCGCGGCGGGCTCGAGGAAGACATCTGGCTCAACGAAGGCTTGAGTCACATGGCGGAGGAAACGGCATCGCGCATGTACGAGGCGCGGTATCCTCCGCCGTTGGGGCGCGGCACGCCTGATCAGATGTTTCCCGATTCCTCACAGGGACACATCCTGTACAACATGATCAACGCCTACCTCTTTCTCCGGCAGCCGTTCGTCAATTCGCTGACCCACTTCACCGAGGGCGGAACGATCGAAGAACGCGGCGCCGCGTGGCTCTTTCTGCGGTGGCTCGCGGATCATTACGGCGAGGACATCCTGCGCCGCCTCGTACAGACCTCGCTGCATGGGACGGCGAACGTCGCGGACAAGTCCGGGCAGCCCTTCAGCAGGCTGTTCGGTGACTTCGCGATCGCCACGTACGCCGATTCGTTTCCGGGCCAGCCGCGCGACATCGTTCCGCTCAAGTGGCACTTCGTATCGCGCAACCTGCGTGCGATGTTCCAACGGCTCAACACGGTCGCGTCGTTTCCGCCTTTTCCCATTGATCCGCTCGAAGTACCGTACGGTGGGTCGGTGCACGGCCTGCTGGTCGAAGGCGGCTTCGTGATGCTGTCGGTCACGACGCCCGCCGACGCACCGTCAACGGTTCTCCGGTTCGCGCCAACAGCGGGCGGATCGTGGTCCGCGTCTCAGCATCCGCAGGTGAGCATCTTGCGACTTCCGTGAGTGCCGGGCGACCGGGGAGAATCTGGAAAGTGATCTGGCGCGTGCTGCTGGCGATTGGGGCGCTGACGACGGCGGTGGTCGTACTGACGTCGCCGGGGCGCTACCTGGCGCGCGGTGCCTGGGAGGAAGGCCGTATCCTCGCAAAGCGCCAGTCGATCGAGCGGCTCGTGCACGACTCCACGGTGAACGCGGCGACGCGCGCGAAACTCCGTCTCGTCCTGGATGCGCGCGACTTCGCGCAGCAGACGCTGCAGCTCAATGCCAAGAAGAGCTTCACCACGTTCACGCAGCTCGACTCCGATACGCTCGTGCTCGTGCTCACCGTGGCCTACCGGGACCGGCTCGCCATTCACACCTGGTGGTGGCCCATCGTGGGACGCGTGCCGTACAAGGGCTATTTCGATTTCGGCGCGGCGAAGGACGCGCAGAAGGATTGGGAGAAGAAAGGCTACGACACGGATCTGCGCCCCTCGTCGGCGTTCAGCACGCTCGGCTGGTTCAACGATCCGCTGCTGTCCACGACCCTCGACGCGGACAGCACGTTCCTGGTGAACACGGTCGTGCACGAGCTGCTGCACAACACGGTGTGGATTCCGGGCGACGTATCGTTCAACGAATCGTTCGCGAGCTTCGTGGGACGCGAAGGCGCGCGCATGTTCTTCGAGGCTCGTCACGACTCCGCGAGCGTCGCGGAGCTTCGGCGGAACGCGCCGCTCGAACGCGCCATCGGCAAGTTCTACGAAACGCTCTACGGTTCGCTCGACAGCGCGTTCAAGGCGCATCCCGGCGAGGGCGCGAGTGCCGCGCGCATCGCGGCGCGTGACACAGTCTTCACGGCGGCGCGCCTCCGGCTCGCGACAGAAATCGCCCCGGCATTCGGCATTCGTGACACCACGTGGGCGAAGCGATTCCGCCTGAACATCGCGACGGTCCTGGCCCGCCGCGTGTATCGCGAGGATGCGGATGAATTCGACGCGGCACTGAAGTCGAGCGGCGGCGATCTGCGCAACGCAATCATCCGCATTGGCGCGGCGGCACGGGCCGCGCCCAAAGGGCACGCGCTCGAGGCGCTCAGGAAGCTGCAGTAACGGGCGCGTCGCAGGCGGGACGACGCGGCCCGTTCAGGACGTTCGCTCTGCCGTCAGCCCGTGATCGATGGCGTATCTCGTCAATCCCGCGACGGTGTGAATGGCGAGCTTCCGCATGATGTTCTCCCGGTGCGTCTCGACGGTGCGATGCGAGATGCCGAGGGCTGACGCCACTTCCTTGTTCGTTTGCCCATCGGCAATTCCGCGCAGAACATCTCGCTCGCGCGGTGTGAGCGGCTCGTCCTGCGGCGGCGCGCCCGTGGCGAGCCCCCCGAGCTTGGCGCTCACATAGCGCTCGCCGCGGCGGATCGTCGCAATCGCGTCCGGCAATTCCGCCGCCGCGTCGTCCTTGAGCACGTAGCCGGCGGCGCCGAGACGCTCCGCCTCGCGGATGTATTCGGGATCCGCGTGCATCGAGAGAATGAGCACCCGCGTCGTCGGACTCTCCTCCCGCAGCCGTCCGATGATCGCGAGCCCCGAGGCGCCCGGCATCGTGATGTCGAGAATGACGAGATCAGGCTGCAGGGCCGCGGTGCGCCGTACGGCCTCGGCCGCAGTCGATGCTTCGCCAACAACGGAGACCGACGCGTCGGCCTCGAGAAGATGCTTGAGTCCTGCCCGAACGACCGAGTGGTCGTCCACGAGTACGACACGCCAGGGAGTGCTCATGTGTTTCGCGACCGAAGAGTGATGCGGATTTCCGTTCCGCCCGTTGTGCGAGGTTCCACGACCACGGAGCCGCCCAGTGCCGCGACGCGTTCCCGCATGCCCGTGAGCCCCATCGCGCCCGGTGATCCCGCTCCCGGGCGGATGCCGACACCGTCGTCGGCAATGGAAAGTGTAACGACCCCGTCCCGCGCTGACAGTGTGACTTCCACGGAGGCGGCCTCGGCGTGCCGTACGATGTTCGCGAGGCCCTCCTGGAGCGCCCGGAACAGCGCCAGCTCGGCGTCGGGCGACAGCGCCGGGAGGGGACGGTCCGGCAGGGCCAGTTGCACACCAAGACCCGTGCGTCCACGGAACTCGTTCACCAGCGACCGGAGAGCCGGGCCGAGGCCGAGATCGTCCAGCAGGGCGGGCCGTAACTCGTTGGTGACGGCTCGGATGGAGCGAATGCCGGCGTCTGCCAGCGCAAGCGCGTCATCGACGCGGTGCTGATCGCCCGGTCCCACGGCGCGTTTGAGCACGCCGAGCTCCAGCTTGAGCGCGGAAAGCACCTGGGCCGTTTCATCGTGCAGCTCGCGTGAAAGCCGGCGACGCTCTTCTTCGTGCTGCGCCACCATGCGCGCGGAGAGCCGCTCGAGGTCAACCGAACGCTGGCGAAGCCGGTCGGTGAGCGCGGCGTTGGCCAGCGCTCCGCCAAACTGCTGGCCGAGCGCGGTGAGGAAACGCTCGTCGAGCACCGTGAACGGCGTGCGCGCTTCCCCAATGATCACGAGCGCGGAGTTGGTCGCCTCGCCCGAGGGAATTGGCAATAACGCAGCGAACGGATGCGTCGCGGCCGAGTCGGGCTCTCCCCACGCTGATTGCGTCGTCGCGGTTCCGGAGCTCGCGGTGAGCTCGAGGCGTTCGCGCTCGCCGGCCTTCGGGGCGCGATCACGCCACGCCGCGCACACACCGGAACCGGCTTCGTACACCCCACGGTTGGCCGAATACACGGCCGCGCCGCGGACCGCGGGAAGGCTGAGCGGGCGGGCAAGCAGCGCATCGAGCAGAGCGGAGCGTTCCCGCGTCCCACCGCCTTGCAACTCGCTCGAGAGTGTGGTCATCGCGTCGAGTCCGCGGCGCAGATCGTCGGCAACGAGCAGCAGAATTCCCGTTCCGGCCGCCAGCTCGAAAACGATGTCGAGGTAATAGCCCCACGGGACCCATTCTCCGCGCTGGCGGAGAACGGGATAGTCGAGATGGTGAACGGCCCAGAGCACGAATGCCGCAGCCAGGATGTTCGCGCCGATCGAGCGCACGCGCACCGCGTACACGCCAAACACGGCGCCGGTCGCGAGCGTTGCCGCGGAGAGAAACAGCACGGCCGGGAGCGCGGCCCAGATGAACGGTTCCAGTCTGTAGATGGCGATGTACGACCAGATCGGCGGAAACGCCGCAGCGAGGGCAAACCACCAGCGAAGGCCGCCGCGCGCGAAGACCGTTGCGGCGGCGAGCAACGCGAGACCCGCCCAGCCGGTCAGGACCTGGTGCCAGTAGAGGGCGATGAGTTTGTGCGTCAGGAGGTAATTCAGAATGGCGCCAAGCCTCATCACGTACAGCATCCACGCCACGGCCCACCATGCATAGAACGGCTTGCGATACACGCGGTACAGCGTGGCGCACACCCAGGCGAGCGCGAGCGTGACGACCAGCTGGAGAATGCCCGCGTGAAGCTCCGGGAGTCCGCTCTCGCGAATCTCTCCAGGAACGACCGCAGCCCCCTGCAGCGCCGCGGCGAGCACGCGCACGCTCGCGGCGACGACGGCGATCATCCGCCGAACCGCGCCCTGAGTGCGGCGCGAAGAT
>DASRAP010000285.1:0-7977 GCA_035638155.1 Gemmatimonadaceae bacterium | reverse complement strand
AAGTCCGGTGCGAACACCGAGCGCGACACTGGCACCGTGATCCTGCTGCCACAGGAAATCAACGGACGGGCGCGGCACGCCGCGCGCGATCCAGCGTTCCGGAAACGGCAACACACGAACACCGGCATTGAGTGCCTTCGTGTCGTGCTCGGCGAACACCGACAGCGCCGGCCACACCGTCAACTGCACACCGCCAAACACGCCTTTCAGAACATCCGGACCGTCGCCATATCCGGCGGTGATGCGCGCACGGCCAAACAGTGTACGGTCGGCAACCACGTATGCCGTGCGAAAGTTGGAAGCCTTGCCACCCACGTCCTGCATCCCCGCCGCGATGGCAGGCCGCCAGCCGCGCTCCGTCACCAGCTGAAGACTGGCCCCGGCCGACAAATCGCGCGTTAGATCTTCGCCGGTGAGCGAATCCTTCGCGATGGTGCCGCGCGCGGTGAGCGTGAGCCTGGGCAGGAATCCCACGCTGAACGTGACGTTTTCCTGCCGGTGCGTGTATCCCAGCACTTCGGGATCGCGGAGAATGTCGTACCGAAGATCGGTGACGCCGAGGGGCATGGGCGTCGCGACCGGAATGCGCCCGAGGCGGCCAATGCCCGGCATGCGCACCTGCGCTTGAAGGACCGCCGGAACGACGGCCGCGATCAGCGCCGCACGAACGCTACTCGAAACTCGGTTCGTACTCTTCCTGCTTCGGCGGCGTGAGGTGCGGGATGCGATCGAGAAGCCGTGCACACGTGTTCCAGCGCAGGATGGCTTCGTCTTCGCCGTGCGGGCGGAGACGCTCGGCTTTTTCATACAACGTCATGGCCTCGCGCACGAGCCCGTACGCCGTTTCTCCCGCGCGCGGCGCGCCCTTCGCGAGGACGGCCATGGCGTACCGCTCGCAAATGATGCCGGCGTAATAGTGCCGGTGGTATTCGCTTTCGAGTTTCGGCAACAGCGCGCGCGCCCGCTGCGCGCCCGCCGAAAGGTGCGTCTGCAAGTGGTCCGTGATGCTCAGCAGCATGGTCACGAGTGCGCGCTGGTTGTCCGGATCGATCGCGAGCACGTCCTGACAGATGCTTTCCGCCTGCGCGGGTTCGTTGAGGAGCCGGTAGCGCTCGGCTTTTTCGAGCGCGGCCGGGACCGCATCCTTCGAGATCGGTTTCGGTTCGAACTCCATCGTGACACCTCCTGCTATTGCTTTTATTGCTTTCTGCGGCTGTAGATCTTCACGAGCTTGCCGATCGGATCAAAAAACTCGTCGACCACGCGTTCCTTGAGCGGGATGATGGCGTTGTCGGTGATGGTAATGCCCTCGGGACAGACCTTGGTGCAGCATTTGGTGATGTTGCAGTACCCAATGCCGTGTGCCTCGCGAAGATCGTGCACGCGATCCGCGACGTCGAGTGGGTGCATTTCGAGCGCAGCGGCGTACACCAGAAAACGGGGGCCGATGAATTCGTCGTGCTTGTGGTGGTCCCGCAGCACGTGACACACATCCTGGCACAGAAAACACTCGATGCATTTCCGGAATTCCTGCACCCGGTCCACGTCTTCCTGGTCCATGCGCCAGGTGCCGTCGGGTGCGTCGGGCGGGCGTGGCGTGAATTCCTGAATGCGTTGCTTCACACGGAAATTCCACGACACGTCGGTCACGAGGTCGCGCACGCGCGGAAACGCGCGCATGGGCTCGACCGTGACCGGCTCGTCCGCCGGCAACTCGTCGAGGCGTGTCATGCACATGAGCCGCGGATTGCCGTTGATCTCGGCGGAACACGAACCGCACTTTCCCGCCTTGCAGTTCCAGCGCACGGCAAGGTCGTTCGCCTGCTCGCTCTGGATCTGATGGATGGCGTCGAGCACGACCATGCCCTCGACGACTTCCGTCGTGTAATCGACGAAGTCGCCGCTCTCGCCCTCGCCGCGCCACACGCTGAACGTGCGCTGCGACCGGGCGGCAGCAGCGGATTGCGCCGCGAGTCCGGCGGTGTACGCATCCCCCGCCGTCGTCGTTCCCTCCGGCCCTCCAGCCCTTTGGCCCTCTGGCCCTGTCATTATCCCATCTCCGCGATGACGTCCTGAAGCTCTTTCGGCATGGCGGCAAGCGGCCGGCGCTCGAGCTGCATGGCGCCGTCCGGTCCGCGCTTGATCACCGTGTTGAACGTGCCGTACGCCTTGTCCTTCGCCGGGTAATCGTCGCGGAAATGCCCGCCACGACTCTCGCGCCGGTCGAGCGCGGCTCTGGCGACTGCCTCGGAAACCACCAGGAGGTTCGCGAGATCGATCGACGTGTGCCACCCCGGGTTGTATTCACGGTGGCCCTGCACACCGACGCGCGCGGCCCGCTGGGAGAGCTGGGCGATGCGCTCGAGCGCGTGCTGCATTTCCTCTTCGCGCCGCACAATGCCGACGTTGTCCTGCATCACGTCCTGCAGCTCGTGCTGCACCTGGTACGGACCTTCGCTTGCGGCGCGCGAGAACGGTTCGAGCGCACCCTGCACGGCGGCGTCCGCAGCGCCGGCGTCCACAGCTGGTTTGCCGTGCTCCTTCGCGAACGCTGCCGCGTGCTCACCTGCGCGCTTGCCGAATACCAGCAAGTCCGAGAGCGAATTGCCGCCGAGCCGGTTCGCACCGTGCAGCCCCGCCGCCACTTCACCCGCAGCGAAGAGGCCGGGCACCGTCGACATCTGCGTATCGCCGTCCACACGCACGCCACCCATCATGTAGTGCGTGGTCGGTCCGATTTCCATCGGAGTCTCGGTGATATCGATGTTCGCGAGTTGTTTGAACTGATGGTACATGCTCGGGAGCTTCTTCCTGATATGCTCGGCCGAGTTCGGGATTTTCTCGCGGATCCACGCGATGTCGAGGAAAACACCTCCGTGCGGACTCCCGCGCCCCTCTTTCACTTCGCGCACGATGCAGCGTGCAACGTGGTCGCGCGTAAGCAGCTCCGGGGGGCGCCGTGAATTCTTGTCGCCCTGCGTGTAGCGCCAGCCCTCTTCGGGGTTGTCCGCCGTCTGCGCCTTGTAGTTGTCGGGAATGTCGTCGAACATGAACCGGCGGCCGTCGCGGTTGAGCAGAATACCTCCCTCACCGCGCACGCCTTCGGTCACGAGCAACCCGCGAACACTCGGCGGCCACACCATGCCCGTGGGATGGAACTGCACGAACTCCATGTCCATGAGCTCCGCGCCGGCACGGTAGGCGAGCGCGTGCCCGTCGCCCGTGTATTCCCAGCTGTTGCTCGTGATCTTGTACGCCTTGCCAATGCCGCCGGTCGCGAGCACGACGGCGTTTGCGCGCCAGAGACGAAAGCGCCCGCGCTCACGGTCGTACCCGAGCGCTCCGGCCACACGATCACCGTCCTTGAGCAGCGTGACGACCGTGCATTCCATATGCACGTCGATCTGCTGGCGGTGCACGGAGCGATCCTGGAGCGTACGGATCATCTCCAGCCCGGTGCGGTCGCCGACGTGCGCGAGGCGAGGGTACCGGTGACCGCCGAAGTTGCGCTGCAGAATCCGTCCGTCGGGCGTGCGGTCGAAAACGGCGCCCCACGCCTCGAGCTCGCGGATGCGGGCGGGCGCCTCCTTCGCGTGGAGCTCGGCCATGCGCCAGTTGTTGAGATACTGGCCGCCCCGCATGGTATCGGCAAAGTGCACGCGCCAGCTGTCGCGGTCGTCGACGTTGCCCATGGCCGCGGCCGCGCCCCCTTCGGCCATCACCGTATGCGCTTTGCCAAGCAGCGATTTGCAGATCAGACCGACCTTGCAGCCGTGCGCGGCGGCTTCGACGGCGGCGCGGAGTCCCGCGCCGCCCGCGCCGATCACGAGAACGTCGAACTCGAATGTTTCGTACTCGGCCACCTAGAAAAGCCTCAGGTCAGTGATGACACCCGCTGCGCAGAGGCGCACATAGAGATCGGCGAGTCCGACGCCGAAGAGACTCGCCCACGCCCAGCGCATGTGCGCGCGATTGAACTTGCACGCCGTGTGATAGAGGGCGCGCCGCACCGGGCGCCGCGCAATGCGATCGAGGTAGCCGCCGACCGCGTGGCGCAGTGAGTGGCAACCGAACGTATAACCCGAGAGAAGCACGACGTTGGTCGCGAGCACCAGCGTGCCGACGCCAATCCCGAAGTGTGTCTGGCCGGCCGCGTCCGTGAACTGCGTCGCCTTCACCACATCCCACGACAGGAAGATCAGGAACACCAGCGCGAGGTACAGGAAATAGCGGTGGATGTTCTGGATGATGAGTGGAAAGAACCGCTCGCCGAGATACGAGTTGCGCGGTTCGCCGACGGCGCAGCCCGGAGGGTCGGCCCAGAACGCCTTGTAGTACGCGCCGCGATAGTAGTAGCAGGTGAAGCGGAAGCCGCCGGGCGCCCAGAGGATCAGGAACGCGGCCGAGTACGGCATGAACGACGGCCACCAGGGCGGCGATGTGCCAAGGAGCGCGTGCGGGCTATCCCCGAAGAGGAGCGGCGAATAGAACGGCGATAAGTAGTTGTGGAACTCGAAGTTCCTGTTCTGGAACGCGGCCCACGTGGAGTAGATGATGAACGTCGTGAAGACAACGAAGGTCACCGCGGACTGAACCCACCAGGTGTCACGCCTGGCGGTGTGACCGAACGAGCGGGGGGGCGCGAGCTGAGCCTGTTGGACGGCCATATCTCCTTGTTAGGGCGCGAGACACTGGAAATGATGGAGTCCGTACCGTGAGGCGGCAATGTTTTGATGATGCATTTTGCGGCCGCCGAGGCGATAGTAGGATATGTCGGCGGGCACAACGACTGTCTCAGTGCTTGACGCGATCGTCCACGCGATTGCCGAGGGCGTGCACCCGAACCGGATCATCCTGTTCGGGAGCCGGGCGCGTGGCGATGCCGGGGTACGGAGCGATTACGACATCGTCGTCGAAATCGCGGGCGGCCGGCATGCCATGCACAACGCCGTTACCCGCGCGATCAGTGCCAAGGGCATCGACGTGTGGATGGACATCGTGATTCGTGCGCCGGGCCAGATCGAACAGTGCATGAACGATGTGGGCTGGGTGGACTACGACATCGCGCGCGAAGGGATCGTGCTCTATGCGGCGGGGCTGGGGTATGTGCGCCAGCATCTGCGTCCGCAGCTCATGGTGCGCGAAGGCGTCGGCGGGCGGCCGGGGTCGCTGGCCTCGTGGATCGAGCGCGCGGAAGACGACCTGCTCAACATCAAAACCGTGCTGACGGCTGAGGTCGTTCCGTGGAGCACGGTGTGCTTCCACGCGCAGCAGGCGGCGGAGAAGTACCTCAAGATTCTGTTGATTCAACGCAACATCCGGCACACGAACACGCACAAGCTGGAGAAACTGCTCGCTCAGGTTCGCCGCGCGGGGTATGCGCTCGAGGGCATCGAGGACGATTGCCTTTTTCTCAATGAGTTCGCCGTCGATTCACGCTCCCCGGAAACGCTGCCGATGCCTGGTCCCGTGACGGGGCGCAAGGCGGCCGAGGCGGCTGAGCGAATCGTGGCGGTGATCAAGCCGTTGGTGCAATCGCGATAACGCGAAGCGGGCTCCCGCTGCCGCGCACGATCTTGAGCGGCGCAGCAATGATCACGGCACCGGTGGCTGGCAGCTGATCGAGATTACGCAGGCTCGCGAGACCAAACTTCCCGTTCCCGTGCATGATCCCGTGGTTCGGGAACGGCGGATCGAACGTCCCCGCCTGCCCCGCGTCCGTGCCGATCGTCTCGACGCCGACGCCGAGCACGTCGCGGTCCGTCGCGAGCAACGTTGACGTCTTCTGGTGAAACCCGGGACTGTGCGGACCGTCGTCACGCGCATTGATGAACGACGCGCGGTCCGTGCGCTTGCTCCAGCCCGTTCGGAGCAGTACCCACGCGCCACGCGGCACTCGGCCGTGCTTCGCCTCCCATGCTTCGAGATGCGCGGGCGTGAGAAGGTAGTCCGCGTCTTTTTCAACGTCGGCCGTCACATCTATCACGCACGCGGGACCGACGAACTTCCGCGGCGGAATCGTGTCGCAGGCGTTGTTCTCGAGATCCTTGCCGCTGATCCAGTGAATCGGCGCGTCGAAATGCGTGCCCGTGTGTTCGCCCAGCCTGATCGTGTTCCAGTACCAGGCCGGGCCCTTCGCGTCGTACTCGGAGATGACGTCGATGGTGACACCCGGCGACGCGCCGAACATCGGCGGCAACTCGATGACCGGCGTGTCCGGTCCGAGCGGGGCCGTGAGATCGACGATCTTGAGCGTTCCAGCGTTGAGCTCGGAGACGAGCTGAGTGAGAACAGACATCGAGGGCTGGAGGGCTAGAGGGCTAGAGGGCTGGAGAGGTGGACGGCTGGAGGGACCGCAGATGGCGCGCAAACTGGTACCGATTCTCCAGCAGCGAGAGGTCCGTTACGTACGCGCTGGGCCCGATCGCTTCCACCTTTGCGACAATCGTCGAGAGATCGTGCGCCGCCATCGCTTCGGCGAACTTCACGCGAAAACCCTCGATGGTGTTCACCGTCGACGTAACCGGCACGCCCGCGGCCTTTGCCACGCCGGCGAGATCTGTTCCTGTCGACGTCGCGGTAGGAAAGCCACCGACCGAAAGCAGGCTTTCATTGTCGAACACCACGTGCACGAGATTGCGCGGCCGATATCGCGCGAGCGTCGAAAGTCCGCCCAAATTCATGAGGAGCGATCCGTCGCCGTCGAGCACGACCACCTTGAGGTCGGGCCTGCACAGCGCGATGCCCAGTCCAACGGACGAGGCGAGCCCCATGGCGTGTTGCAGATAGAAGAAGTTCGGGCGGTGGCCGATCGACTGCAGCTCCGCCGCGACTGCGCCCATGATCGTGACGACGACCGACTTTTCAAGATCGTCGTAGACCGCGCGGATGGCATCGACGCGTTTCATGCCTCCTCCCACATCAGGTCACGCGTGAGCAGGAGTGCGACAGGACGGTGCGCCGAGTACGCGAGCGTCTGCGCCTTGTGAATCTTGCGGGAGACCTCGCCCGGCGTGTCGAGCGTGTCGTGCGGAATACGCAACGCGTCGAGGACGTGCCGCGTGACAAGGCCGCCTTCGGTCTGCCACGGATCGCGCTCGCCGAACTCGCCGCGCGCGCTAATGAGCATGAGCAAAGGAATGCGATACAGCTGCGCGCACGACACGATGCCGTTCACCGCCGCGAGAAACCCGTGGTTCTGCATGAGCATCGCCGAGCGCACCCCGGCGAAATGCGCGCCCGCCGAAATCCCCACGCCCTCTTCTTCCTTCGCGAGACGCACGAGCGTCATCTCGGCGTCCTCTTCCGCGAAGCGAATGAGATGGACGAGCCACGTCTCGGGGAGCGCGGACACGACGCGGACCCCGTTGTCCTTCAGGGCCTCGTAGATGAGCCGGGAGTTGGTGGTCGAGACAGGCATTCAGAACGGCAATGGGAGAGGGGAAATGTGAGACGGGAGACGGGTCGCATCAACCACGTCTCCCTTCTCCCATCACCCGCCCGCCACTACCTGACCCCGATTCTGATGCGGGCGACGACGCCGGCGTGATCGGACGGCATCAGTCCGGAGGGCGTGCGGTTTCCCTCCTGATCTCCCACCAGCCACGCCTGAAGGCCGCGCATGTTGCCGTGATACATGATGAGATCGAGCCGCTTGGAGAGCGTGAACGCTCCCAGCAGATCCGGCCCGATGCCCTCGGTGGTGAACCCGCTGTTTTCGAAGTTCACTTCGCGCCACACGTCCGTGAGCCCGGACGCGATCAGGTTGCCGTAGGTCGCGGTCGCCGCACCGTCGCCCGTGTTGTAATCGCCAAGCGCGATCACCGGGTACGGCGACGACGCGAGCAGCGAGATCACTTCGTTGCCCTGGGCTTCCTGAATCGGCGCGAAGGGCATCACGTCCTGCTCGAGGTGCGTGCTGAAGAAGCGGAACGTTTCACCGCGGTACTTCGCGTCGACCGACACCCATGCGCGCGG
>DASRAP010000284.1:0-13794 GCA_035638155.1 Gemmatimonadaceae bacterium | reverse complement strand
CAACGGGCAAAGGGCAACGGGCAAAGGGCAACGGGCAAAGGGCAACGGGCAAAGGGCAACGGGCAAAGGGCAACGGGCAAAGGGCGACGGGTAACGCCTCCCATCTCCCATTTCCCCTCTCCCATTTCTGTTCAACCCGTTCCCCTTTCGCCCGTTGCCCTTATTAGCCCGTCGGCTTAGTCCGAATCTCTCCAATGCCGCGCCTGCTTGACGTTCGCGCGCCGGTGTTTCGATTCGAGCCGCGCTTCATTCGCGCGCTGAGGGCGTGTGGTGCGGCGCCGCGCTTTGGGAATCACCAGCGAGCGGCGCACGATTTCGGCGAGCCTGGCTTCGGCCACGTCACGATTGCGCCGCTGGCTGCGCGAGTCGGACGCGCTCACGCGCAGCGTGCCGTCGGCGTCGAGCCTCGGCCCCAGTTTTTCCCGCGCGCGCGCTTTCTCCTCGGCGCTCAGGGCGCGCGATGCTTCGAGGTTCCACCGCACCTCAATTCGCGTGGACGTCTTGTTGACGTGCTGGCCCCCTGGCCCGCTCGAACGGGTGGCCTGCGTCTCGAGCTCGGTCCGGGGAATGGAAATCCGCCCGTTGACGCGTAAGTCGTTGTTACGAAAGCCTCTGAATCCAGTCATGAGTGTAGGCGTTGCGAGACGCAGTACCGGTGACGTTGCAATCCGCAAGAGTGTTATACACCCTTTGCGTATTGCCCTTTGCGCTTTGCCCTGAGCTCACGTGCGCGGCCTCCTCGACGTTCCCGATGACCAACTGTGGCTGGCGCTCGATCCGCGCCGGTTTGTCCGTTGGATATATGTCGGGCGGCTCACGCTCGCTACGGCCATCCTCGTGGCCGCGATCTCCACGTGGTTCGGGAGTTATGTAGAGAACAGCACGCTGACCGCGACGCTGGCGTTCGCGCTCTCGGTCATCTTCACCGCGTGGTCGGCGTGGTACTCCGTGTACCGCGGCAAGCCGCTCACCGACACGTTCCTGTACGCGCAGGTGCTGTTCGACATCCTGCTCGTCACGGCGGTCGTGCACGTCACGGCGCAAACACAGCTCTCGCCGTTCGCCGCGCTGTACATCGTCGTCTTTGCGAGTGCGGCACTCCTCCTGCCCATCGGCAGCTCGCTCCTCGTCGCGCTCTTCGGCATCGCGCTCTACACCGCCGATGTGTTCTGGCTGAGCGACGTTCTCATTACGAAAGAGCTCGGCACGCAGGTCGGCATTTTCATTCTCTCCGCCGTGGCGGTCAGCATCGTCACATCGCGGCTGCAGCAGGCCGGCGCATCGTCGCGCCCCCTCGCGGCGGCACTCAGCCGCGCGCGACTCGAGGCCGCGGACATTCTCGGAAACATCCGGAGCGGCATTCTCACGATCGATGGCGAGGGCGCGTTGCTGTACGCCAATCCCGCCGCGTCCGAGCTTCTCGGCCTCAACCTGCAGGGCTACGCGCGTCGTGCCGTGCTGACGGATATCGCGCGCGTCGCTCCCGGCTTGCGCGCGGCGCTCGAGCGCGCCGTGCAGAGCCGAATGCATACGCAGCGTGAGGAAGCGCTCGTGACGGCAGGCGGCCGCACGTTTCCGATCGGCGTCACGACCACGTCGAACGAAGGCGACGACAATCGCGTCGGCCGCTCGATCACCGCAATCTTCCAGGATATCTCGGACCAGCAGCGCCTCGAGGCTCTGCGCCGCCGCGCCGAACGACTCGAGGCGGTCGCCGAGCTCAGTGCGTCGCTCGCACACGAAATCCGGAACCCGCTCGCGTCCATCCGCAGCGCGGTGGAGCAGCTTGGCGGGAATCCGCGCTCGACGCGCGACGAGCAGACGTTGTCGCGGTTGATCGTCCGCGAATCCGACCGTCTGTCGCGGCTCCTCGGTGAGTTTCTCGATTTCGCCCGCACACGGGTGACGCGCGTTGCGCCCGTCGACCTCGCCGACATCGCGCGTGGCGCCGCGAAGCTCGCGGCGACGCATCCGTCGCGGGCCGAGGGCGTCGAGGTGGTATGCACGGCGCCGTCGGCGCCCGTGCGGCTCGAGGGCGACGAAGATCTCCTCCACCGCGCCGTATTCAATCTCGCGCTCAACGCTGTGCAGGCGGTCGGCGAGGGCGGACACGTGCGCGTGGAAGTGCTCGACAAGGTGGACGATGTCCCCGCAGGCGTGCGCTTCGAGAGCGGCGCGGTGGCGGTGCGCGTCTCCGACGACGGGCCGGGAATCGACGATGAGATTCGCGACCGGCTCTTCCAGCCGTTTGCAACCACGAAGCCCGGCGGCTCGGGCCTCGGGCTGTCGCTCGCGCACCGCGCCATCGAAGCGCACCGCGGCATCGTGCTCGTCGACAGCAAGCCGGGGGGCACGCGATTCACGGTGATCCTTCCGGTCGAACAAGCGTCCGCGGACGTCCCAGCAGGAGTGTCCTCATGACTGATCGGAATCCCTCGGTACTCGTGATCGACGACGAGAGCGGCATCCTCGAGACGCTCGAGATTCTGCTGCGCGCGGAAGGTTTCGAGCCGCGCGTCGCGCAGGGCGGAAAGGCCGGCCTCGCGAGACTCGAATCGGAAACGCCGGATATCGTGCTCACCGACGTGCGCATGCCCGGCGTCACGGGCGTCGACATCCTCGGCGCAGCCAGGTCGCGCGATCCGAACACGCCGGTGATCCTGATGACGGCACAGGCCACGCTGCAAACGGCCATGCAGGCCGTGAACGAAGGCGCGTTCTACTACATCCAGAAGCCGTTCCGCAACGACGAGCTGCTCACGATCCTCCGCCGCGCCGCCGAGCACCGCATGCTGCGCGTCGAAAACACGAGCCTCAAGCGCGAGATCAAGCGCCGCGAGCGCACGGCGGCGGCCCCGATCGGCACGAACAAGAAATGGACCGAAGTGCTGAAACTCGCCGAGGCGGTGGCACCGACGGAGTCGACGGTGCTCGTGCTCGGCGAATCGGGCACGGGCAAGGAAGTCGTGGCGCGTTACATCCACGATCTTTCGGCGCGCGCGGACGGGGCGTTTCTCTCGATCAACTGCGGCGCGCTCCCTGAGGGACTCCTCGAGAGCGAGCTCTTCGGCCACGTGAAGGGCTCATTCACGGGGGCCGTGCGCGACAAGTCGGGCCTGTTTGCCGCGGCCGCCGGGGGCACGTTCTTCCTCGACGAGATCGGCGAAACCACGCCCGCCACGCAGGTCAAGCTTCTGCGCGTGCTGCAGCATCGTGAAGTCATTCCCGTGGGTGCGACGGATCCCGAACCGATCGACGTCCGGCTCATTGCGGCAACGAACCGTGACCTCGAGGAAGAGATCAAACGCGGCACGTTCCGGCGCGATCTCTTCTACCGGCTCAACGTCATCACGATTTACCTGCCGCCGCTGCGCACGCGGCTCGACGACGTGCCTCTCCTCTGCGACGCGTTTCTGCAGGACGCGGCGGCGAAGACGGGAACGGACGAGCCCCCGAAGCGGCTGAGCGACGAAGCACTCGACGTGCTCATGCAGTACTCGTGGCCGGGTAACGTGCGCGAGCTCGAGAATGCGATGGAGCGCGCGACGATCCTCACCACGAGCGCGGTGATCACGCCCGAGGCGCTTCCCGACCGTGTGCGCGAGCGGCGCGCGGAGCCGCTCGTGTCCGAGCGCGCGCAAGGGAATCCCACGCTCGACACCGTCGAACGCGCCTACATCATGTGGGTGCTGCAGTCGGAGCAGGGCAACAAGACGCGCGCCGCGGATGTGCTCGGTATTGATCCGTCGACGCTGCACCGGAAACTCGCGCGGTTCGGCGTCGAGGAGTGACGAACCACGCGGGGCGTGACCGCCTGATGCTGGGCGGCGCGGCGCTGCTGGTGCTCGCGGTCGCGCTGTCGGCGGTGTCGCCGGCCCCCGTCGGCGTGTTCTGGGACGACGCCGTGTACGTCATCACGGCGAAGGCGCTCGCGACGGGGCACGGCTACCACTACATCAATCTTCCCGGGGCGCCGGCGGCGACGCATTTCCCGCCGCTCTGGCCCGCGCTCCTCTCGCTCGTATGGCGCGTCGCGCCGCAGTTTCCCGAAAATGTGCGGCTCATGAAGCTCGTGAGTCCCTTGCTGCTCGCCGCGGCCGCCGCGGGAATCGCCGTGCTCGCACGCACGGTGGCACGCGTGCCGCTCTGGGTCGCGGCGCTGGTCTCGGCGGCGACGCTCGTGCTCGCGCCGATGCTCCTCCTGTCGGCGGTCCTCATGTCGGAACCGCTCTGCATTGCGCTTACGGCACCCGCGCTCGCGGCTGCGACCGCCATGGTCGTGCGCGGCCGCCCGCGTGACGGGCTCATCGCCGGGTTGTTCGCGGGGCTCGCGGTGCTGTCGCGCACGGCCGCAATCGTGCTCCTCCCGGCGCTCGCGGTTGGTCTGCTCTGGCGGCGGAGCCGGAAAGCGAGCGCGCTCGCGCTCGTCGTGGCAGGCGTCATCTGGGGGCCGTGGTTCGTGTGGAGCGCCGCTCACGCGCACGAGCTCGGGCCCGCGCTCGTCGCATCGTATGGACCGTATGCGGGCTGGGCGCTCGACGCATATCGCGCCGAGCCCTCGCTCGTTCCGGCAGTCGTCGCGAAGAACGCGGCAACGATGTATCGCGAGACCGGGATCGTGGTGTTCGGGCTGTTCCCGCGCGCAATTCGCCCTGTGTTGCTGGCCCTGCTCCTCGCGTGCACCGCGGCGGGACTCGCGTTCACGAAGCGGCGGGTGCTGCCGCTCGCGATCTCTGTCGCGCTGTACCTGGTTCTCGTCGTGGTCTGGCCGTACGCGCCCGGACGCTTCGTATGGGCGTATTTCTCGCTCATGGCTGTTCTCGCCGCAGCCGCGGCGGAGGCGTTGGTGCGGCGAGCACGCTACGCTTCGCGTAACGCTTCGCGCTACGCTGCGCGTCACGCTTTGCGCTTTGCGCTGCGGGCTACGGCTGCCGCCGCGGGAGTCATGAGCGCGCTCGCGTTCGTGAGCATCGTGCGCTACGACGTCGTGGGACTTGCGCGCGGATGGCATCACACGGCCATCGATGGCATTGCCGACGATCTCGCGACATCGGTCGGGGCGGTCGCGCGCACGACCGCGCCGGCCGACACGGTCGCGACGGACGTCAATCTCACGACGTACCTCTACACCGGACGCATCGCCGTGCCGATCAGCATGCTCTCGGTCACGGAATACATCCGCCCGAAAACGCCGGCGCGGATTCGTGACGAGTTCGTCGTCATTCGTGACGCATTTCATCCGTCGTGGTGGATCGCCTCCGGCATGGTGCCGGAGCGGACCGATCTCGCCGCGTGGGTGATGGACAGCACCAGCGGCCTGCGTGGCGTTGCGCAGCTTCCCGGCGGAGGTCTGGCCGCCCGCGAGGTGCGCCGATAGCCTGAACGATTGCCCGATTGCCCGATTGCCCGTTGCCCGTTCTCCCGTTGCCCTTTGCCCGTTCTCCCGTTCTCCCGTTCTCCCGTTGCCCTTTGCCCGTCTCACACCATGCCCGCCGCACTTCCGCGCTTCCCGATGCGCACGCCTTCGCGCACACCGCTGGACTCCACGGTGCTCACGCTGTCGGTGCTCGTGCCTGTCTACAACGAACAGGACACGATCACGCTGATCCTCGACGAAGTGCATCGCGTGCCGGTGAAGAAGGAAATCATCTGCGTGAATGACTTCTCCACGGACCACAGCCGGGAGATTCTCGAGCGCGAGTTCGCCGCCGGACGCATTCACAAGCTCATTCATCACGAACACAACCGGGGGAAGGGCGCGGCGATCCGGACGGCGCTCGCGGCGAGCACGGGACACGTCGTGATCGTGCAGGACGCCGACCTCGAGTACGATCCCGCCGATTGGCGCCAGCTCCTCGAGCCCATCGTCGACGGCCGCGCGGATGCGTGCTTCGGCTCGCGCTTTCTCGGCGGCCCGCACCGCGTGCTCTACTTCTGGCACTCGGTGGGTAACGGCGTGCTCACTCTGTTCAGCAACGTGCTCACCAATCTCAACCTCACCGACATGGAGACGTGCTACAAGGCAGTGCGCGGCGATCTCGCGCGCTCGCTCAAGCTCACGTCCAACCGCTTCGGGTTCGAGCCGGAAATCACCGCCCGGCTTGCGCAGGCGGGCGCACGGATTTTCGAGGTGCCCATCTCCTACTCGGGCCGCACGTACGAAGAAGGCAAGAAAATCGGCTGGCGCGACGGCATCGCCGCCCTCCGCCACATCCTCTATTACAACCTCGTGAAGTGAACGGCGACCCCGCGGCCGGACTGCCGCGCGCCGCGGCAGATGCCGGCGGTCATATAGACGGTCGTGTAGACGCGCGCGTCTACGTGCTCGTGGCGCTCCTCGCGCTCGCGGCCGCAGGCCCGTCGCTCCTCAACGGGTTCGCGTACGATGACCAGTGGATCATCGTGACGAATCCGCGGGTGCACGACCTCCATCACTGGGCCGACTGGTTCCGCACGTCGTACTGGCCCACGAGCGAAGCGTCGCTGTACCGCCCGCTCGCGTCGACGGCGTTCGCGTTGCAGTGGATCGCGGGGCACGGGACGCCGCTCGTGTTTCACATTGTGAACGTCGTGCTGGCGGTGGCCGGAGCGGTGGCCTTCCTGTGGCTCGCCTCGCTCATGCTCCCGCCGGCCGCCGCCACCGTTGTCGCGGCGCTCTTTGCCGTGCATCCCGTGCACGTCGAGGCAACGGGGAACGTGGTCGGCCAGTCGGAGCTCGCCGCGGGCCTCATCATGCTGATCGCGACCGCGATGTACATTCGCGCTCGGCGCGACGCCATGCTGACGCCGGGCGCCAGGCTCGGCATCGCGGCGCTCTATCTCGCGGGCATGTTCTTCAAGGAGAACGCGATCGTGCTTCCCGCGTGGCTGCTCGCCGCGGAGGCCACTGTTCTCCGAAACGATGCGCCGCTCGGCGACGCCATTCGCGCCCGCTGGCGAGCGCTCGTCCCGTTCAACGCGTTGCTCGCCTGCGTCGCGCTGCTCGCAGTCGCGATCCGGTGGAAGGTGATCGGTGCCATCGGCGGCGACATTTCGCACCCCGCGCTCGACAATCTGCACGCGCCTCAGCGCGCGCTGGTCATGCTCGGCGTGCTTCCGGACGCGCTGCGGCTGCTCGTGTGGCCGGCGAAACTGTTCGCGGATTATTCGCCGATGCACGTCACCATTTCAGCGTCGCCGAACGTGTCGCAGATCAATGGCATCCTCGTGCTCCTCGGCATGGCGGTGCTGCTCGTCGTCGCCTGGCGGAAGAACGCCACGGCGGCGTTCGGCCTCTCGATCGCGGCCATCGCGTGGCTCCCCACGGCGAACATCGTGTTCCCGTCGGGCGTGCTCCTCGCGGAGCGCGCGCTCTATCTGCCGAGCGCGGGCATGCTGCTCGCGGCCGGGACCGCGGTGGCGTGGGGCATGCGGCGATTCTCAGGGGCGACGTCCGCCGCGCCCGTCGCACTTGCCGCGCTCGGCGTGGTGCTCGTCGCCGGTACGGTGCGCTCCGTTGACCGGCAGCGCACCTGGCGCTCGAGCGAAGACGTGTTTCTCACGATGCGCCGCGACGAGCCCACGTCGTTCCGCGCGCACTACGCGTGGGGCGGCCTCCTCTTCGAACGCGGCGATCTCGTCAACGGCGAGCGCGAATGGCGCATGGCCATTCGCATCATGCCGGGCTACCACAAGATCTACGAGGATCTCGCGTCGCGTTATCTCCAGGCCCATCTCTGCGTCGCCGCCGTCCCGATGTACCGGAAGGCGATCGAGCTCGCCGGGACGCTGCCGCTTTCGCGAGCGGGGATCGTCGCCTGCGAGCTCGAGACAAGTCAGTTTCGCGCCGCGCGGCACGAAGCGCGTCTTGGCATGATCGACGGCAACGATCCGCGGTGGTTCCGGGCGCGGCTCTTCAGCGCAGAGAGTGCGCTCGTGGCGCTGGACTCGATCCGGAAATGACCGCGCCCGGCGGTGCACGCCGCACCGCGGCGGAGCGCATCGGCAGCGATCCGATGCAGTGGGCGCCGGCGCTGGCTGCCGCGGTCGCGATCCTGGTGTACATCAACGCGCTCCGAAACGGCTTCGTGCTCGATGACGAAGGCGTGATCGTGCACAACCCGCTGGTGCATGGCGCGAGCGGCATCTGGCGCGCGTTTGCGGCGCCATACTGGCCGGGAGGATCGGGGCAGTACCGGCCGTTCGTCATCGCGAGTTTTGCGGGAGAGTGGAGCATCGGCGGCGGATCGCCGGCACTCTTTCACGCGCTCAACCTCGCGTGGCACGCTGCGGCGACCGTGCTCGTGTATCGCCTTGCGCGAGCCATGCTCTCCCCGGGTGCGAGTCTGATCGCGGCGCTCGTGTTCGCGGCGCACCCCGTGCACGTGGAGGCTGTGGCAAATGTCGTCGGGCGAAGCGAGCTCGTGGCGGCGTGCGGCGTGCTCGCCGCGCTGGTGCTGCACCGGCGCCGCTCCGCATGGGCGGCGTTCGCGTTCGCGGTCGCGCTGCTCGCCAAGGAGAACGCGATCGTCTTGCCGGCGCTCGCGCTTGCGGCCGATGTACTGCTCCGTGAGCCCCGCGACAAGACACCGTTTCCGTACGCGCTCTACGGAGCCTACGCCGGCGTGATCGCCGCGTGGACAATCACGATCGCAGTCGTGTTCCGGCACGCGGCGTTCGCCCCGCCCGCTCCGTTCTGGATCGGCACGTCAGTTGGAGATCGTGCGCTCACCATGGCCGGCGTCGTGCCCGTGTGGATGCGGCTTTGGTTTTTCCCCCTCGATCTGTCGGCCGACTATTCGCCGCGCCTCACAGCCGCGTGGCCGGACAACGCACCGCTCGCCGCGCTCGGTGCCGCGCTCGCCGTCGTCGGCGTGGCGAGCGTGCTCGTGCTGCACTCTCGCTCGCGGCGCGCGACATTCGCGATCGTCTGGATGGCGATCGCGGTGCTGCCCGTGTCGAACGTGCTCCTTCCGACCGGGCTCATCGTCGCGGAGCGTACGCTCTACCTCTCGAGCGCCGGAGCCGTGCTGCTCATCGCGTGCTGCGTGGAATGGCTCGGCGCGAAACGATTCGCCGCGGGCGTGGCCGCTGGTGTCGTGGTTATCGCAGCCGGCGCCGCGCGCACGTGGACGCGAACGCCAGTCTGGCAATCCAACCGCGCGCTCTTTCTCGACGCCGCGCAGCGGCATCCGGAGGGCGCATGGACGCACGCGGCGCTCGCGCGCGTGTACGCGGGGAATGGCGGCTTCGACCAGGCGCTGGCGGAGTATCGCCGCTCGATCGCACTCTTTGACCGCGATCCCGTGCCGTGGTCCGAGGCGATTTACTCGGCCGTGAACGGCGGCAAGCTCGCCGACGCCGATTCGCTCGTCGTCGCGGCCGAACAGCGCCTCCCTCGGTCGTACAACGTGCTCATGGCGCATGCGTTCGCCGCATTCCGGTCGTCGCGTTTCACCGAGACCCTCGACGCCGCGCGGCGCGCGCAGGCTGCTGCGCCTGATTCCGCGACTCCTCAGGTTTTCAAAGCGCTGGCGTGGAGCGGCATTGGCGTCCCCGACTCGGTGCGGGCCGCGCTCGCCGGATTCCCGGCCGCGCACGCCCTTCGCCCGACGGTGGACTCACTTCTCCGCTCGCTTCCGCCGCCGGTCTCACCCGACCGGTGACCCCGCGCACTGACCCCGCGCACACCTCTTGAGAGCCGAAAATCGGGTCATCCCTCGCATTCTGCAGGTTGCATGGCGATTCACGCGAAAGGGGGGTGGCCGGCCTCGGTGTGGGAAACTCCAAGACGTTACGCCCCAAGCACTTCGCCAGTCTCAGAGGGCATGGCAAGAGTCTTGCCCCACCACAGGCCAACTTGCCGTGCCCCCGTCTCACGACCCGTAACAGGAGATCAAATGCTGTCCAACCGTAAGGGCTTCACCCTCATCGAACTTCTCATCGTCGTCGTCATCATCGGCATTCTCGCCGCGATCGCGATTCCGAAGTTCGCGAACACGAAGGAAAAGGCGTACGTCACCGCGATGAAGTCCGACCTCAAGAACCTCTCCACCGCTGAAGAGGCGTATTTCGCGGACAACAACACGTACACCACGTCGCTCTCGAGCTCGCAGTTCAACGCGTCGGCCGGCGTCTCGGTGTCCATCACGGCGGCGAGCGGCACGGGCTGGTCGGCGACGGCGAGCCATGGCTCGACCACGAAGACCTGCTCGATCACGTACGGCGGCAGCGCGACCACGGACGGTCAGCCGATCTGCCCGTAAGTTCCGAAGCATCTGACGGTTAGCAGCAAGGGAGGGCCAGAGGTGATCCTCTGGCCCTCCGTTGTTTTCCGGGCTAAGATGTTAGATCGTCGTCATTGATTTGTCATTGGTGACGGCCCCACCGGCTCCGGAGAGTCCGCACATGGCTGCTTCACGAAAAGGCTTCACGCTCATCGAACTTCTCATCGTTGTCGTCATCATCGGCATTCTCGCCGCGATCGCGATTCCGAAGTTCGCGAACACGAAGGAAAAGGCGTACGTCACCGCGATGAAGTCCGATCTGAAGAACCTCTCGACGGCCGAAGAAGCCTATTTCGCCGATCACAACACCTACACGACGTCGCTCGGCAGCTCGCAGTTCAATGCGTCGGCGGGCGTGTCGGTGTCGATCACGGCGGCGAGCGGCACGGGCTGGTCGGCGACCGCGAGCCATGGCTCGACCACCAAGACCTGCGCCATCACGTACGGCGGTAGCGCGACCACAGACGGTCAGCCGATCTGTCCGTAAACGAAGCGCTGTCCAACAACGTTACAGAGGGGCCAGAGTCTATCTCTGGCCCCTCTGTACTTTGGCCCGTTAAAATACGGTTTCGTGACGCAGCCCCGTGTCGGTCCCAGTAGGCCAGCAGGGTTGGAACGCGCGTCGCTCCTACTCCTGCTGGGCGCGATCGCAGCCGCGGTCGCGCTCTTCGTCGCTTTGCCGCTGCCGGCAGGCGGGGCGGAGCGCATTATCGCTGCGGTCGCGATTGTGCTCGCCGACTTCGCGGTGTGTGCGATGCTGTGGCGCGCCTGGCTGCGCAATTACCACGACGCCGTTGAGGAGGAGCTCGCCGGCGCCAAGCGCGAGATCGCGCAGGCCGAACGGCTCGCGAGCATTGGTCGCATGGCGGCGGGCGTCGCGCACGAGGTGGGGAATCCGCTCACCGGCATCGCGAACTACACGCACGTCTTGCGCGCGCGCGCGGGCAATTCCGCCGAGGCGACGGCGGCGCTCGCCGGCATCGAGCGCGAAGTCGAGCGTGTCGACCGCATCGTGACGGGACTTCTCGATTTTGCGCGGCCACGCCCGGTGCCGGAAGCGCCGTTCGATGCGGCCGCGTCGCTCAGGCAAGCCGTGCAGCTGCTCTCGGAGCAGGGCGTGTTCAGGACGGTGCACGTACAGTCGAGTATTGCCGACGCGCCGCTCGCGATGATGGGCAACCCGCACGAGTTCGAACAGGTGTTCGTGAACGTGCTGCTCAACGCTATTGACGCAATGCAGTCGAAGGGGACGCTGGCCGTCTACGCCGGAGCGGCGACCGCGGAGACCGTGGCCCGGCCTCCGCGGCGCCGCTCCGGCGACGCGGCGAGTGCATCGGCCGAGCGCACCGAGAACGCGCGCCTCGCATCGTGGCGCGCGACGCACGGTGGCGATCTGCCCGTCGCAAAGTTCGTCATCGCGGACAGCGGCCCTGGCATCAACCCCACCGATGCCTCGCGCGTGTTCGATCCGTTCTACACGACCAAGGACCAGGGACACGGAACCGGACTCGGTCTTGCCATCGTGCAGCGCGTCGTCGATTCACACGACGGCGTCGTCTGGGTGCAGCGGGCACGCGAAGGCGGCGCGGCGTTTCATCTCATGCTGCCGCTCGGCGGGCGACAGCAGATGCAATTGAGCTAGCGCGCGTTCTTTCGCTGATATCTGCGGTTTTTTGGTGACGCACCCGAACGGAGTGCGTGCTACACTCGCGCCATGCGATCACGTCATGGCGTTTCCACCGTCGAATTGCTCGTTGCGCTCATGGTCTTTGCCGTGGGCGCGCTCGGGAGCGCGGCCGCGATAGCCTTCGCGGCGCGCACGCGCAATCTCGCGCATGCGCGTCGCCAGGCTGTCGCGGCGCTGCAGTCCACCGGCGCCAACCTCTTCGCCACGCCGTGCGCCGCCATCACGGGCGGCGCGGCAACCGTCGCTGGTGTCGACGTCCGATGGACTGCGCAGCGCGTGGATTCCATCGTGCGCGTCACGCTCGAGGCGCAGCACCGCGGAACCGTGAGCACGCTGCGCGTGGAGGTCCCATGCGCATGAGATGCGTGGTCCGGAGCGGAACGACGCTTGTCGAGTTGCTCGTGGTGCTCACCATCGGCGCGGTGCTCGCGGGAATCTTCGCGCGGACGGTGATCACGCAGCGGCGCGCCGAGCAGCGCAGCGCCGACGCGCTCGAGCGCGACGTTGCCGTCGACGAAGCGCTCGCCGTGCTCACGTCCGCGCTCGCACGCGCCGCGGGCACGGATTCGCTGACGGTACGCGCGGACACGGCCCTCGAGCTTCGCGCCACCGTCGGCATCGCCGTGGCGTGCGTGGCCGCCGCGGACTCCGTGGTCGTGCCGGACTCGGGGAGCGCGGCCTGGTGGGAAGCGTCGCCGGACACCGCGGACACGGCCGAGCTCGGCGACGCGTCCGGCGCGTGGGTCGCGCGGCGCGTGGTGCTGGTGCGCGCGCTCGGTCCCGGTGGTCCGTGCGCGGCGAGTCATCACACGCTCAAGCTCGCGGCGGGCGCCGCGTTCGGCGCCGCACCGCTCGTGCGCACGACGCGCCGGTTGCGCTTCATGCTTTACAAGGGCGGTGAAGGATTGTGGTGGCTCGGAGAGCGCGCGTGCAGCGGCGCGCCACTCAAGTGCGACGCGGCGCAACCCATTGCGGGGCCACTGTCCGCGCCTCCCGCCGGACTCCGCATCACGATCGATTCTTCGTCGGGCGCGAAACGCGTGAGCATCACCGCCGCGTCCGGAACGGCTACGCGCTCGGTGTCCGTGGTGGTACCGCCGTGAGCGCACGGCGCCGCGGTATCGCGCTGCTCATCGCGCTCGCCGCTCTCGTGATTCTCGCCGCGCTTGCGGCGCTCGCCCACGCGTCGGCCGTGGACGCGACGCATGCATCGGTCCAGGTCCGCGGGAACGCGCAGGCCGCGAACGATCGCACAATGTTGCGCGCGCGATTGCACGCGCTGCTCGCGCACCACGCGCGGATCGAGCTCGACGGTCACACGTTCGCGCTCTGGACGCCGGACACGACGGCCGCGGTGTCGCTCATTTCGGGATCGTGGTATCGGGCGGCGATCAGCGCGAACGGCACGCCCGTGGTATCCGAGGTCGCGCGCGCGTGGGCGCCGGTCGCTCCGCCCTGCGCGGCGATCATGACCGGCGTGGTGCGGCCGGCATCGCCGGGCGTTGCAGACAAGGGGTCGTGCGCCGATTCGGTCGTCCTCGCGCCCGCGACAATCATCACGGCATACGACAGCGCGCTCGCGGCGAACGTCGTGCCGACCGCGTTCGGCGACTCGGTCGAGATCCGCACCGATCAAGGTGTCACCGGAATCTGGCGCGCCACACGCGTCGCAGTCATTCCGACCGGATATTCCGCGCGCGGACTCGTCATTGCTCCTCTGGTGATCACCGGAAGCCTTTCATCGGTGCGCGGGATGGTCATCGCACGCGACAGCGTCGTCACCGGTGCGGGCGCAAGCGTCACAGCCGATCCCTCGCTTGTTCTCTCGGTGCTGGCCGAGCG
>DASRAP010000283.1:0-3437 GCA_035638155.1 Gemmatimonadaceae bacterium | reverse complement strand
CTGCTCGCGGGCGAGCTCGTGCGCGTAATGATCCGCATCGCCCCGCGCCGCGAGATATCCGCCAAGCCCCATGGCGATCGAACCCGCCGCGATCTCGGCGAAGCCGGCGGTCACGATGAGGCTCGATTGCGTGATGGCGCCCGTCAGACCCGCGGCAAGCGCGAACGGCACGGTCAGGCCATCGGCCATGCCGATGACGATGTCGCGCACCGCGTCGCTCGCGGTGAAATGCTCTTCGCGATGTTCGGTCGAGGCCACGGTCACTGTCCGGAGTCCGGTCGCGCTGCACGCTGGGGCGAAACACGTATCCACGCAAGAGCGTAATTTGCTGGACTGCATCCGGCTTCATGACCGCCCTCACCGACATCTCGCGGATCGACGCGCTCTTCCTCGCCTTTCAGCAGGCGATCGCCGGGCGCTACTCGCTCGTGCGCGAGCTGGGCCGCGGCGGCATGGGGGTGGTGTATCTCGCACGCGAGGTGCAGCTCGACCGCCAGGTCGCGATCAAGTTGTTGCCCCCCGATCTCGCCGCTGAGCCGCGCCTTCGTGAGCGTTTCATGAGCGAAGCGCGCATGGCCGCGCGCCTCTCGCATCCCTACATCGTCCCCATCTTCAGCGTCGACGACGTCAACGGCTTCGTGTTCTACACGATGGCATTCGTGGACGGCGAAACGCTGGCGCAACGCGTGGCGGCGCGTGGACCGCTGCCACCGCACGAGGCGACGCGCATCATGCGTGAGGTGGCCTGGGCGCTCGCGTACGCGCACGCACAGGGGATCGTGCACCGTGACATCAAGCCGGCAAATATTCTGCTCGAAAAGGGCACCGCGCGCGCGCTCGTCACCGACTTCGGCATCGCACGCCTCACGCAAAGCACGGGTGAAACGGCAGTCGGCGAGGTCCTCGGCACCCCGGAATACATGAGCCCCGAGCAGGCCGCCGCGGAGCAGGTCGATGGGCGCAGTGATCTCTACTCACTTGGACTCGTCGGTTATTTCGCGCTCACCGGCGCCCCGCCCTTCACATCATCGTCAGCGCAGGCGGTGCTCGCGCAGCAGCTCACGCAGCTTCCCGCCCCGCTTGCGCCCGCGGCGAGAGGCGCGCCGCACGCTCTCGTGCATGCCATCGAGCGCTGCCTCGCGAAGAGTCCCCCTTCGCGGTTTGCCACCGGTGAGGCGCTGGCCGACGCGCTCGCCCCGGCCACCGACTCGCGCCCGGAAGTCCCCGTTCCGCTACGCGTGTTCCTTGACCGGCGCAAGATGGTGCCGATCATCCTTCCGCCCGCGATGATGTTGCCCACCATCATGGGCCTCCTCGCAAGAACGAGCGAGGGTCATGCGGGCGTGTCTGCCGCTGGCATGCTCGCGGCGATCGGGGTTGCAATGGCGGTACCCTTCGCGGTCGTGACATTGCGGCTCCGTCGCCTGATGTCGCTTGGCTATGGGCCCGACGACATCATCGTCGCGCTCAGAATGGCGCACGCACGCAAGCGCGAGGAGTTTCTCTACAGTTACGGCGAGAAGCCGAGCCGGATCGAGCTCGTGTTCCGTGCCGCATCGATTGGCGGCCTGAGCCTGGGAGCGCTTGGGGTTGTGTCACTCCTGTTTCCGGGTATGCCGCGCGACGTATCGCTCAGCGTCGCATTCGCCGGCGGCTACCTGGGGACGCTCGCCACCATTGTGTCCTCGCAGTGGCGCCGCATGCGGAAAGGCAGCGAGTCCCTGATGATGAAGTTCTGGAAGGGCCGCGGCGGAAAGATGCTTGCCTCGGTCGCCTCGCTGAACCTCAAGCGGCAGGCAATGGCGGAAAACCGGCCGACGGAAATGGCGATCGCCATGTCCGCGGAGGCGCTGTTCGATTCGTTTCCCAAGGAAGTCCGGCAATCGATGGGAGACGTGCCCGGCGTGGTCCGCGCGCTCGAGGAGCGTGCTCGCAACATTCGGGCGCGCATCGACTCGCTCGATGCGACGCTGATGGAAGCGAACAATCAACCGGCGCGCAGTGGTACGGAAGGCAAGCAGGCGCGGCTCCACGCCGACATCGCGGAATCGCGCGGCAAAGCCGAACGGTCACTCGCCGAGGTCGTCACGTCGCTCGAGAACCTTCGGCTCGACCTTCTCCGCTTGCGCGCGGGGACGAGCACGCCCGAAGGAATCACGCGCGACATCTCGGCGGCGAAAGAGCTTGGTATCGAAGTGGACCGGCTCGCGTCAGCGTATCGCGAGATGGACGCAGCGCTGCAGAAGAAATAGCTACCGCCCCATCATTCGCAGATACTCGCGATCCCACGCTGCGGGAATGCTCTCGCGCGGTGAATATGGTCCGGGCGCATAACGTCGCGACGAAATGCCGAGCTGGCTGCGCTGGACGATGTCCCAGTCCTGCTTGTTGGTCACATCCCAGAATTCCACCGCGTCGGCCGGATTGAACTCCGCGTCAGCAGTCGCGCCCTTGGCAAACATCCACTCGGATTCCACCATCGTGCGGTCCACCGCGACCGGCGTGAGCAGGTAGTAGTTGACGTAATCGGGCTGGATGCTGAGCAGCATGTTCGGCATGAGCGAGTAGTAGAACGCCCGCTGATGTTCATCGTCGCTCAGCGCCGGATTCACGTAACGCCCGCAGGCGCGTCCAGTGATGGTCGCGCTCCTGTTTGGCGGCGTGATCTGCATGTAGCCGCCAAGAAACGGCCCTTCAGTGAGGTCGTTCGCGCCGCTCTGGTACGGCAGCACGTTGCTGAGCTCGGGGTGGATGGTCGGACAGTGCAGACACTCCGAGTAGTTCTGGAACACGAGCTTCCAGTTGGCGTTCACATCGTAGCGCGCGCGATGGCCGACCTCGAGCTCGGCAAGGTTGTACCGCGCGAAACGCTCGAGCATGGGCGCGAATGTCCGTTCGAAGGGAGGCGCCGACGACTCCAGGTTCACGAACAGGAAACCGTGTAATTCGGCCACGCGCGCCTCGTGCAGCGGATAGTCCTTCTTGTCGAAGCCTTCCGCGCCCTGCATGTGCGGCGCGCCGATCAGCCGGCCGTCGATCGTGTAGGTCCAGGCATGGTACGGGCACTGGATGGTTTCGGAGAACTGCCCCGACGTTGCCTGGCAGAGCCGGGTTCCGCGGTGCCGACAGATGTTGAAGAACGCGCGCACTACGCCGTCGCGCCCGCGGACGATGATCAGCGATTCGCCCGCGATCTCGCGCAGGAAATAATCCCCGGCGCCCGGGATGGCGCTCGACCGTCCCACGCAGTTCCACTGGCGCGCAAAGATCGTCTCGCGCTCTTCCGCGAGGATGTCGGGCGAGGTGTACATCTCGCCGGGCATGGTCCGTGCGTTCGGCTTGAACGACTCGACGGTGCGATGGAACACGGTCACGCTTCAAGATAGCTTCGTTGCGTGTCGAGAGAATCGAGGCGCCGAAGGAAAACCGGAGGAGAG
>DASRAP010000282.1:0-2651 GCA_035638155.1 Gemmatimonadaceae bacterium | reverse complement strand
TCGTAGACCCGGAATGGATACTTGAAAAAGAACGAAAACAGGGTCTCGAGCACTTATCCCCTAAGGCGTGACTCGGTGAGGCAGGAAGGGCACGAAATAACACGCGCCGCGTGGGCATTTCGCTGACTCCGCAATCTCGCCGCCGGGCCGGATCGGCGCGAGTCGCCGGTGTCGAACACCGATGACGCAGGGCCGGCACCGGTGTTAAGGGTTGTCGAGCGGGCGCGGGACCGCCGGTTCCCCCGCCGGGCCCACGCGCGACAGCGGTTGCTCCCTGCCGAGGAGGGTATCATGGTAGGGTTCTCCCGTTCTCTCGTTCTCCCGTTCTCTCGCCCTCTCACTCTCTGCTTTTGCTCCCGATGCGCTCCATCATCGTCGCCATGATTGCGGCGGGCTCGCTGGCCGCGCAGACCCCGCAAACGCCGCGCGGCTTCTCGCACGCGGACAGTCTGCGCGGCTCGAATACACCGCAGCGCGCGTGGTGGGATGCCGCGTTTTATGACCTGCACGTACGGGTCAATCCGGCGGACAGCACGATCAGTGGCTTCAATGGCGTGACGTACCGTGTTCTCAAGCCGGCCAGTGAAATGCAGCTCGACCTGCAGGTGCCGATGCAGCTCGACAGCGTGCTGCAGAACGGGCGCCGCCTCACGTTTCGTCGCGACAGCAACGCGTTCTTCGTCACGCTGGGTGAGCCACAGGTTGCCGGGCGCACGGGAAACGTCGTCGCGTATTTCCACGGCAAGCCGCGCGCGGCGAAGAATCCGCCGTGGGACGGCGGCTTTATCTGGCGATCAGACAGCTCCGGCAATCGATGGGTTGCGACTGCCAACCAGGGGCTGGGCGCGAGCGTGTGGTGGCCGAACAAGGATCAGCAAGCCGATGAACCCGACAGTCAGCGTGTCGTGATCACCGTGCCGGATCCGATGGTCGATGTCTCGAACGGACGCCTGCGCAGCACGGTGCACAACAACGACGGTACGACGTCGTTCGAGTGGTTCGTCACGAGCCCGATCAACAATTACGCAATCTCGGTGAACGCGGGCACGTACGAGCACTGGATGGAGACCTACGAGGGGCTCGGTGGCAAGCTCACGCTCGATTTCTGGCCGCTCGCCGAACATCTCACGCAGGCGAAAGCGCAGTTTCCGCAGGCGCGCGCGATGATCGCGTGTTTCGAGAGCTGGTTCGGACCATATCCGTGGTACGCCGACGGCTACAAGCTCGTCGAAGCGCCGCACCTCGGCATGGAGCATCAGAGCGCGGTGGCGTACGGCAACGGCTATCACAACGGCTACCGCGGGCGCGACTTGTCCGCCACCGGCGAAGGGCTCAAGTGGGATTTCATCATCGTCCACGAGAGCGCGCACGAATGGTGGGGCAACAACATCACGGCCACCGACGTCGCCGACAATTGGATTCACGAAGGCTTCGCAAACTACGCGGAGGGCGTTTTTGCCGAATGCCAGGACGGGAAGGACGCCGGTGCGAAGTACATCATCGGGAGCCGCCGGAATATCAGGAACGACGGGCCCATCATCGGCCCCTATGGCGTGATGCAAGAGGGATCAGGCGACATGTACTACAAGGGCGGCAGCATGCTGCACACCATTCGCCAGATCATCAACGACGACGAGAGGTGGAAGAACATTCTGCACGGATTGCAGACCACGTTCGGCCGGAAGACGGCGTCGAGCGCTGAGGTCGAGGCGTACATCAGCAGGAACGCGGGAATCGATTTTTCCAGGGTGTTTGACGAGTACCTTCGCACGACGATGGTGCCGGTGCTCGAGTACCGTTCCGCGAACGGTGCCATGTCGGTGCGATGGACCAACGTCGTGCCAGGATTCAACATGCCCGTGCGGGTCGGTCCCCCGGGCGGCGCGATGGTGCTGGTCAAGCCGACAACAGAGTGGGCGACCGTTCCCGTCGCCGGTGATACGATCGTTGCCGACGAGAACTTCTACGTGACGGTGAAGAGAGGAAGCTGAGCGCGCCCGCGGCGCGCGGCTTCGATGAAGCCGCCGCCAAGCACACGGTCGTCCTCGCCGTAGAGCACCAGCGACTGGCCCGCGGTGATCGCTGATATCGGCTCGTCGAGCGCGATCTCGATTTCGTCACCGTCGCTCCGAATGATGTCGCCGCCAACCAGCGGCGCCCGGTGGCGTACGCGCACGAGCACGCGCGCTCCCACGATCGGCGCGGGATCCACGAGCCAGTTGACTTCGCGCGCCACGACGCCGCGGCCGAGGAGTGCATCGCGGGGGCCGATCACGACCGCGCGCTCCTCCGGAAGGATCTCGACGACGTACATGGGCTCCGCATGTCCGCCCGGAAGGCGTCTCCGCTGGCCGACGGTGAAGCGCGCGTATCCATCGTGCTCGCCGACGACTTCGCCATCGGTGCTGCGAATGGGGCCGCGTGACAAGGCGGGATGATCTGCGCCGAGCCGTTGGCTGAGCACCCGCGCGTAGTCGCCGTCGGGCACGAAGCAGATCTCCTGGCTCTCCGGCTTCGCGGCGACGTGATTGAGCCCGAGCTCGCTCGCGAGGGCTCGCGTCTCCGCCTTGGTGAGCCCGCCGACCGGCAGCAGCATTCGCGTGAGGACGGCGCGATCGATTCCCCAGAGGAAATACGTCTGATCCTTGGCG
>DASRAP010000281.1:0-4386 GCA_035638155.1 Gemmatimonadaceae bacterium | reverse complement strand
GCACCGTGCCCGGCGCCTCACGTGGGGCAATGCCGTGGCGAATCGCGTTTTCGACGAGCGGCTGAAGTATGAGTTGCGGGACCCGTGCCGCGAGCGTGTCCGAAGGCGCGTGCACTTCGATCGAGAGACGGTCGGAGAATCGCACCCGCTGAATGGCGGCGTACTGCTCCGTCAGCTGGAGCTCGTCCGCGAGGGTGACCTCGCGTCCAGGCTCCGCGTGCAGCGCCACCCGCAGCAACTCGCCCAGGTGCTCGACGACGGAAACCGCCGCATCGGGGTTGGTGCGAATGAGCGACGCCACGGTGTTGAGTGCATTGAACAGAAAGTGCGGATGCAGACGCGCCTCGAGCGCTTCGAGCCTCGCCTGTGCGAGGCGCGCCGTCAGCCGCTCTTCCTCGACCCGTCGCTCCATGGCTTCGCTCCGGTACGCGATGGCGTGGTACGCGGCGATGATCACGACGTACCGCAAGAGATCGCCGCCGTAGAGGAACGACACCATCACCGCGACGGCCTTGCCGAGATCCCGCGACGCCGGCACGGTGGTGTACCAGCGAATGACGCCCCACACGACCGCGTGCACGAGCGACAGCGTCGCACCCGCCACAATGTGGATGAGCACGCCTTTGGCCGAGAACACGCCGATTGCCTGCACGCGCCGCGACACGGCCATGACAAGCGGCAGAAGCAGCAGCCAGAGGCCCCACATGATGAGCTGCGGGCGCACAGTGGTGACAAGGTTGCCGCCGCGCGGCACGTTGACCGACAGCGACAGCGCCGCGAACACAATCACCAGCACCGTCGCCGCGATGAAGGCGACCCGCCAGTCGAGCCGCGGTGGGCGCGCAGCGTTCATGCTGCGAAACCTATTCTATTTTCGCAGAATGGCTCGTCGTTCGACGCGAAAGACTCCATCGGGAAGCTTCTGCATCAAATAGACAACGTCCCCGGGCCCGAATTCCAGAATGCTTCGCTCTGGGGGAAGCTCCACGCGCTCGACGATCGTGCCTGCGCGGTTCACCACGTCGTACACGAGTCCGCCCGTTGAGCGCGTCGTCGTGACCGGCAGGATCCACACGTTGCCGTTTCTGTCCGCCAGGGTTGTACCCGCACGAAACGGCTGGTGATAGTCGGGGATTCGGTCGAGCGGCGCGGCGACCGCGACCGCGTCGGGCGACATGACCTGGAGCGAGCCGGTCAGCATGTCGGCGCGCGCCGCAATGCGCGGTGCGGGTGTGCCGTCCGGCCGGAGCCGCTCGGGCTGCGCTTTCGTCTTGTCGAGAAAATCCTGCGTTTCCTTCGCGGCAGAATCGGCGACCCGCCGTTTTTCCGCCTCCTCCACGCGTTGCCAGTCGAATGGCATTCGCGGCGTCGACGTGTGCACGCCGTCCGGGCCGGTCCAGTCAATGTGATAGTCGTGTCCGCGCACGGCAGCAATGAAGCCATCGGACGTCATGGTCCAATCGTCGACCCACGACGCACCGAAAAGCATCACGGTCTGCTTTGATCCGCCCTCGGGCTGTTTGACGTTCTGGTTTTCCTGCACGACGGGAAGCTTGAGCCGCGCGGCAGTGTCCACCGTTCGCGTCTCGAAGCTCGCGCGCACGACGGGGATGGAATCCGGCAACCGGATCACCACGATTTTTTGCCCCGTGTCCTTGGTGGGATTCCCGATCGGGCCCCCGCGATACACGATTCTGCCTTGCGGGTCCGCGAACGCGCGCGTGCCATTGAACCAGAGCACGTCTGTGGCCTTCGGCACGGCGGCGACTCGCGCCTGCTTGCCGCTCGGATCCAGCACGATGAATGCGCGGGCCGGCGCGTCGAGAAACAGCGTGGAATCCCCGAGGTACCCGATGATCGGCGCCGGATTGGGGCCGTACTTGAGCGGCGCACCCGGCGCGCTGTCGGCAAGCACGGTCACCCGCGCGAGCGTCGAATCGAACATCAGGAGCCGCCGCCGCTGCGCATCATCGACGATCAGGCGTCCATCGCTTAGCCGACGACCGCCGAGCGGGAGGCCCAGTGGCTCGGTTGTCGCGGCGATCGCGGGGCCGAGATGGCGAATCGGCGGCGCGGCTTGCGCGCTCGCCGACGCGGCAATCAGCGTGAGCGGCACAGCAAGCTTGAGAGATGTCGTCATGCGACTACGTTAGAACGCACGGTCCGCCGCACCAACGGTTTTGCGGTGAAAGGGCTCTGGCGAACGGTTAACGGGACGGGTTCACGAGTTTGTGGTGATGATGGGTCATGTGTTGTTGCTGGTCGCGTTGCAGAATGCGCCGCCGGACTCGGGAGGGGGGAGCTCGCTCGACATTGCCCTCGCCACCTTCGGCCCTGGCCCGGGACTCGACAACTGGTTTGGCCACACCGCGATTTTCGTCGTCGATCACGCGACTGGCGCGCAGCGGCTGTTCAGTTATGGGCTTCCCGCCGCGGGCCCCGGCGCGTGGCGCGGCGAGCTCACAGGGAACCCGGTCGCGGAAGCATCGTCGACGGATGCGCGTGCGGTGTTCGCGGCGGCCGGGGCACGCGGCCGGTCAGTGCGCCTTCAGTACCTCGACTTGCCGGCAGACGCGCGCCTTCGCCTGCTTCGCATGCTGCAACGCGATCTGCGCCCCGGCCGCCGGTATTTCGTCTATCGGTATCTCTCCGACAACTGCACCACCCGCCCGCGCGCCCTCATTGATTCCGTCACCGCCGGTGCGCTGCGCGTCGCGGGCCAAGCGCCGTGGCCCGCGACCGTGCGCCACACGCTGCGCCCCCAGGCCGAGCTCGGCTTCGCAACGCAATTCTTCATCGAGCTGTTCACCAACAACGAGATTGACCACGCGCTCGACTCGTGGAGCGCGGCAGCGATTCCTGACGGCTTGAGCGCGCTCGTCGGGCAGGCAGTAGTCGGCCCGTCGCACCGGCCGCTCGTGCGCGACGTGCAGTTCTCGGCCGCGCGACCACCGGCGGCGGAGCATATGGGCGCCGGCACCGTATTTCTGCTCGCCGGGTGCGCGCTCGCAGCCGTCGCTCTCTCGCTCGCGTCGTCGGTGAGGCGCGGGTCGCGCGCCGCGCGGACACTGTTGGGTGCGGAAAGCGCGGTGCTGGGCATCGCCCTTGGATTCCCCGCAATGGCGCTCATGATCCTTGCGCTGTTCACGGATTACAGCTTCGCGGCGCACAACGAGAATCTCATCGCCGTGTCTCCGGTCCTGCTTCTCGCTGTGCCCTTTGGCATTGCGTTCGCGCGCGGACGCCCAGCGTCGGCGGCGCAAGTCACGAAGACGTGGGTGTGTGCGGCGGTATTGGCAATTCTGGGAGTCGCACTCAAGGCGATTCCGTCCTTTGATCAGGACAACTGGCGCGTGCTTGCGCTCGCCACGCCGGCAATTGCTGGCATGGCCGCCGCGATGGTGATCGCGAACCGCGTCCGATAATGCTACGGGCTCTCCTCATTGCCGGCGTGCTCGCCCGCGCGGCTGCGGCTCAGAACGAGGAGGCACACACACGTGAGGCCGAACAATCGGTCATCGCGCTCGTCACCATCGGTCCGGGTCCGCATCTCAATCAGCGATTTGGGCACACGGCGTTGCTCGTTGCCAACCGGGCGACGGGGCAACGGGAGCTCTACGACTACGGCAATTTTGTATCCTCGCGCGCCACGTGGCGGAACGTGCTCTCCGGGCGTCCGCTCGCGTTTGCCTACGCCCAGGACGCGCGCGCCGAGTTCAGGAGGCTCGCGACGGCCGGCCGCAGCGTCGAGCTGCAGTGGCTTGCTCTGGGCACGGCCGGGAAACTGGAGTTGTTGCGCGCCCTTGCGCGCGATCTTCGGCACAGTACGCGTGAATATCTCTATGACTATCGCGTGAACAACTGCACAACGAAGATCCGTGACCTGATCGATCGCGCAGCGGACGGAGCGCTCCGCCGTGCCGGCCAGAAAACGGACTCGCTGACGTTTCGCGAACGCGCGCGCCGCGACGCCGTGCTTGGCGTCGTGGCCGATTTCGTCGCCGAATTGGGGAACGCCGAAGTCGACCGACCGGTGACGATGTGGGACGCGGCCGCGAACCGCACCGCGCTTGCCACCCTCGTGGATCACACGCAGCTCAAAAGCACCCCGTTCGTTGACTCGTCATCGGTCTCGGTGCCGGAGAGCTCTCCATGGACGAGCGCACGGGCACCGTCCACGCGCCGCATGCTCGCTGCAGGATGTGCGTGTGCCTTGGTGCTGGTGGCGCTCGCGCTCTTCAGCGGGCGACTGGCGGTGGTCACGGTTGCCGCCGCCTCCGGCTCCGCCGGGCTCGCACTCGGCGCTGCGGGGATGTTGCTCGCCATCGCGCTGCTCGGCGGATACAGCTTTGCCGAGTCGAACGTGAACTTTCTGCTCGTGAACCC
>DASRAP010000280.1:0-27206 GCA_035638155.1 Gemmatimonadaceae bacterium | reverse complement strand
CCCTCTAGCCCTCTAGCCCTCTAGCCCTCTAGCCCTCTAGCCCTCTCGTCACTCACAGTAGTTGAAGATGTCGCCGTATTGACCGATGCGCCCGGCCGCATTCGCCTCGAGCAATCGCCGGATGGGACACATGAGGTTCGGTCCGCGCATCCCGCTGCCACCATAGAAATTCATTCCCCGGCCACCGCCCACGGACCGAATGATCACGCTGTTCGAGTCGATCGGCAGCGTGCTGACATTGTCGTAGTAGTTCCACGCGATGCCGTCCTGAAACAGATACTGCTCGACATTCGAGGCGTAGAACGCTGCCACGACGCCGTCGTGCTCCTTGAGCCAGGCGCCGACGGACTTGATTGCCGTCCTGCCGCCGAAGTTTCCGACGACAGGAATGATCAGATTCTTCGTCTCGAGATCCTTGATGTAGCGGAAGTTTGCTTCGCTGCCCAGGAAGCCGAGGTTGTGTCCGAGGCCGTCGGTCGCCGTGGTGATCTCGCGGTAGTTCGGCATTCCGGACGGACCGTTCCGCCCGTTATTCGACGTGTAGGTAAGCGTGAGCCCGTTGGAGTAGAACTGATTGTAAATCCACCACATGCGCGACGTGTCCTGCGCGGAAAGCGCAAACCCGTGCTTGCGCAGCAACTGCTCGGTGATGTCCCGATAGTTCTTTTCGTACAACGTGCTGTCGCCCCAGACATCCCAGTACGCCGCCATGATGGCGCTCGCGCTCGACGTTGAATCGAGGCCTTTCGGGCGCGGCTTGCCGAACAGGCGCGACACAAAGTCCGCGCGATCGGTGGAAAGCTCGAACAGCGCCTTGTACAACAAGTGCCCGAGCAGATTGCCGCGGCGAATGTCGAAGATGACCGCCATCTTCGGCTTGAGCGCGTTGATGTAGGTGAAGTTCTGTTCGGGCCCGACGCCGAGATAGATCCGGTTGGTCCGCGGCGCCTTGAGGAGCGCCGGAATCACCATCTGATAGCCGGTCTCGTTCGACAGGAGATTCTCCGACGTGAACGAACCCTCGGGCTCCGAGTTGTCGACGATGAACTTCCAGAACTCGGCATCAGTAAACCGCGCAGGAATCGCCGCTTTCGCCGCTGGTTGCGCGCCGGCGACGTGAACCGCCGTGAGGATGACAGCGCTGGCGACAATCGCGGTGAGAAACCGCCGTGCCCTTCGGCCCTTCGGCCCTTCGGCCCTTCGGCCCTCTCTCATCGCCCGCCTCGCGGCCCGTTGACCGCTGGTGAAACAGGGGCCGGTGAGACGTTTCTGTCCGGCGGTTCCGTGCCGAGGAGATTGTGGACGAAGAAGTCCGTCATCTTGCGCACGCCGTACGGTCCGCCGTTGGTGTGATCGGCGCCGGGAATCACGAGCAGATCGAACTGCTTGTTGGCCTTGATGAGCGCATTCACCACCTGCATCGTCGACGACGGGTCGACGTTCGTATCGAGCTCACCGACTACGAGGAGGAGTTTTCCCTGCAGCCTGGACGCGTTCTCCATGTTCGACGACGCCGCGTACTCCGGGCCGAGCGGCCATCCCATCCACTGCTCGTTCCACCAGATCTTGTCCATGCGGTTGTCGTGACACCCCGCGGCGCTGAACGCGACTTTGTAGAACTCCGGATGGAAGAGGAGCGCGCCAAGCGCGTTTTGTCCGCCGGCTGACGTGCCATAGATGCCGACGCGTGAAATGTCGAACCACGGATTCTTCGCGGCGTACGCCTTCATCCAGAGAATGCGGTCGGGGAATCCCGCGTCGCCGAGGTTCTTGTACGCCACGTCGTGAAATGCGCGCGAACGGTTCGTCGTGCCCATGCCGTCGATCTGCACGACAACGAAGCCGAGCTCTGCGAGCGTGCGCGTCGCGCCGCCCGTACTCCACGTCTTCGGCACGAATGACCCTTGCGGTCCCGCGTAGATCTGTTCGATGACGGGATACTTCTTCGACGGGTCGAAGTTCGTCGGCTTGACGACGATGCCCCAGATGTCCGTCGTGCCGTCGCGCCCTTTGGACGTGAACACTTCCGTGTCCTTGAAGCCGGCGGCGCGAAGTGCGGTCTCGTCTCCCTTCTCGAGCTCCATCACCACGCTTTGATCCGCGACCCGCTTGAGCACCGTCACTGGCGGCAGATCTACCCGCTGCCAGCTGTCCACGTACATCGTCGTGTCGTTGTTGAAGGTGACGGTGTGCGTGCCGTCTTCCTTCGTGAACGCGGTCAGGCCGGTGCCGTCGAAGTTGACGCGGTACGAGTGATAGAGGTACGGATCCTGGCCCGCGTAAGTCCCCGTGGCGGTGAAGTAGATCTGCCGCTTGAGCGTGTCGACACGCTGCACGTTCTGCACGCGCCACGCGCCCTTGGTGATCTGATTCTTCACCTGCCCCGTGAGCCCGTTGTACAAGTAGAGATGGCTCCAGCCGTCGCGCTCGGACATCCAGAGGATTTCCCGGCCATCGTTGACGTCGACGCGCCATTTCCGGCCACCCGTTCCGAGTGCGTCACTCGGACCCGTGTAATCGATGAAGGTCTTTGACGTTTCATCGATCAGCGTGCGCGCCTTGCCCAGCGTGTCGACTTCGATCACGCGATACACCTGGTGGCCGCGCTGATTGTACTCCATCGTGAATCCGCGGCTGTCGGTGTGCCACTGCGGCACGGAGAGCTGATACGCGTTCGGAAAGAGGGCGGGATCGATCTTGAATTCCTTCTTTGACGCGACTTCGAACATCACGGGCTCGCGGAAATCCACGACATCGCCCGGCTTCTGGTAGTAGCGTTCCATGTACTCCGGCTGCAACTGGTCGGCGGGCGACGACACCACGTACCGAACCATGCGGCGGTACCCGGGCGTAACCCGGAGCGATGCAATGCGCTTCGCATCAGGAGACCAGCGAATTCCTTGGCGCGTGTACGGCGAACCCTCGGATCCGTCCCACGAAAGCTGCCAACCCGGTGCGGCGGCAGGAGCGCCGCCACCCGCCCGTCCGCCGGCTCCGCGACCCCCACCGGCGCCCGCACGACCGCCCGCGCCGGGTGTCGGGACCTGCGCAACACCACGACCATTTGCACGATCCGCCGTGGACTGCTTCGCGTTCGGCGGCGCCGGGCGGATGAAAATGTTGTGGTTCTGGATGTACGCCTCGAGGAGATAATCGGGCGAATAGCAGGGAGGCGTCGTCGAATCGGCAGCCGCGGCGCCACCACCGCCCCCGCGCCCACCGCCGTTGTTCGGGCAGCTCTGAATGAGCGGAGCGAGCTGCGCGACCTGCTGCGGGCTCATCTGGTCATCGATATCCCACGGACCCTCGAACGGAATTGCCTGTCCGAGCACATCGACGTCCTGTACCAGCGGCGACTGCGGCGGCAGTTGCGCGGCCGGCGACGCATCGCCGCGACCCCGACCTCCACGTCCACCACGTCCGCCGCCTGCGGCACCAGCTCCAGTCTCGACGCGGGCGCACTGATAATCAGTCAGCGTGCAGCGCCACGGCGTCGCGCCGGCGTTGAATCTGAGCACGCCCGCGGTATCGAGATTGATAGTCGTCATGGGCAGCGTGAGCGCCGTTGCGCCATTGCCGAGCGCGGCGGCCAGCTTCTCGTGGTCGAAGGCCGGCGCTTTCGTCTTCGCCGTCGCGTCGACGACCATGAACTGGTAGCCGCCCTTTACCGAGACGCGATACCAGAACTTGTTCGATCCGGCAATCCATTCCGGCCGGTCCGCCACGCCGGTGACCAGATCGCGAAACCGTTGCCCAAGCTGCTCGGAGCGGGCGTAGTCCGCGGCGGTACCCTGCGCGGAGGCGGCGAGGGGCAAAACGGCTGCAACCAGCCAGAGCGGGCGGAGAAAGGCGCGCATGCAAAGCTCCATGGAGGACATGGGAATATCGCATGGAAAACGCTTCTCCGCCCTCTGGCGCTGAGCACTGCTCTTTCGCCCGGTTCGGCGGGGCCGGCGCTCCCGTGCGGTGCTCCGGCCGTGCCGCCACCGCGTGTCGGCCAGTTCTGTTATATAGAAGAAGAGCCCGAAAGCCCACCCCAGAGGTCCCTGTGACGCGTTCCACCCGCGCGGCGCTCGCCGCATTCTGCCTGCCCCTCTCGCTGCTCCAGGCACAGCGTGCAAACACCGCTCCTCCAATTGCAGCCGATGGTGGCAAGCAGCACCTCACGCGCGCCGATTACGGCAAATGGGAAACGGCGGGAGGTGTGACGCTCTCGCCCAACGGGAAATGGTTCGCCTACACCATCTCGCGCGCATCTGGCGGGAGCGAGCTGCACTACCAGATGGTGAGCGACGACTCGTCGCGGACGGTGCGCGGCGGAAGCGGCGCCGAGTTCACGGCGAATGGCCGGTACCTCATTTACAGCGTGAATCCCTCGGCTGAGGGTGGCGAAGGGCGCGGCGGGCGCGGCGGTCGTGGCGGACGGGCCGGAGGTGCTGCTGCGTCAGGCGATTCCCGCAGTCATCTCGTGATTCTCGATCTGCAGTCGGGCACGCAAACCTCGATCCCTGAAGCCCAGGGCTACAGCCTGAGCGGCGATCAGCGGTTCATGGCGCTTCGCCGCTCCTCGTCCGGCAACCGGTCGAGCCGCGGTGCCGACCTCGTCATTCACGCAATCGCGGGCGACCGCGCCGACCTCACACTCGGCGGTGTGGCCGACTACGCGTGGAGCCCGAATGGCGCCGCGCTCGCAATGACGATCGACGTCGACGGTCGCGGCGGAAACGGCGTGCAGGTGCTCGACGCCTCAACCGGGACGCTTCGTGCGCTCGAAACGGGCGAAGCGCGCTACTCCGATCTCCTCTGGCGCAGGAAGAGCGACGACCTGCTTGCGTATCGCTCGCGAACGGACACCGCCTACGCCGACACCGGGTTCGTGGTGCTCGCGTGGCGCGGCGCCTCGAATCCGGCGACAAAGGTGCGCGTGTACGACTTCGGCGTGGACAGGAGTTTTCCCCAGGGGATGCGCGTGTCGCCGTACCAGTTCCCACAGTGGAACGACGACGGCAGCGCGATCTTCGTCGGCATCGGCTCGCGTGAAGAACGGCCGGCTGACAGGGGGACCGGCGGAACTGGGGACAGGGGGCCTGGGCCGGCGAACGTAGAAGTCTGGCACGCGAAAGACGTGCGGCAGTACACCCAGCAGCGATTGCAGGCCGCGCAGGAACGCACACGCACGCAGCTCGCGGTGTGGCACATCGACGCGAACAAGTTCGTGCGTCTCGCCGACGACTCGATGCCCGGCGTGAATCTCTCGATCAATCAGAGAGTCGCGATCACGACCGACGCGGCGCCCTATCAGCGCGACGGCATGTTCGGCCGGCCCTACCGCGACGTGTTCAGGGTCGATCTCATGACGGGCGCGCGCTCGAAAATCATCACGCGCATCGCCGGCCAGGCACGGCTCTCCCCCGAAGGGCGCTATGCCGCGTATTCGCAGAACGGCCAGTGGATGATGCTCGACCTTTCCACCGGCAAGCCGGCGAATCTCACGGGCACGCTGAAAGTGCCGTTCATGAACATGGAAGATGATCATCCCGCCGCCGAGCGATCGCCGTATGGATTGGCCGGCTGGACGACGGGAGAGAAGTCCGTGGTGATCTACGATCGCTACGATCTCTGGCGCGTAAACGTGGACGGCACGGATCCCGTGCGTCTCACAAAAGGCCGCGAAGACTCGACCGTGTATCGCCGCGTGACGCTCGACAACGACGAACGCACGATCGATCTCGCCAAGCCCATGTATTTGTCGGCCACGGGTGATGTCTCGAAGAAGAGCGGATATGCGCGGCTTTCGTCCGGCGCGGTCGAGCGGCTCGTGTGGCTCGACAAACAGGTGACCGGACTTCGCAAGGCGGACAGCAGCGACGTGCTCGCGTATCAGCGCCAGGCGTATGAGGACTCGCCAGACTGGTACGTGGGCGCAAAGCTCGACGGCGCAAAGCAGATGACGCACACGAACGCGTTCCAGGATCAGTACTACTGGGGCAAGCAGGAGCTCTTCACGTACAAGAACAAGAGCGGGCAACAGCTGCAGGCGATGCTCACCTACCCGGCCGATTACCGGCCCGGCGTGAAATATCCGATGGTCGTGTACTTCTACGAGAAGTTGTCGGACGGTTTCCACCAGTACGTGGCGCCGTCGGATCGCGCCGTGTATTCGACGCAGGTGTTCAGCCAGGAAGGGTACTTCGTGCTGCGGCCGGATATCACGTTCCGTCCGCGCGATCCCGGCGTAAGCGCGCTCGAGTGCGTGACGGCGGCGGTGAATTCCGTTGTGGCTCGCGGTTTGATTGACCCGAAGAAAGTCGGCACGATGGGCCACTCGTGGGGCGGATACGAGTCGGCCTATTTCGCCACGCATAGCAACGGCGTGTTTGCCGCGTCCATTGCCGGCGCGCCGCTGACCGATTTGATCAGTTTCTACGGTTACACATCCGGCAACACCGGCGCCGCCGAGACGGGGCACTTCGAGGTGGGCCAGGAGCGCATGCAGGTGCCGTTCTGGGAAGATCCACAGGCCTACATCAGAAACTCGAGTGTGTTCGCGATCGACAAGCTCGACATTCCGCTCCTGCTCGAAGAGGGTGACATGGACGGGAACGTGAATCCGTTCCAGAGCCAGGAGCTGTACAACTTCGCGCGCCGGCTCGGGAAAAACGTCGTGTACCTCGTGTACAACGGCGAGAACCACAACCTCGCGCAGCGGAACAACCAGATGGACTACCAGCAGCGGCAGCTCGAGTGGTTCAACCACTATTTGAAGGGCGAACCGGCCGCGAAGTGGATCACGGATGGTGAGTCGTACGCGGAGCGGCAGAAGCTGTTGCGCGCGTCGTCAGGCGGAGGGGCCGGCTCGAACGCGCCGCCGCCGAGTGCGCCGCCCGCGGGGGGGCGTGGCGGGCGCGGAGGGCGTGGCTCATGAGCACATACACGCTCCGCGTGAACGGTCAGCAGCACTCCGTCGATGTCGCGCCGGATACGCCAATGCTCTGGGTGCTGCGAGATGCACTCGGCCTGGTCGGTACCAAGTACGGGTGCGGCATCGGACAGTGCGGCGCGTGTACCATCCACGTTGACGGCAAGCCGAGGCGCGCGTGCCGCACGGCTGTCTCGACCGTCGGCACCGCCGCCGTCGTAACCATCGAAGGCTTGAGCAGTGACGCGAAGCAGCCGCTGCAGCAGGCGTGGGTAGAGCTCGATGTTCCGCAGTGCGGCTACTGTCAGGCCGGACAAATCATGACGGCCGCCGCGCTGCTCAAGGAGAATGCGCATCCGGCGGACGCGGACATCGATAACGCGATGAACGGGAACCTCTGCCGGTGCGCTTCCTATGTGCGCATCCGGTCCGGCATCAAGCGCGCGGCAGAAATCGCGGCCGCTTCCACGTCGTCTCAGGGAGGCAAGTGATGACGCGCGCACCCGGTACCCCCTCGAACACAATCGATCGTCGCGGATTCATCAAGGCCGGCGCCCTCCTCGGCGGCGGCCTGCTGGTCGGCACGTACGTCCGCTTCGGAGCCGACGACGCACTCGCCGAAACCGCGCCAACCGATTTTGCACCCAACGTCTTCGTAAGTATTGCGCCGAGCGGCGCCATCACGATCATCGCGCCCAATTCCGAGATGGGCCAGGGAATCAAGACCGGGCTTCCGATGATTGTCGCGGAAGAGCTCGACGCGGCCTGGACCGACGTGAAGATCGTGCAGGGCGATTGGAATCCCGCGTACGGGCGGCAGAGTTCCGTGGGCAGCGGGTCGACCACCGCGAACTACGCCCCGCTCCGCCTCGCGGGCGCCACGGCTCGCGCGATGCTCATTGCCGCTGCTGCCGATACGTGGGGCGTTCCCGCAAGCGAGTGCATCGCGCAAAAGAGTTTTGTGGTGCACACGCAGTCGAACCGGCGAGCGAGTTATGGCTCGCTCGCGACGAAGGCCGCAACGATGCCGGCGCCTGCCAACGCGCCGCTCAAGGATCCAAAGGACTTCACGTTACTCGGCACGCGTGTTCCCGGCGTCGACAACGACAAGGTCGTCACCGGCGCGCCGCTCTTTGGCATTGACGTCAGGCTCCCGGGGATGGTGTACGCGACGTACACGAAGTGCCCGGTCTTCGGCGGAACGGTGGAGAGCGCCAACGTCGATGAAGTGAAGGGACGTCCTGGTGTGCGCGATGTGTTTGTGCTGAGCGGCGTTTCCGGACTCACGCCGGGCGTCGCGGTTGTCGCTGATTCGACATGGAATGCGTTGAGCGCAACGAAAGCGCTGCAGGTGAAATGGAACGCGGGTCCGGTCGCGAGCCAGAGCAGCACAGAGATGGCCGCGCAAGCCGCGCAGCTCGCGAAAGCAAATCCGCCGGCGGCGTTGCCTGAGAACGCGAAAGTCGTGGAAGCCGCGTACCACTATCCATTTCTCGCGCACGCGACACTCGAGCCGCAGAATTGCACCGCGCAATTCAAGAACGGCGTGATGGAAATGTGGACGCCCACGCAAATGCCCATCGCCGGTGTGCAGCTCGTGGCGCAGGGCCTCGGAATCCCTTCCAGCAATCTCGTGGTGCACATCACGCGACTTGGCGGAGGATTTGGCCGGCGCGGGAGCAACGAGTTTTCCATCGAAGCGGCGGCGATCGCCAAACGCCTCGACGGCGTTCCGGTGAAGCTGATGTGGACGCGCGAACACGACTTCGCGCACGACAATTATCGATCGAACGGCTGGCACTATTTCACGGCCGCGATCGACAATGCGGGCAAGGTCGCCCTGCTGCACGACGCGTTCGTGAAAATGCAGGGTGGCCCGGGCGACATGGGCGCGAACGGCTTTCCCTTCATCGCCATCCCGGGATCGAAAGTCGTGTCGAGCAAGTTGCCCGCGGGAATTCCGACTGGCTATTGGCGCGCTCCGGGTGAGAATGGCAATTGTTGGGCCACGCAGTCATTTGTCGACGAGCTCGCGCATGCGGCTGGCCGCGAGCCACGGGCGTTCACGCTCGAGCTGCTCGATGCGATTCCACCTGCCGCACAGCGCGGGTTCGATATCGCGAGAATGAAGGCGGTACTGGATCTTGCCACCGGGAAAGCCGGCTGGGGACGCGCACGCCCGCGAGGCGAGGGACAGGGATTTGCGATCAGCCATACGAACAATGCGTACGTCGCGATCGTTGCCGATGTCACCGTGAGCAAGGCGGGAGAGCTCGCCATCACGCGGCTCACTGCAGCGGTCGACTGCGGCACGGTCATCAACCTGAGCGCGGCAGAAGCGCAGGTGCAGGGCGCCATGCTCGACGGCATCAGCGCGGCGTGGTTCCAGAAAGTCACCATCGAAGGTGGCGCGGCCGCGCAGACGAACTTCGACAGCTATCCGATGTTGCGGATGCGCCAGGTCCGGTCAGCCGTCGAGGTCCACTTCGTGAAGTCACCGCTCCCACCAACTGGATTGGGCGAGCCGGGGCTTCCTCCGGCGGCACCCGCTCTCTGCAACGCAATCTTTGCGGCAACGGGTAAGCGGATTCGCACGCTGCCGATCAAGGATACGGATCTTAAATGGGCGTAGTTGGGGCATAGAGGCATGGGGCATGTACTGCAAATCCCCATGCCCCGTGCCCAGTGCCCCTACTTCTTCGCCGGCACAAAGTCGAGCCGGTAGATCGAACTGCCGGTTGTCACCACTTCCGGAAAGAGAATCTCTTTTCCGTTCGGCGAAACCCACATCCATTCTCCAGCCTGGCCCTGCGTCAGGACACGGCTCGCCGAGCCGTTCACGGGCACCACGATGACGTCATCGGTGCCCGGTCGATCCTTGACACCGATCATTGCGAGGGCGCGGTCACCATCGACCCAACGCACGCACCACGGCTCCTTCACGCCCGGCTCCAGCATCGTGGGGGCTCCGGCGAGCGACCCGTCTTCTCGCAGACGCAGCACTGCCATTAGCGGATGATTATCCATCGTGACGACGGCAAGTGCGTCACCGCGCGCTGACCAGACAACTTCGGTGTGACACTTCCCGCGGCGATCACCCGAGCACTCGCGCGGACTGGGCAATGATGTGACACGGCGCGCAGTCCCCGTCGGGCCGGTTGCCATCCACACCGTGACCGAATCGCGAGTACGATCCGTCCACGCAAGGCGGTCGCCGAACACGCCGATGCCATGCGATCCGTCCAAGCGCTCCTGCTGCCACGAAGTGTCCCGCGCTGGAAATGATCGCAGGAGTGTTGCCTTGTTCGCCTCGGTTCCGGCGCGCACTTCGATGGCCTTGTCTGTCGACGTCGTGTAGAGAAAACGACCGTCATCGGAGAAGCCCTGTCCGCCGCGTCCAACGAGCGGCATGGCCCATCCACTGTCCCAGAAAAAATCGGGAGAGAGCTGCCACACACGGCCGGCTTGAGCGTCGGCAACGAACAGTCCCTTTTCCGTGTGCCGCGTGAACGTGTACGAGGAACCGACCACGCCTTGCCATCCACAACAGCCGCCGGCGTCCGCAGGCATCGCGGCTTTGCTGACGACCTTCCCTGACGCATCGACCACGGCGGCGGCGACGACGGATCCGATGGCCGAACCTATCGGTCCGTCTTTGAGTTCCATCATGTAGTTCTTTCCGTCGCTCGTCCAGCCGTCCGACCAGCCGTCAATCACGCGATGGGCGCCAGTCTCAACCGAGTAGATGTGCGAGACGTAGCGACGCGCATTCATCACAGCTGCGCCCGCAGTCGTGTAATTGAACAGCGCAACGCCCATTCCAGCCGGAACATCAAGCGCACTCACCAGCCGTTCGGCGGAATCACGAAGCTCGAGTCGCTTCTGCGGTTGTTCGCGGTCCCCGTGCAGGTGGAGCAAGCCGAAAAATGGCGCGTGTTCGACGAGGATCGGTGTACCGCCCGTGGCAGGAACACGGTACCACTTCACGATATTCCTTTCGTCTGCTCTGCCGGAAAAAAGAATGCTCTTGCCATCTGCATACCACATCGGCGGACCCGCGGCTCCGCCTTCCGGCGCCTTCGCGACAAGTCTGGCCGTGCCTCCGATCGAAGGAACGACCTTGATCGAGTCACCGCCCGCCACGAGATACACGATCGATTTCCCATCGGGCGACGGATAACCGGCGACTTGGACTTCATCCGTTGTCACCGCGCGCGGCGGACCCGACGCGCGACCTGTGCTCGGGTCGATGTTCACCACCATGCCGTAATGTTTGTTCGAACCGTTCCGCGCCGGGCGATTGGAAGTAAACACCAGCGCATCGCTTGATTGAAACCAGAGTGGCGCGCGATCGGAGTAGCCCGGTGAGAGGAGGCGCGTCGCGCGTCCTCGGCCGTCGGTAGGAGCGGTCCAGATCGCACCCGAGGACATGAACGCCACCCATTTACCGTTCGGCGAAATGCGCGGACCTCCCGCGGTCCCGCTGTCGAAGGTCGCGATTTTCCTGATGTTGGGCGCACTCGGCTCTGCGGGCCGCTTCGATTGCGCCTGAACGGACAAGGCACTGACTGCGGCGAGCAACAGGACGGCTACACGATTCACGGGCTCCTCCGATGATGAGATGTGCCCGTTGCCGTATTCAATCCTTGTGCCCGCTGCAGTCCAGTACGCAAATGCAAGATGCGCCGCCATTTACGACACGACGCGATGCAGCGCATCTCGGACGACGCGCTACGCTTTGTTACGGCCACCGTTGCGTTCTGCACCATCATCGTCTTCACGATTGAGAATCCGGTCCAGACGCTGGCGCGAGATCTCGAGCACGCGCGCCGCCTGCGTCTTGTTGCCCCCGTGCGCCGCGAGCACGCGTTCGACATGTGCACGCACCGCTGCGCCGAGCGTCTCGTCCTCCGCGACTGGTGCTGCCGTCGCCAGACGTTGGCCGGCGTCAATGGCGATCGTGTCAGGCGAAAGCACCGGCGTACGCGCAAGCACGAGCGCTCGCGTCAGTGTGTTCTCCAGCTCGCGCACGTTCCCCGGCCAATCATATGACTCGAGCTTGCGAATGGTGTCGGCCGGCAGCACAGGGGCTGGCTTGTGCAGATCGCGCGCCGCGCGCACGGCAAACGCCTCGGCCAGCAAGCGAATGTCACCGCGACGCTCGCGCAGAGGCGGCACGCGGATCTCGACGACTCGCAGCCTGAAGTAGAGATCTTCACGGAACGCGCCCTCACGAACCAGCCGCTCGAGGGGACGATGCGTCGCCGCTATCACTCGCGCGGCTGTTCGTCTCGGCCGTTCTGCGCCAACCGGATAGAACTCACCATCCTGCAGCACGCGAAGCAGTTTGGCCTGAAAGGCGGGACTCACGTCGCCAATCTCATCGAGGAAGATCGTTCCCGTTCCGGCAAGCTCGAATCTTCCCTTGCGGTCTGTCGTTGCGCCTGTAAACGAGCCCCGCAGGTGCCCGAACAACTCCGACTCGAGCAACGGCTCGGGCACCGCGGTGCAGTTCACCGCAACAAAGGGCTCGTCGGCGCTGGGTGAGTTGAAATGAATGGTGCGCGCGACAACCTCCTTGCCCGTTCCTGTGTCGCCCCGTACGAGCACGGGCGTCCGCGTCGCAGCGACAGACGCGATCATCTTGGATACCTCGATCATCGCAGGATCGCTGCCGACGAGGCCGACCCGGTCGCGCGGCTCGCCGTCGTCACCCACGAGCAATCTTACTTTGCGGCGGAGGGCGCGATCCCGGACGCAGCGTGCAAGCACCAACTCGATCTGGTCGAGGTCGAGTGGTTTCATCAGATAGTCGTACGCTCCAGCTTTCATCGCGCCGAGCGCCGTCTGCATATCCTGATGGGCCGTGATCACGATGACGTCGATTTCCGGCGCGCGCTCACGGATCCACTTGAGCAACTCGAGCCCGCTCACTCCCGGCATCCGGATGTCGGTGATGACGATCGCCGGATCGAACTCATGCAGCATGCGCATGGCGGCCTCGGCGCCCTCCGCCGTCGATCCTTCGTACCCGAGCAGCGAGAATTGACGCGCGAAGCTCTCGCGAATGGCGCTCTCGTCATCGACGAGAAGTACCCGCTGACTCATGTGCCACTCACCGGAAGAGAGACGACAAATGCGGCGCCGCGATAACCCGCGGGGGTGTCACCGATGTCCAGGTGTCCGCCGTGCTCCCGTGCAGTCCGCAGGGCGAGCGGAAGACCGAGTCCGGTGCCGTCATGACGTGAGGTGTAAAACGGCCGAAACACCTCTCCGCGCTTTTCCACCGGAATGCCGGGGCCGTTGTCCGCGATAATCACATCGATCCAATGCCGCTCGGAGCCGTTACGATTGGACGAAAGAATGCCGATCGTTCCTCCGCTCGGCTGCGCCTCAGACGCGTTGAGAAGCAGGTTGATGAAAAGTCCGGTGAGAAGATCGATATCCCCCTCGAGCTCGGCCGATGCGGCCAGCAAGCTGGGGTGTGCGCGTACGTTGCGCGCGTCGAGCTGTGCGCTCACCGCGCCGACGGCGCGGTCGACAGCGTCGTGAACGGAGCAGCGTGAGCGCGTGAGCGGCGCCTGGCGCGCGAGCTCCAGCACACCGTGGACCACTGAATCGAGGCGATTGATTTCACTGAGCGCGCTCTCGATCGCTGGTGCCGCCGATGCCGGGAGCGCACCCGATCGCACTTGGCGCTGCATGCCCTGAAGATCGAGCTTGAGCGAAGTGAGGGGATTGCGCACCTCGTGCGACAGCTGAGCCGCGAATTCACCGAGCACGGCCAGCTGCCGGCTCACCTCGATCTCGCGCATCATGGTGCGGATGCGTTCGATCATGTGCGCGAACGCGCGCGACAAGGTTCCAACCTCGTCGGGGGTCGCGCGCGGCAACGAAGGACTCAAGTCACCGGCCGCAACGACCGAAGCAGCTCGCGTCAGGTGTTCGAGCGAGCGCGTTGCGCGGCTCACAAGCACGATGAATGCCACCGACACCGCCGCGGCAAGCACGATCAGGAACGAGGTGTCCAGTGCACGCGTGCGCGCGAATGCGCCAGCAAACTCTGCGACCGCGGTCGATGCGACCACGGTGAACGGCGCGCGCTCGAGGTTGACGAATGTTGCGACACGCGGACCATTGCCGCGACCCGTGTATTGCAGAGTGCCGTGCAGGGTACCGGGACGCAGGACCTCGTTCCAGGCGTCGCCGAGGATATCCCGCGCGATCAGTCCGGTGAGCGTGCCCGGAAACTGTCGGATCACTCTGCCGGTCGTGCGGTCGATCAGCATGAGGTCGCCGGTTCGGCCGAACGCCGGGCCAAGCCTCGCGTCGCCAAGAATGGTCTCGAGGCGCGGCTCCAGAATCAGCGAGCCAGCAACAGTTCCGCGAGCCACACGCCGCAGAGGCACGGTGATGACGGATTCGTGCGTCTCGCGGTCGTGGTCGGCGTCGTCGCCGAGCCGGAACAGGACTGTGTTGTCGAGATCGCGGAATTCGATGGAGTTGTACGTGGCGCTGTCGTGGCGCCAAACATCCTGCAGAAAGCGCGCGGTTGTGTCTCGCACTGCACGAAGAAGCACCGAGTCGCGCGAGGCGCGCACGTCGAGAAACCGCTGGACATCCGCGTTTTCCGAAAGTTGCAGAATGTCGGACGCCACGATTCCGTACCGGTCGCTTACTGTGCCCGCGGTTCGGCGAGCGATCGTGTCCGTCTGCGTCGCGATGAGATTCTCGATCAGCCGGCGCGACCGGACGTAGTCAAATACGCCGATCGTGAGCAACGGCCCAACGGCGAGCAGCGCGAACAGGCCGAGGAGTCTTGCGCGGAGCGATTGGGGAATCCGTGGAAGCACGGCGCCATGTTGCCGCTCCGGCACGATACACGCAAGCGAGAGCTAAGCCCTTCTCATGATTGCGCTTGGGAGTTTCTCTCGTGAGAGCAGGCCAATGATTCGTTGCGTTTCGCACCACCGGCGGTGCGAAATGGTACGCTGTTATCCGACGATCGTGTCATGTGGAGCATGCATGATCGCCAGCCCCGTCAGCAGGGCGCCACGTGCGAACGTATCTTTCCGCGCGGTGTCGCTTCCAAACCACGCAGCGGTACGGCACGCCAAGCGCGAAGCCACGATGAGCCGCATTTCACATATCGCTTTCCTCGGCACCGGCATGCTCGGCGCCGGATTCGTTGAGGCCGCGGCAGGCCGCGGCGAGACAATTACTGCCTGGAACCGCACGACGTCCAAGGCGCGTGCGCTCGAGCACCTCGGCGTTCGCGTCGCCGAAACTCCCGCCGATGCCGTACGCGGCGCAGAGCGCGTGCACCTCGTGCTCAAGGATGATGCCGTGGTGGACGATGTGATCGCAGCGGCGCGCAGCGCGCTCGCCCCGGACACCATCATCGTCGATCACACCACGAACCAGCCGGCCCTGACCGCTGCACGCGCCAACGCGCTACATGCCGCGGGCGTGAAGTACATTCACTGCCCCGTGTTCATCGGGCCCGCGGCTGCACGCGCTGGCCAAGGCACGATCATGAGCTCCGGTCCGCGCCATCTGTTCGACGCGATCCAGCCGGCGCTCGCGCGGATGGCCGAACGTGTGGAATACCTCGGCGAACGGGCGGACCTCGCCGCGGTGTACAAGTTGTGCGGCAACGCCGTCATCATCGGGACCACTGCGCTCGTCGCTGATGTGCTCGCGATCGCAACGAACGCGAACGTTCCTCCGATCGATGTGCTCCACGTCGCCGACTTTTTCAATCCAGCGGCGACCATCCGAATTCGCGGGAAGAACATGGCGACAAGGAACTACGCGCCGAGTTTCGAGCTCGACATGTCGCGCAAGGATGTGCGGCTCATGATCGAGACGGCGGGGACGCGGCCGCTTTGCGCACTCCCTGGAATCGCGGCGCGGATGGACACGCTCATCGGTGAAGGCGAAGGCCGGAAGGACCTTGGTATCCTTGGCAAAACCTCCGTGTAACCATGCCCCCAAAGCTCGATCCCAAATCCCTCGCCGGCCGGCTTCGCGCCCGCGCGCTCGCGTTCCCCGAAGCGACGGAGGATTTTCCGTGGGGCGAGCGCGCGATCAAGGTCCGCGGGAAGGCCTTTCTCTTCATGCGCGCCGAAGGCGCATCGGTCAGCTTCTCGGTGAAGCTCCCCCGTTCTGCAGCGGATGCGCTCGAGACGCCGGGCGTTGAACCAACCGGCTACGGCCTCGGCAAACACGGCTGGGTCACCGTGGTGGTCGACGCCGGGCGCAAGGCGCCGCTCACCACCTACGAGGCATGGCTCGAGGAGAGTTACGCGGCGGTCGCGCCGAAGCGCCTGCTTGCCCAGCGTGCCGCCCCACGACCCTCACGCCGCTGAGGGCTTAACGCCGAGTCGTACCGGGAGAGTTGGCACCCGCGGTAAAACCGGGGTAACCTGACGGCATGTACTCGACCTGCCTCTTCTGCCATGCCGAGCTCGGCCGGAACGACGCAGTCGAAGGATGCCTGGTGGGGACGCGCCTCGCATTCGACCCGGCGAAAGGGCGGCTCTGGGTTGTCTGCGCCCACTGCGGCCGCTGGAACCTCACCGCGCTCGATGAGCGCTGGGAGCCGATAGAGCGCTGCGAGCAGCTGTTCCGCGATACGTGGCAGCGCTTCACGATCGACAACATCGGACTCGCGCGCACAAAATCCCGGCTCGAGCTCATCCGCATCGGGGCCGCTCTCACGCCGGAAGTCGCGTCATGGCGGTACGGCTCGCGTCTCGAACGACGACTTCCGGCCGCAGCGACGCGTGGTCGCCTGTTTCAGCGCGGGGGCCGGGCAGTCGCCCGGCGCGTGGCGGCCGTGCTCGCGCGCGGCGCCGCCGTCGCGCACCTCAGCGAGGCCGCCACGCTCAAGCTCAGCACGCTGAGAAGAACACACGCCGTCCTCGCACGCGGAACGGATGACCTCGGCAATTCCGTCGTCGTTCGCTATCAGCACCTGGCGAGCGCGATGCTCATCCGGCCCGAACGCGGCATGCCGTGGCGCGTGAACGTCGCACACGACGGGGGACGTTCGACGCTCGCCGAGGGACCGGGGCTGATTACAGCGGGTCGCCTGCTCGCGGTGCTCAACTTCGCCGTCGTGAGCAACGCCGAGGTTCGCTGGGCGTGCGCCAAACTCGGGGACGCCGTCGATCCCACCGGATTCTTTACGCGGATCGCCTCACTCGCCCTCCGGACCGAGTGGGGACGCCATCCGGATGCCGTCGAGGGCGAGCCTGCGGAAGCCGCCGCGACGTCGGTTGCGGAGCGGCTCGCGCTCGGGCTGGCGAGTCGCTCGTTCTGGGGATACGGCGGCACGAGCAGCAAGCCGTCGATGCCGCTCTATCGCCTCCCCTCGGCGAACCGGCTCGCGCTCGAGATGGCGGCGAATGAAGACGTGGAGCGGCGCGCCCTCGCCGGCGAGCTGGCGGATCTGGCCAACGCGTGGCGTGAGGCCGAGGAAATTGCCGCGATCTCGGACGGAATGTTCGCCGACGACGCACTCGAAGAATTCAAGCAGCGTTACTATGAACGGCTTCGCGCGAGTGAGCACGCGTGAACCGCGCAGCAGAGTACTCTTACCCTCATGCGCTTGTGGACGCTGCACCCGCGTTATCTCGACCGCATCGGCCTCGTGGCGCTGTGGCGCGAGGCATTGCTCGCGAAAGCCGTCCTGCGAGGGCGGACGACTGGATACCGCCATCACCCTCAGCTTGACCGTTTTCGGCTGGCGCCGCATCCCGTCGCGGCCGTCAACAGCTATCTCGCGGCGGTTCACGACGAAGCGAAGAGGCGCGGCTATCGCTTCAACGCGCGGCTCCTGGCTGGCCCTCGTACCCGGGTGCGCCTTGGCGTGAACCGCGGGCAAGTCGCATTCGAGTGGCAACATCTGCTGGCGAAACTGCGCCGGCGGGATGCGGAGCTTTTTTCCCTGCTCCACGACATGCGCCGGCCCGCAGCACATCCGTTGTTTCGCACGCGGCCGGGACCGGTGGAGACGTGGGAGCGGCCATGATCGGCGCACTCCGATTCCTGCTGAACCCGGTTCAGCGCTTGCTGATCAGGTTCATCCCGGTCGACGATCCGTGGGAGCGATTTCCGCACAACGTGCCGCTTCGCGTGTTTGGCGTCGGGGCCCAGCGTGATTTCGCCTGGTACTTCGAGGGCGAGAGTGCCGTCACCGTCTCGAGCGTCGACGAGATTCAGGAGTGGCTGCTGGGCTGCGAGTACGCGACCGACATGCACGTGTTCCAGAGTCCGGACTACTGGCAGCATCCGCGCACGTTCGAGCAACTGCGCAAGGGTGACTGCGAAGATCACGCGCTCTGGGCCTGGCGGAAGCTCGTCGAGCTCGGCGTCGATGCCGAGTTTGTCGTGGGAGCGCAGCTCTCGCGGGCCGGAGAGCTCCTCGACCCTCCGAGTCGCCACGCGTGGGTCATCATCCGCGCCGGAAACGATACGCTGCTCTTCGAAACCGCCGCGAAGGAGCGCGAGCACATGCTCCTGCCCGTCGACGCCAATGTTCGGGCCCAATACCGGCCCGAGGCCAGCGTCGACGCGCAGCGCAAACGGCACGGCTATTTCGGCTACGCGCTCAGCGTTCGCGAGCATTACGCGAGAACGCGGAAATAACGGACCCATCCGTTCCCGGCGGCATAGTAGGTCAAATGATGAATCCTCTGCGCTTTCGTTTCCACCGCGTCGCCTTGCTGGTGGCCTTCGCATGTGTCGCCGTTGCAGCTCGCGCAACGGATAACCATCCCCGCCGCGTGCTCATCATTCGTCACGCGGAGAAACCGAGCGACAACAACATGTCCGGTCTTTCGCCGGAGGGCGTCGCGCGTGCCAAGGCGCTCGCGCGGCTGTTTGAATCCGGACCGGGCCGCCAGAATCCCCTTCCGAAACCAGATTTCGTTTTTGCCGCGAAGAATTCCAAAGTGAGTCATCGGTCCGTCGAGACCGCGAAGCCGCTCGCCAGCGCACTTGGCGTTCCCGTCGACTCGACGTTTGATGACGCCCAGGTCGAGAAGCTCGTAAGCGAGCTCTCGCGTCCCAAGTACGACGGCAAGACCGTTCTCGTGGTGTGGCACCAAGGCAGCATTCCCGCCCTCGCCCGGGCGCTTGGGTCAGACGACGCGCCGAAGGGATGGTCGGACGCCATCTTCGATCGCGTATGGGAGATCAGCTACACGGCATCGGGCAAGGCGCGGTTCAGCGACCTCCCGCAGGCCTTGTTTCCGAAGGACTCGCGCTGAGTCTCTGGCTGAAAAGCAGCGGGGGTCGCGTTGGCGACCCCCGATACTCGCTGGAGCGGTAGCTCTCACCGACCGCCGCTCCAGGCACTCCGTGACCAAATGGACGAATGCACGCGCTCCGCGTAACGTTCCACGTAGCGTGCGCTGGGGCGCCTCCTGTCCGCGGCAAGGGATTCCCACCCAGAAGCAAGTTGGTTTGATCGTCTCAAACCTTCTTCCTGCCTGTAATTCAGCGGACGACAGGCGACACGGAAGGAGGTCATATGCACGGGCCCAAATCGCCCGCGGAAACGCTCGAGCGTCTCCGCAAGGAAGCCAAGCGCCGGCTCAGGGAACTGAAGAGCGGTAAGCCGCAGGCGCTTCGCTGGTACCAGGACGCCGTCCCGAACCCGTCGCCCAATCCCACGCTGCGCGACATGCAGCTCGCGGTCGCGCGCAATCTCGACTTTCCGGGATGGACCGAGCTCAAACGCTCGCTCGAAACGCCGCTCCCCGACCCGCACTCGAACGAGGGCATCGTCAGCCGGTTCCTCGACAACGCCTGTCCCGATCATCACGTGCGCGGCCGCCAGGATCATGTCCGCGCGGAGTCCACGGCCATGCGGCTCCTCGAACGGAATCCGTGGCTCGCGCAACATGACATCAACACGGCCGTGGTGTGCGGCGAGGTCGAATACGTGCGCAGCGCGATCAGGCAGGATCCGCGTCGCGCAGTACACGCGACAGAAGGACCGAGCGCATTCCGCGCGATGTCAGGTGGTGCGAACGACCTCTACGGACACCTCGGTGCCAAGGGGTGGACGCCCCTGCTCTTTCTCGCGTTCACGCGCCTGCCGCTCGCATCGTCACGCGATAACGCACTCGCGATCGCGCGCGCGTTGCTCGAAGCCGGCGCAGACCCCAACGCATTCTTCCATGCCGGTGACAGCCATTACACACCGATGACCGGCGTCGCGGGAGAAGGCGAGGAGGATCGTCCCGCGCATCCGCTGAAAGTCGAGCTGACACAACTCTATCTCGAGTTCGGCGCCAACCCCTACGATATCCAGGTCGTGTACGACCTCGGCTTCCAGTCCGAGTACCTGTGGTGGCTGCCTCTCATCCACGATCACGCCGTGAACACCGGACGCGCGAACGACTGGCGCGACCCCGAGTGGCGAATGCTGGACATGGGCGGATACGGGTGTGGCGCGCGGTGGTTCCTGGATCACGCCATCAACCGCCGCAAAGTCGAGCTCGCGCGCTGGTGCCTCGAACACGGCGCCAGTCCCAATGCAGCCGCCGCGCGCGACAAGCGGTTCAATCAGACATCGCTGTACGAAGCTGCGGTGAACGAAGGCCAGTTGGAGATCGCCGAGCTGCTTCGTCTGCACGGCGCCAGACCCGTGGCCATCGCGGCCGATTCGGTCACGTCGCTGACGCACGCGGCACTTGCGATGGATCGCGCACGCGTCGAGGGCATCTTGCGCGACCACCCGGCGCTCACGTCCGATCCACGACCGCTCTTTCGCGCGGCGGAGCTGAACCGCGCGGACGCGATCCATCTCCTCATCGACGCGGGATTCTCACCGAACGTCGCCGACGGCAAGAACACCCGCCCCCTCAATCACACGGCATGGACGAACGCCGTCGACGCGGCGAGGGCCCTCGTGGCGCGCGGCGCGGAAGTGGATTCGGTCGAGGAGAACTGGGGTGGCACCGCGTTCGGCAACGCCTCGCACTTCCTGCACCGCGAGCTCATGGATTTTCTCTCGCCGCTCACGCGCGACGTGTGGAATCTCACCTACAACGGGTACGCGGACCGCCTGCGCGAAGTGCTCGATGAGAAACCCGAGCGTGCGCGCGTCGACTGGGACACGTGGTCGCCGTTGCTCTGGCTGCCGCCGCACGACGAAAATGTCGCCATGGAATGCGCGCGACTGCTCGTCGAGCACGGCGCGGACCCGCATCGCCGCGACAGCAATGGCGTTTCTCCGGCGGATCGCGCGGACGCCATCGCCATGACACGCGTGGCGGCGTACCTCCGGTCCAGCTAGGCACGCCTGGTTACGGCGAGGATCCCGATCCCTCCGGCGTCGGCGGCAGCGGTTTCTTGACGAAGATGGTGTCGACCGCGCTCAGACCGCCGCCGATGATGGTCAGAATCACCTGGGCGCTGTCGGCGGGTGCGTGAAAAGTCGCGAACACTTCACCGTTGGCATCGGTTCTCAGGCGAACGCTGCGCGTCATCTGCGCGTCGCTGAACGAGCCGATGCTGGCAGTGACGTCGACTCTCCAGTTCGCTCCCGCCGCGTCGCCCGTTTCGTAGCGAACGGAGCCGAGGATTTTGCACGAGTCCGACGGGGCGATGAGCTTGCCGCACGCCGTGACGCTGAGGGAAGCATCGTCCGGTATGCTGGTGACATCGCCCCCGTGACCACAGCCGGCGAGAAGTCCGGCAAACAAACCGGCCGCAAACAGACGATGCATCATTGGGCTTTTCATGTGAGCTCCGGTCAGAACGGCGTGATTGTGCCGATCGGCACGGCGATGGCGAGTCGACTCTGCACCTTGCGACCGCGGTTCAGCGGCACGAGGAACGAGGCACGAAGGTTCAGGAACTTCATGAAGTCGAGTCCCGAAGATCGCAGAAATGCGTCGACAACGATATTCGAACGCACTGGAAACACCGCCCCGCCGCCTTTCAGCTTGACCGGTGTCATCGAGAGCGGTGTGATGAAACCAACCGACGCCATGGAGCCGAAGAACAGGGAGCTCCCCATTTCAATGGACCCCAGCTGCGCTCCGCCGTACGGAACTCCTGCGAGAATGCGAAGCTGGCCTCCTCCGAACAACAGCCGCTCCAGCGCGTCGGTCACCGGATCCTTCAGCCGGACTGGTGAGTCGTAATTGAGCATGTACAACGCATCCAGAACATCGCGAACGGTCGATTTCACGTCGGTCGAATCGCTCTTGTCTTTGCGCTGAAAGGGAATGTCCGCTGAAATGAGCGATGACATGCCCCACGGAAGCCGGAATCGAAAGCGAAGATCGAACAACTCATTCGTCGGCACTTGCGTGCCGGCGACGCTGTGGATCGCGGAAATAATGAGAAGATTCCGGTTGTATTCGCGATTGACGTTGTAGCGCATCGGCGCGGAATCCTTGCTCAGGTGCCCGTCGGCGACGTCGTGGCACGCCGGATCCTTGCCGTCGTCGTGCGTATCCACGACGACGAAGCACAAGCGATACCCCGACCCTTCCCTGCCGAGGAACACCAGCGAGTCGAACACGGCAACGCCACTCGAGTCGGTCGCGATCGCGGTCGCACCGCCGAGCTGCGCGTCGTTGACACACGCCGCCGGCGGGGCTGCGCCGGCGATCGCCCCAAACTGCCGCGCATTTTCCGTGCGTTTCCGCAAGGAATCCCGGGCTTTCTTGTTTTGCGTGTCGTCCTCCTGCGACTCGGGCGCCTCTTTCTGACAGCCGATGATACGGGCGACGATTTTCTTTCCGGGAATGCGGTTACCGTACTTGTCCTCCAAGCGCACCTGCGGCGGGGGCTTGATCGGCCTCAACGTATCGGACCGCACGAACGGCGGTGGCTGGCGCAGGATCTGCAGCGCGGCCGGTTCGCCCGCGACGGCGTCGACATGAATCGTCTCGTGAAGTCCGTCGACTGCAAGCTCCAGTGCAATCGACTGGATCGGTCCGAAATACGACCCGACAAGATCGGCGTGTCCGTTCTGGCACTCGGCATCGAGAATCTCCGCGAACTTGTGCTCGGCGTTGCGCAGCTGTCCGGTTTGTGCGAGCAAGCGCAATGAGACCCTGCCTTCGCCACACACTGGGGTGCTTCCCGAGTCCTTGAGCACGACAGCGATGGTGAACCGTCCATCGACGATCACGTTGCTCGCTCCGGCCACCTCGTGGCTGATCGATTTGATCTTCGCTCGCGCAGCGGGCCCCGCAGGCCCGGCCGCGCGCAGCGATGGAGGCGCCTGGCCACGCGCGGCATGGAGCGCGGTGATCCCCGCCAACGCAACGATCAACCCGGCCGCCATCCGCTTGGGTCTCTGCGACATCGTTCCTCTCAAGAGTGCGCGTTTCGATTTGCCTGAACTGCCTCGCTCGAAACGCGAATTGACGATGGCATGGCCGACGCCGCAAGGAACCGTTACGCAGCCACTCACCGCCCGCAGCTGCTGACTTCCCGCGAGGCGGTGGGAGCGCACGCACGGCCGGGGGTGACGGGACAAGCCCTTGAGTCGTAGATTGGCAAGTCCTGCCCTCCACCAAGGCTGGAGATCGGTCAATGACAGGTATCGCGAGTGCTCCCGAAGCCGGGACCATCGACCTTTTTGAGCGCGAGTTGATCCACGAGCCGGTCGAGCGGGATCGTTACCACAACCTGAAGCGCGTGCTGGGCGACTGGCGCGACCTGTTCAACGGCGTCGACGTCCTCGACTTCGGATCCAGCTCTGGACTCTCGATCAGTTGTCTGCTGCACAACGGCGCGAAGAGCGTTGTTGGCGTCGAACCGGAGTTGCCTCGCGTGGAGCGCGGCCTCGGGATTCTCGAGCGCACGGGCATGCGCACGCGCGCCACGCTCGCGCACATTCCTGATACGTCGAAACTGGGCTATGTGGACGGCGCGTTCAAATTCGTGCTCGCGAATGCAGTCTTCGAGCACATTCCGCAGCCGCGCCACGTGTACCTCAGGGAGCTCTGGCGCGTGGTCGCGCCCGGCGGGCACCTGATGGTCAACGAGACGCCGAACAAATACATCCCGCTCGAGATGCACACGACGGGCCTCTGGTTCAACCACTGGCTGCCGCGCGACGTCGCCCATCGGCGTGCCGTTCGGAACCGCCGCTTTGATGCGGAGCGCAAGGACTGGCACTCCAGCGGATGGCGCGGCATCGGGTATTACGAGCTCGTCGAAAGCCTCACGAACCACGAGCTGATCGAGCGACCGTCGCGAATGCGCCATCGCGCATTGTCGTTCCTGGGTCTCCCTGGCCAGATTATTGACCCGTGGCCGATCTGGGTATTCCGAAAGAACGGCTGACGCGTCGCACCCTCGACAATTCAGGATGACCGTTTCACGAGACCGCCTGGTCGCGTTGTATCGCGGCATTGCATATGGGACGCTGAACACGGTTGTGCTCCTGATCGCACTCAACGTTGCGCTCGGCACGATCTTCTACGTGCGGGACCGCCGGGATACCGCGGCGCGAAAGGCCGATCCGCGGCTGATCAGCTATCGTGACAAGTACGCGGATCTCGACGCGTACACGAAGATGTCGCGCGAGCAAGCCACCGCGATGCTCGACGAGCAGGACGCGAAGGGCTCCATCGGGCTGCAGTACGAGCCGTGGACGCAATTCCGCGAGCCGACGTTTGCGGGGCGCTTCCTCAACACGGACAGCAACGGGTTTCGCCGCTCCCGCGCACCGCAGGCCCGCAGCGGCGCGCCCGTCCGCGTGTTCGTGTTTGGCGGATCGACGACGTTCGGATACGGCGTGTCCGACGAGCACACCATTCCGAGCTATCTCCAGGCCGCGCTCGAGGAGAAACATCCGAACACGCCGTTCGCCGTTCGCAACCTGGGCCAGGGCTACTACTTCTCCTCGCAGGAAGCGACGCTGTTCAACGAGCTTGTTCGCCGCGGAGACATCCCGCACGTGGCGGTGTTCATCGACGGTGGCAACGACGCGGCGAATCTCGGGCTCATGAAGGACGAGCCACACTTCAGCGATGATGCGCACGCCATGTGGGATCAGCGCACGCATCCGGCCCCGGCGCCCCCGGCACCTTCGTGGATTCCCATGGTGCGCCTGGCGCACGCGCTCCGGAACCGTGGCGGCGGGCCCAACGGGAGCACGGCACTTCCGTCGGCGGCATTCGTCCGCCCCGATGACTCGACGTCGGAGGGCGCCCGGCGGCGCGCCGACTACGTGATCTCGCATTATCTGCACAACACGCGGATGATCGACGCCGCGTGCGCGGAATACCGGATCGTGTGCCGGTTCGTGTGGCAGCCGCACGTGGCCTACAAATACGACCGCTCCCTCCACAAGACGTTTCCCTTTCCCGGAGAGATTCCCAAGTACTACGCGGAGCTCTGGGGAACCATGGAGCAGCGCAAGGACCCGCACTTCCTCTACCTCGGCGATATGTTTGCCACGACGAAGAAAAAGGTCTATGTCGATGACGTCCATTACAACGAAACAACCAACGAGCAGATCGCGCGGCGTATTGCGGACGTGCTGCCACCGGAAATCCAGAACGCGCGCCGCCCGTAGGGTGCGCGCCGGCATGGTCGCCGCGCTTGCGCTGCTGGTCACGTCAGCGGGCGGCGCGCAGGCCGCCGGTGAATGGACGTCGTACCACCACGATCTCGCGGGCACACGGTACTCTCCGCTCGACCAGATCACGCGCGAGAACGTCGCGAGGCTTGGCGTTGCGTGGACGTGGAAGTCCGATACGACCGACAGGCCGCTCGAAATCAAGAACGAGAACACGCCGCTCATGATCGGCGGCGTGTTGTATTTCACGAGCGGCCAGCATCGCGCGGTCGTTGCCGTTGACGCGGTGACCGGCACGGAGAAGTGGCACTGGCGCTGGGACGACACGCCGGCGCGGTTCGGCAATGCGCCGCGCACTGGCGCCGGACGGGGCGTGGCCTACTGGAGCGCCGGCGGCGAGTCGCGGGTGTTCGTGGTCCTTCCGGGCTTTCACCTCGTTGCGCTCGACACGAAGACCGGCAAGCCCGTCGAGTCATTCGGGAAAGGCGGGTTCGTCGATCTCAAGGTGGCGAACGGCGCGCCGATGAATCTTGACAGCGCCGACATCGGTTCGAGCTCGCCACCGGTCGTGTTCGAGAATACCGTGATCATCGGGCCGGCGCACCGCGAGGGCACGCGGCCGGTGTCGTACCGAAACGTTCCCGGTCGCGTGCTCGCGTTCGACGCGAAGACGGGCGCGCTCAAGTGGCGCTTCAATACGATCCCGGTCAAAGACGAGCTCGGGTACGACACGTGGCTCGAGGGATCCGCGGACTACACCGGCAACGTGGGCGTCTGGGCGCCGATGAGTCTCGATACCAGACGCGGCTATCTCTATCTGCCGGTCGAGGACGCGACCGGCGATTACTACGGGGGCCACCGCCCCGGGGACGATCTGTTCTCGTCGTCGCTCGTGTGCGTCGATGCGCGCACCGGCAAGCGCGTCTGGCACTACCAGCTCGTGCACCACGATATCTGGGACCGCGATCCGCCAACGGCACCGATCCTCGCGGACATCACCGTCGACGGCCGCCGCATTGAGGCGGTCGCGCAAATGACGAAGCAGTCGTTCGTGTATGTGTTCGACCGCGCGACGGGAAAGCCCGTGTGGCCAATCGTCGAGAAGCCGGTGCCGCAGTCGGATGTTCCCGGTGAACGCACGGCGCCGACGCAGCCCTTCCCGTCGAAACCACCGGCCTATGATGTGCAGGGTGTGCAGCAGAAGGATTTCATCGACTTCACCCCTGCGCTGCACGAGAAGGCGATTGCCGCGGTGAAATCGTACCGCCTGAGCGAGCTGTTCACACCGCCCTCGCTGCGCAACGCGCCCGATGGCACGATGGGCACGCTCGTCGCACCGGGTTCGGTCGGCGGCTCAAACTGGGAGCACGGCTCGTTCGACCCGGAGACCGGCATGCTGTACGTGGGCTCGTTCACGAGTCCGTCGAACTTTGCGCTGAGCCGCGACAGCGTGCGCTCCGACATGCGTTACGTTGGCTCGCTGGGCGGATTGCCGACCGTCGACGGTCTGCCGCTGCTCAAGCCGCCGTACAACCGGATCACCGCGATCGACCTCAACAAGGGGGAAATCGCGTGGCAGGTCCCCGGCGGCGACACACCGGATCAGATCAGAAACAATCCGGCGCTGCAGGGCATCGACATTGGCCGCACCGGCGCGCGCACGCGTCCAGCGGTGATGGCAACAAAGACGCTGCTGTTTACCACGGAGGGCTGGGGCTC
>DASRAP010000279.1:0-46158 GCA_035638155.1 Gemmatimonadaceae bacterium | reverse complement strand
CGTGACGTACGTGATGTCAAATCCGCCCACGCCCACCGGCCGGCCGATGATCGGCTTGAGAAGCCGCGTGCGGGCCACCTCGGCGAGCGTGCCGAGGTAGTCACCGTTCGCGCGGACGGCCCGTGCGGCGCCGAGCGCCTTGGCGTGCGTTTCCTGGAATCCGTACCGCGCGAGCGACGTGATGTCGGCGTCCGGCGAGAGCGCGTGCGCGGCGGCGACTGTCAGGAGCCCCATCGTGCCCGCACCGATCACGAGCACGCGATCGCGTCCCGTCGGCGGCGCACCGCGCACTGCGTGCACGCAGCAGGCGAACGGCTCGGTGAGCACGGCTTCCTCGTCGGTGACGGAATCGGCGACACGCACGAGCTGCGATTGATGTGCGACAAACTCTTCGCCCCAGCTTCCGCCCAGTCCGCGCGTCGTGCCGATCAGCATGCCCGGCGCAATCGCGCCGTCGGTGAAGTGCGCGCACCGCGAATGATGCCCGCTCGCGCACGCCGCGCACGCCGGCGTGATGCCGCGCGGCTCGCAGCAGAGCAGGGGATTCACCGTGACGCGATCGCCCGCCGACCAGCCGCGTACGCCGGCGCCGAGCTCCGCGATCACGCCGACATTCTCATGCCCGATGACGAACGGGAACGACGAAAACGGCGACGTCGATGGACTCGCTCCGAGCGAAACGATCGCGAGATCACTGCCACAGATACCACCGAGCCGCGTGCGAACGCGGACCCACTCGCTGCCCGGGAGGACTGGGGCCGCAACCTCGCCGAAATTCGTGCACGCGTGTGGCCCGACGTAAAACCCGTCGTTCATCTTCCCCGCGAGCATCGTGAGCGCGTACCGCGGAATCGGGGCAGCGAACGTGACGGCCTTCATGCGCTCACCTGTGCTCGCGTTCAGCGCGGGACGACCACGCGAAGCGCCTGCGGGATGCAGGTGACCTCGAGCGCGGCGGACGACGCGCGCCGGTACTCACCGTCGGTCTCGTATGCCGGCACCGATCCGAACTTCAGAGAGAACCTCGTGGCCTGCTCGGCGGTTACTTCGGGCTGCCCGATGTGCGTGCCCTTCGCGGCCGCGCCGAACAAGCGCAGCCGGCCGAACGCGGATGCGTCGTGAATCGAAATCGCGTCGAGCTTGCCGTCCGTGAGCGATGCCTGCGGCGCAATCCGGAAGCTGCCGCCGAAGTTCTTCGCGTTCGCGATGATGAGCATGAGATGACGCTTCGGGCCGCGCGTGCCGACATCGATGTCCACGCCGCCGTAACCGATGATCTGCCGCAAGGCCGAATAGATGTATACGGCGTCGCCCTTGAGCCACGGGATGTTCCCGATGTCCTCGAGGACGGCGATGTCGAACCCGAAGCCGGCAATATTGAGGAAGAAGTGCTGTTCGATCTTGCCGACGTCAACGCGCGTGTCGGGGCCATCAGCCGCGAGCTGCGCGGTGAGGGGAATGTCCTTCGACGGCGAACCGGTCGTCTTGGCGAAATCGTTGCCGGTGCCGGCGGCGATCATCGCCAGCCGGCACCGGCTTCCAGCGCCGGCGGTGAGAATCGCGTTCGCCACGTTGCTCCACGTGCCGTCGCCGCCGGCGGCGACGATCGTCGTCGCGCCCTCACTGACGGCGCGCGCAGCGAGCGTCCCCTCGTCTTCGCGCGACGCGGACGTGCGAACGTCGTTGATGCCGTGCTTTGCGAACGCGGTGCGAATCGCGGGCAGCGCCTTGGCCCCCCGGCCGCGACCCGCGGCCGGGTTTACGATGACCGTGACACGTTCGGCCATGCGCGCTCTGCGCGGGCTACTCGCCCGCGCGCGCGATCTGATCGAGCGGGTGGAAGGTCTGCAGTCCTTCGCGCATCCAGAGCTCGCGGAACGGCGTCGTATTGATTTCGCCGAGATCGAGCGCCGAGGTGAACTCGTGCTCGTGGAACTGCACCGTCCCGCGCTCTTCTTCGTTCTCGCTGAACTGCGCGTGCATCTCGATCGTCGCCATGTACGCGCCGTTGGGATCGGTCGTGAAGGCCTGGTACCGGTGGTCGACCTTTTCCCACTCGTAGTCCGTGATCCGCATCTCGATGATCGGCGCCTTCTTGTACGAGCACGCGATGTCGATGTGGTGCGCATCAGGCGTGAACGACAGGTCCACGTCGTCCATGAAGTGCGGGAGGTGCCACCGCTCGATGGCGTGCTCGCGCGACGCGCGGGTCGTCGTCCCGAGCAGGAACGGGTAAAACGCCGAGCGCGGAATGCCGCGATTCTTTTCGAGGCGCGGTGCGACGAGCACGGACATGATGAGCTCGCCGTACTGGCCCACCATCGAGTCACTGAAATCGAACGCCATCACCGACAGCACGCTCTGGCCGTGGTGCGGCTCGATCGGCTGGAGGAACGGCGGAAGGATCTTCTGTGCGTTCGCCGTCGGGAATTCAAAGAACCCGCCGATGGCGTGACGGAAGTGGTAATTGACGAAGCCGTTGTCGCTTGCGCTCACGCCGCACCCTCGATGCGCAGGACCCCTTCGGCGCGCAGGACATCAATGAGAATGTTCGCGGCACGGCTCAGCTGCTCGAACGTGTGCTGCGACGAAATGGAAATGCGGAAACGGGAGCGGTTCTTGGCCACAGCCGGGAAGATGATCGGTTGGAGGTAGAGACCGGCGCGCTGAATCTCGTGCGCAATTGCGAACACGCGGCGGTCGTTGCGAATCATGACGGGAATAACCTGTGAGGTGGACTCGCCCACGTCTACACCCGCCTCGGCGAGCAGCCCGCGCATGTAGGCGACGTTCTTCCACAGCTTGTCGCGCAGCTCCGGCTCGCGCTGCACGATCTTGAGCGCGGCGAGGACGCCCGCGGTCACGACGGGCGAGAGCGCACAGGAGAACACACGGGAGCGCGCGAAGCCCTTGAGGTACATGTAGAGCTCCGCCGAACCGGCCACGTAGCCGCCCATGCCGCCGAGCGCCTTGGAGAACGTGCCGACGTGGAGGTCGATCTCGTCTTCGAGCCCGAAGTGTTCGGCGACGCCTCGGCCGTTGGGGCCGTAGACAAAGCCCGAGTGCGCCTCGTCGATGAGAATGCGCGCGCCGTACTTCTTGGCGACTTCCACGATTTCCGGCAGGCGAACGACGTCGCCGTCCATCGAGTAGACGCCTTCGACGACCACGAGCCGGCGGCCCGAGGTATCGCGGAGCTTCTTCTCGAGATCTTCCGGCTGGTTGTGGCGGAAGAAGCGGGCGTTGGACTTGGCCAGGATGGCGCCGTCGACGATGCTTGCGTGGCAGTTCTGGTCCATGATGACCCAGTCACCGGGCCGCATGAGCGCCGAAATGAGGCCGACGTTCGTGCTGTAGCCGGTCGGAAACACGATCGCCGAGCCCTTGCGCTTGAACGCCGCGAGCTCATTCTCGAGCTCCATCTGCACGTCCATCATGCCGGAGAGCAGGGGAGAACCGGCCGCGCCCAGCCCGTACTTGTCGATGGCCGCGTGGGCGGCGGCGATGACTTCGGGATGGTAGGACAGCCCGAGATAGTTGTACGACGCGAGGTTCAGCAGCTCGACTGGACGCCGCCCAAGCTGCTCTTCCAGCCGGATCTGCGCTGTCGGCGGCGTCGACATCGGCTGTCCGAACAGGTAGTAGCCGCTATTTTTCGCGTGCCCGTAATACCACTCGTCGAAGTGCGGGAAAATCCCGAACACGTCGTCGCTCGACGAATAGTAGAAATTGCTGTAATCGTGCTCCGAAATCTTACTGTTGAACTCAGGCTCGATTTCCGCCGAGCGGCGGGAAGCGGCGGTCAGGTGCGTCGGGTCAAATCGTGTCGCCATGCGTGATCTCCAAGCTGCCAGCGAGTCAGAAAATACGGGAACAAACGGGAGTTTGCAGCGCGGTGTTTCAAGCGGTGTGTCCACCGGTGTTGCTGTTGCTCCGTGGCGCCGCGCGGTCCACATCCTCCGCAGCACGGCAGCGCTCACGGTGTTCTTTCTCTACCTCATGCTTTTCATGGGACCGTTGCAGCGTCTCATCGTCACTCCGCTCGTGTGGTTGATGCCCGCACGGCGGGCGCGAATACTGTCGCGGTGGATTCGTTTCTGTGCACGTGTCACGCGCGCCATCGTGGTGCGTGGGGCGGGCGTCCGGATCTCGGTCGAGGGCGTGCGGATCGCGGAGAGCGCGGTGGTGGTCATGAACCACCAGTCGGTGCTCGACATTCCGATCGCACTCTGTGAGGTCCACGGGCCCCCCGCCCTCATTCCGGTCCGGACGAGGTACCGGTGGGGCATTCCCGGCATTTCGCCGTTTCTGCGCATGATGCCGTACCCGTTCATCACGCAGAAGCGCGCGACGATGAAGCAGGACCTCGCCGAGATACGCGCGGGATGCGCGCGCGTCGCGGCGGGAGAGGCGAGCCTCGTGTTCTTTCCCGAGGGGCACCGGTCGCGCTCTGGCGAGATCGGACGGTTCATGCCCGGCGGGCTGACCGTCACGCTCGACGCCGCGCGGCGTCCCGTGTACGTCATCGTTGGCGACGGGATGTGGCGCGCGCGCACGATGATGGAGAGCCTGTCATCGCTCGCGGGAACGGAAGTGCGCGTGCGCATCACCGGACCCTTTGCGCCGCCTGAGCGCGCCGAGGATATTGCGCCATTCATTGCAGGACTCCGCGACCGGATGGTCGAGTCGCTGCACCAACTTCGTTCTGATTCTGGAGGAGACGCTGCGGTCGCTCGGATTGCGGAATCCGCCGACTGAAGCTGCCGAGCGCGGCCGTCTGGCGTACGCTCTGGATGGCTCGGTTGCGCCGGAGGCGCGGGAGCTCGCGGCCTATCTCGCGTGGGCGTTCGGCGCCTCGACGCAGGCCGTGATTCACTACGGATCGCGCGCGCAGGGGCGGCGGACGCGGAGCGAGAGCGCCTTCGACTACTTCGTTATTGTCGACCAGTATGCCGACGCGTACCGGTCCCTCGCCGCGACCGCGGGGTTGCACCGGGCTGGATGGCTGGTGAGCAGCCTCGCCCGGGTTCTCGCCCCAAACGTGGTGTCGCTGCGTTGTCGCGCGCCGCAGGGTGACCGTATGGCGAAGGTTGCGGTTTTCTCCGTGCAGGATTTTGGGCGCGAGACGTCGGATCGCGCTCGTGATCATTTTACGCAAGCTCGACTGATGCAGCACGTCGTTCTCGCCTGGGTCCGCGACGTCGCCGCCGAGCGCCTCGTCGCCGACGCCGTCGTCAGGACCCGACGCCGCACCCTCGAGTGGATCCGACCATTCCTCCCCGACCGGTTCAACGTCGAGGACTACGGTCGCGCTCTGCTCGCGCAGTCGCTGCGCAGCGAGATCCGGCCGGAGGGGACGGACCATGCCCGCGAACTCTTCCACGCGCAGCGCGGCACTCTCGTCCCCGTTTTCGAGGAACTGCTCGCCGAAGGGACGCGGACGCGCGTTCTTGTCGAGCACGAGGCGACGTTCAGCCTCCGCACGCCGCCAGGGGCGCTGGAACGAATGCGGTGGCGTTGGTTTTTCCGGCGGAGCAAGGCACGCAACACGATCCGCCTGTTCAAGCACATTGCGCTGTACGACGGTTGGCTGGACTACGTCGTGCACAAGATCGCGCGCGCGAGCGGCGAACTCATTACCGTTACCGAACGCGAGCGCCGCTGGCCGCTCGTGTTTGTGTGGCCGAAATTCATTCGCTACCTGCGCACGCGCCCACAGCGCCGAAACTGACATGAGTCCAGTCGAGACCGCTGCCCTCGCGCTCGTCCTCGCGATCCTGGCGACGATGCCGGCGTTCGCGCTGAAGTCACGCCACCGCACGACCGACGCCGAGGTGGCGAAACGCCCGGCGACGGTCCTTCTCGGTTTCTGGGTGCGCGACTGGTTCATGTGGCTGCTGGGGCCGGTGGAACGTCCGCTCGTGCGAGCGCGCGTGTCACCGGATCTGCTGAATTACCTGGGCGTGGGGTTCGGGGTTGCGGCGGCAGCGGCTTTCGTTGCGAACAGACTGCCGGTCGCTGGATGGATGATCACGTTGAGTGGCGTGTGCGACATCCTCGATGGACGACTCGCACGCGCGTTGGGCAAGGTCACTGACCACGGCGCGTTTCTCGATTCGACGCTCGACCGGTTCGCCGAAGCCGCGACGTTCGTGGGCGTGGCGTGGGTGCTGGCCGGACGGCCGTGGACGGTATGCGCGACAATGCTCGCCATGGGCGGGTCGTTGCTCGTGAGCTACGCCCGCGCCCGCGGCGAAGCGCTGGGCGTAGACTGCAAAGGTGGAGTCATGCAGCGCGCGGAACGGCTGGTTTTCCTCGCCGTAGCGTGCTTCGCCGACGGTGCCGTGACCGACGGCATGGGCTGGCAAAGGGGGACGTTGCTCGCAGGTTCGGTAAGTCTCATCGGCGTTGGGTCGGTTGGAACGGCCATCTACCGGACCGCGAAAATCGCAAGCACCCTCAAACACCGGGACAGAGGACGTTTGTAACGGCCTTGCCACGGCGTTTTCGGACCTACACACCATAGGTCATAAAGGGCCGTCCCACAAGGGGATAGACAGCGAAAAACGAAAAGGAAATTGAAGGGGAAGTTCAAGCTTGAAATTGAAGCGTGAAGAGCGATGGGAGGTCCGGGCGTGCCCCTCTTCAAGCTTCAATTTCAATTTCGTTCTTGCACTTCAATTTTCATTTCGGTTTTTGTTTCGGTTTTTGAAGTTCAGGGCCTGAGCGCCAGTTTCACGGCCCCGCGGGCGCCGTCGACTTCGTCCGCGCGGACGACCGCGCCTGGCACGGCCGACCGCAGGCGATGCTCCACGAGCTTTCTCATCAGGGAGCCCCGCACGAGTAGTCCACCGGTAAGGGCCACGTTCACAGCGGCGCGTTCGTCCACGAACAGACGCCGTGCGAGGGTGCGCACGTGCAGCACGAGCTCCTCCGCCGCGATGGCCGCGATCGTGCTCGCGCGCTGATCGCCGTTTTCGGCCACGCGGAGCACGACCGCGGCCAGCGCGGCGACGTCGGCCGCGGGCGCTTGCGATGCCCACGCGATCAAATCGTCCGTTTCGTCGCACTGGGTCGCCGTGAGCAGCGCGCCCAGGAGGGCCGTGTCCGGCTCGCGTCCGTCGGCTGACGCCGTTGCGGCACTGAGCGCGCGGCGCGCGAGCCACAGCGCGCTGCCTTCGTCTCCGATGACCGGACCCCAGCCGCCGCAGCGGTCTTCGACATCCGTCGGGCTCCGGCCGAAGCACGCGCTTCCGGTGCCGGCAATGAGAATGATGCCAGGGCCGTCGCCGAACGCGTCGGCCAGCGCGACATGCGCATCGGTTGTGACGATGATTCGCTCCGCGAGCCCGCGCGCCTGGAGCGCCCTCTGCAGTTTCTTGCGCGGTTCTTCGCGGCCCGTACCGGCAATGCCGGCGCAGAGCACTGACGGAGTCACGTCGTGCTGTCCGGCCGCAGCGAGTGCGTCAGCGACGAGCGCCGCGATGACCGTCGCCGACGCGTCCGCCCCCTCGGCGCCGACCGCCGAACCGGCACCAGTGAGCGACGTGATGACATGCCCGTGCGCGTCCGCGACGACCGCGCGCGTCTTGGTGCCACCGCCGTCGATTCCGAGAAAGAACATGCGAGAGGGCGAGAGAACGGGAGAAAAAGCGGCGAACGGGAGAAACAACGAGGGAACGGGGGAACGGGAGAACGGGAGAAAATCTAGTTCGGAGGCGGGTCGTGCAAAGAAAAAGGAGCGCCCCCATCGGAGCGCTCCCGTTCCCTCGTTCTCCCGTTCTCCCGCTCTCTGCAGTTATGCCGAAAAACTGCTCCCGCAGCCGCAGCCGCCGGTGGCGTTGGGATTCTTGAACGTGAAGCCCGAGCCCTGCATCGACGTGACGTAGTCGATGTTCACGCCCTGCAGATACTGGAGCGAGAACGGATCCACGAAGATGCGGTAGCCATCCTGGTCGAGAATGGTGTCGTCTTCGGCAGCAGCGTCTTCGATGAGCAGGGAGTATTTGAACCCGCTGCAGCCACCCGGCTGCACCGAGACGCGCAGTCCGCCCACGTCCGCCGCCACGTTTTCGGCGGCCATGAATTTCTTTACTTCCACCGAGGCGGCGGGTGAAACCGTCAGCACGACCTCGGGGGTATTCGCAGTGGTCATTTGGATCTCCAACAGAGATTGTCGGAAATTTAACGGGGACGCGGGTATCTTGGAAGTGAGAGACCTCCCCATGAAATCGACCGGACGCCGGCCCCTTCGACCGTGGTTGTTCGCGCTAGCCGGTGTGGCGATCGCGTGCCTCGCGTCGCGTCCCGCCGACACCCGCGTCCTCCCCGGCATCACAATTCTGCTGCGCGACAGCCTGGAGCAGCTCAAGGGGAAGCGCGTCGCGCTCGTCACGAACCAGACCGGCATCAACGAAAAGGGCGAAAGCGACATCGACCTGCTGCACGCCGCACTGCCGGCGCGTGGTGCGCACCTCACCGCGCTGTTTTCCCCGGAGCACGGGATTCGCGGGACCGAGGATCGCAGCGACATCGAAAACGACCGCGATTCGAAGACCGGCCTTCCTATTTATTCGCTGTTCACGTCGCAGGCTGTCCCGCCCCCGGATTCGCTGCTGCGCGACGTAGACGCGATCGTCTTTGATCTGTTCGACATCGGCACGCGCACGTGGACGTACGTCGGTACGATGCTGTACACGATGCGATCGGCCGCGCGTCGCGGGATTCCGATCTACGTCCTCGACCGGCCGAATCCGCTCGGCGGACGCGCCGAAGGGCCGATGCTCGACGCGGCGCTTGCAAATGCGAATGATCCGGCGCCCGGAAAGCCGGGGCGCGCGTTCGCGCTCGTCCCCGCGCCGCTTCGCCATGGCCTCACCATGGGCGAAATGGCGCGATGGTTCAACGACGAGCTCGGTGTCGGCGCGGATCTTCACGTGATCCAGATGTCCGGATGGCGCAGATCGTTGTGGTGGGATTCGACGGGGATTCCCTGGGTGAAGCCGTCGCCCAACATTCCGTCGCTCACGAGTGCGCTGCTTTATCCGGCACTCGTGCCGCTCGAGGGCTCGAACGTCTCGGTCGGCCGCGGCACGCCAACGGCGTTTCAGCGGTTCGGCGCGCCGTGGATGAACGCACAGGCGGTGGCGCAATTGCTCGAGAGCCGCAGCATCACCGGTGTGCGATTCGTCGTGGATCCGTTCACCCCCGACCATCCGGGTGATGACAAATACGGCGGCAGGCGCATTCCCGGCGTGCGCATCGATGTTGTGGCACGCGAGCGCCTGCAGGCGGCGCGCGTCGGGGCGACGATCGTATGGGCGTTGCACAAGCTGCACCCCGACTCGCTTCGTCTCGCGAATGAGACGTTCGACCAGCGCATGGGCGCCGATGAAGTGCGCGAGGCGCTACTCGCGGGAACGGATCCCGATGTGGTGATCGACCGCGAGGTGCTCATGGTGAGCACGTGGTTGCAGAAGATCCGGAAATACCTGCTCTACCGCTGAGTTGCCCAGCCGCCCCACGACCCCGTAAACTTCCGTGCTGCGAGTTCGCGCGTAGTTTGCGCGCGGACAAGCACTTAGGACGCCACACTTACGACGGCGTCGCCGCTGCACATCGTGCCGCCCACCGCGGCGTTTCAAGGAGAATTCGTTGGCCGCCAGTCCAAAGTCCACCAAGCGCCGGCGCGTTGCCCCAGCCACCGGCCGTCTCGGCATCCTCACCCCCGGTCTCGGCGCCGTTGCCACGACGTTTATGGCCGGTGTCGAAAGCATCCGTCGCGGTTACTCCAAGCCCATTGGCTCGCTCACGCAAATGGCGACCATCCGGCTCGGCAAGCGGACGGACCGCCGCGCGCCACTCATCAAGGAGTTCGTTCCCCTCGCCGACCTGAACGACATCGTGTTCGGCGCGTGGGACCCGATTCCCGATGACGCCTACACGGCCGCGAAGAAGGCCGGTGTGCTCGAAGATGCGCACCTCGAGCCGCTCAAGAAGTTCCTCTCGGCCATCAAGCCGATGCCGGCGGTGTTCGAGCAGAAGTACGTCACGCGGCTGAACGGCAAGAACGTCAAGAAGGGCAAGACGAAGCGCGACCTCGCCGAGCAGCTCCGAAAGGACATTCGCGATTTCAAGGCGAAGCACAAGTGTGATCGCCTGGTCGCGGTGTGGTGTGCGTCGACGGAGATCTTCATCAGGCCGTCGGCGGTGCACAAGACAATCGCGGCGTTCGAGAAGGGGATGGACAGCAATCATCCCGACATCGCGCCGTCGATGCTCTACGCGTGGGCGTGCATCATGGAAGGCGTGCCCTACTGCAACGGCGCACCCAACCTCGCAGTCGACACGCCCGCGCTGATCGCTCTCGCGATCAAGAAGGGTGTGCCGATTTCGGGCAAGGATTTCAAGACGGGGCAGACGTGGATGAAGACCGTGGTGGCGCCCGGACTCAAGGCGCGCATGCTCGGACTCGAGGGCTGGTATTCCACCAACATCCTCGGCAATCGCGACGGCGAGGTGCTCGACGACCCGGCGAGCTTCAAGACGAAGGAAGAGTCCAAGCTCTCAGTGCTGCACACGATCCTGCAGCCGGACAAGTACCCTGACCTGTACAAGGGCTTCTCGCACGTCGTGCGCATCAACTACTACCCGCCGCGCGGCGACAACAAGGAAGGCTGGGATAACATCGACATCCGCGGATGGATGGGGTATCCCATGCAGATCAAGGTGAACTTTCTCTGCCGCGACTCCATTCTCGCCGCCCCGATCGTGCTCGATCTCGCGCTCTTCAGCGATTTCGCCGCGCGCGCCGGGCTGAAAGGCATTCAAGAATGGTTAAGCTTTTATTACAAATCGCCGATGGCCGCTGCGGGGCTCGAGCCGGAGCATGATCTTTTCATCCAACAGACCAAGCTGAAGAACACACTGCGGCATCTCATGGGCGAATCGCAGATCACGCATCTCGGACTCGAGTATTACGAGTGACCAGCGCAACGCGCATGGCGTTCAGCGACGCCCGGCTGACTGCCGGTCGCGATCTTCGCTTAGCGCTGTGCGCGTGGCGCTTGGCGCTTGGCGCTGCGCTGCTGGCCTGCGGTCCATCCAGCCAGCAGCCCGTTGAGCTCAAGACATTCACGACCACGTTTGCGATGCAGGTGTCGTGGGATCCGGCACCCGCGTACGCGCGCGAACCCATTCTGTTCCGGGTGGTGATTCGCGACAAGAAAACGAAGGAGCCGATCGAGCGCGGTGAAGGGCAGATCTTCGCCTCGAGCGCCGACGGCATCAACGTATTCGACTCGTTCATTCCAGCCCCGGAGTCCGGCACGTACACGGCGCGTCTCCGATTCATCACGGCGGGGGATTGGGCCGTCGGCATCCGATTCCGCAAGGATTCTCTTTCGAAGCTCGAACGGCCTGACGGCGACTTCCGCCTCTCCGTGCACAACGAACGCTAGAAACACATGCGCCATTTTTTCCGCTGCGGCACTCATCCCGACGACGTGATGGCGCGCGCCGACGCTTTTTTCCCGGCGATCGGTCTCACGACGCAGCACACTGCGCCGCGCTCGCGCACGTTTGCGGGTGAGCTCGGCACGCTCACGCTCACCGTGCGCATGGAAGGCGGGCACTACACCTTCGTCGAAGCCCACACCGACCAGACGGGCGAAAGCCGCCTGGACCGCAGCGTGAAGCGCTACTTCGTTCAGCTGCACAAGGCGGCCGACCCTACACACGCGCTCGACGCCGCGTACTGAGGTGTCAGAAACGCCGCTCACCCCCGGCGAGCGTCGTGCCCGGGCCGTCGGCCTCGGGTGCCTGATGACGGTCCTCGGTTTCTTCTCCATGGCCATGGTCGGCGTACTGGTCGCCGCCGTCGTCGCGGCCGCCACGAAGGCGCCAAGCTGCCCCGACATTCCCGCCTGCAATTGGTACATTTATGCGGAGATCGGCGGGCTCCTCGGAGCCGTTTCGTTGCCGATCCTGGTGCTCCGGCGTTTGAACAAGCCGGCGCTACCGCCCGAGTCGCAGTCTCCCAAGTCGTGAGGATCAGCCGTGGCCCGAATTGACGTCCAAATGCCCCAGATGGGGGAGTCGATCGCTGAGGGCACGCTGTCGCGATGGATGAAGAACGTGGGCGACGAGGTGAAGCGCGACGAACCCATGTTCGAGATCTCGACGGACAAGGTCGACGCCGAAGTCAGCGCGGAAAAAGCGGGTGTGATCGCGGAGATCCTCGTGGAGCAGGGGCAGACCGTCGCCGTCGGCACGGTCGTCGCGCGGATTGAGACCGACGTGGCTGCATTCGCAAGTGGCGGCGCGAGTGCGTCTGCTCCGCAAGCTGCCGCCGCTGCGCCGGCCGCGAACGCGCCGGCAAAGTCCGCCGAGAAAACAGCCGAGAAGCCTGCGCCTGCCAGGACGGCGACCGAGACCGCACCGCCGGCGCGTCCTCGCGCTGACGCCGGTTCGAACGGTGGAAACGGAAGCTCGCTCGAGGAACGCCTGCGCACGAAGTCGTCTCCCCTCGTTCGGCGTATGGCTGCCGACGCGGGTGTGGAACTGTCGTCGCTCTCCGGCACGGGAGTCGCCGGGCGTGTCACGAAGCGAGATCTGATCAGCTATCTCGAATCGCCGCCGGCCGCGGCGCCGGCTTCGGCGCCGGCTCGCCCTGCGGCGGCATCGGCGCCCGCGGCGCACGCGCCTCACGGTCCGCTTCCCACTCCGTGGGCCGGCGACGTCGTCGAGCCGATGTCCCGGATTCGCCAGCTCACCGCGGAGCACATGGTGCTCGCGAAGCACACGGCGATGCACGTCACCACCGTGTTCGAAGTCGACCTCACGCGCGTGGCGCGGATCCGCGCGGCGAACAAATCCGAATTCGAACGGCGCACCGGCGAGAAGCTGACGTACCTCCCGTTCGTCGTGCAGTCCGTGATTGCCGGGCTCAAGAAGTATCCGATCCTGAACGCCGCCGTCGCCGGAACGGACATCATTTACCGGAAGAGCTACAACATCGGCATCGCCGTCGCGCTCGAGTGGGGGCTGATCGTGCCGGTCGTGCACAACGCCGACGACCTGTCGTTGTCGGGTCTCGCGAAGGCACTCAACGATCTATCGAACCGCGCGCGGACCAAGAAGCTCAAGCCGGAGGAAGTGCAGGACTGTTCGTTCTCGATCACGAATCACGGCGTATTCGGGTCACTGTTCGCGACGCCGATCGTTCCCGTGCCCACGACGGGCATCCTGGGCATCGGCGCCATCGAGAAGCGGCCCAAGGTGCGCACCGGTCCGGACGGTGAGGACGTGATCGCGCTACGCACGTGCGCGTATCTGTCGTTGTCGTTCGATCATCGCGTTGTCGATGGTTCCGATGGCGATGGGTTCGTGGGGTTCGTGAAGAACCATCTGGAGACCATGCCGGAGCCGGTTCTCTGACGCATGCCGCGCGCTCTCACGCTGCAGCGGGCGATGGTGCCGGCGATCGATCGCGCCAAGTATCTCGCGGCGCTGCGCCACAGGCGTGCGCACTACCACAACGCCGACTGCCGTTTCTGGGTGTTCGAGGAAGCGGGCCTTCCGGGACTGTTCATCGAGTTCGTCGAAGCGAATGACGCCGAAACGCTGCGGGCCGCGCATGCGCGCGCGCCGGAGCGTCTGCGCGATCCGTCGCGCGTGTACACCGAAGTGGAGATCGCCTGAATGCCGAGCAGAGTGCTCATGATCGACGGAACCGCGTGGCAGGTCTATCCATCCGGTTTCATCACGCAGTATGACGCCGACGAATTCGGCTTGCTGTTCGTTCGCGGAAGCGGAGACACCGCGGAGGTGCGCGTCACACGCTATTCACCGCGCGGCTCGACGTCGCGCGAATCGTCCCTTGCGCAGTTGAGCGACGGCGATCTGCGCCGGCTCTTCACGCAGTCCCAGCCCAGCTCGACGTCGCCCGAGGCCGGCTACCGGGCGTGAACGCGCCGGCGAGTCCGGCGACGGTGGACCTGCAAGTCCATTCCACCGCGTCCGACGGTGCCGTCGCGCCCGCCGATATCCCGCGCCTCGCCGCCGCGGCCGGATTATCAGCGTTTGCGCTTACAGACCACGACAGTGTCGCGGGCGTTGCGCGCGCCTTGGAGTCTGCCGGTTCCGCGGGCATTCGCTTGGTCGCCGGCGTCGAGCTGTCCGCGATGCACCTCGATCGCGAGGTGCACATTCTCGGGCTGCACATCGCGTCGCTCGATGTCATAGATGTGACGCTCGCAAAGTTTCGCGCGGAGCGTGCCGAGCGCGCGGTGATGATTGTCGCGAAACTCGCATCGCTGGGGGTCACGATCAGCATTGATGATGTGCGCAAGCAGGCCGCCGACGGTGCGCTGGGGCGGCCGCACGTGGCGCGTGCGCTCGTTGCCGCCGGGATCTGCACCGACTTCCGCGACGCGTTCGACCGTTTTCTCGGAGCAGGCAAGCGCGCGTTCGTCGCGAAGCCGCGCCTGAGTGTGCGGGAAGCGACGACGCTCGTGCACGACAGCGGCGGCATCGCGGTGTGGGCCCACCCGGGTCCCGAAGGCCGGCGCGAAACGCTCGAGGCGTTGGCGCGCGACGGGCTCGACGGCACCGAAGTGCTCCATCCGGGTCACAGTCCGGATGACGTGTCGCGGTTGCGCGCACTGTGCGACTATCTCAAGCTCGTGCCCAGCGGCGGCTCGGATTGGCACGGCGAAATGGGCGGGAGCCGAACGCTTGGCGCAATGAAAGTTCCGATGGAGTGGCTCGAGCGGCAGGACGCGCTCGTGGCGGCGCGCGGACAGGCGGGAAGGGCGTGACCTTGCGTCCGGTCGCTCTCGTCACGGGTGCGGGCAGGCGCGTCGGACGAGCGATCGCGATCCATCTGGCGTCGCGCGGGCACGACGTCGCAATCCATTTTCATTCCTCGGAAGACGAAGCGCGCGAGGTCGCGTCGTTGTGCGCAGCGGAGGGCGCGAGCGCGGAATTGTTCCAGGCGGACCTTGCCGACGCTGCGAGCGCGGAGACGCTCGTGCAGCGTGTGGTCGCCGCCTTCGGTCGTCTCGATGTGCTCGTGAACTCCGCAGCGGAGATGGTCTCGCTTCCGGTTGCGACCGTGACGCCCGCGCAGTGGGATCACGTCTTCGCGCTCAACGTGCGAGCGCCGTTCTTTCTCTCGCTCGCGGCGTTTCGCGCCATGAGTGAGGGCGGTGCGATCGTGAACCTTGCGGATCACCTGGCCGAAGAAGTCACCGTCACCCTCGTTCCGCACGCGATCAGCAAGGCGGCGATCGTGTCGATGACGCAGCAGCTCGCGGTGCGTTTCGCGCCGAACGTTCGCGTGAACGCCGTACAGCCGGGTGCCGTGCTGCCGCCGGAGGACTGGCCGGACGACGCGCGCGCGCGGTTCATCGCAAACACGCCGCTCAAACGTCTTGGGACTCCCGAAGACGTCGCCGCGGCTGTGGAATACCTCATTCGCGCCACATTCGTGACCGGGCACGTGCTCGTTGTCGATGGCGGCCGGCGTCTCGCCTGAGGCTCGCACCGACTACGGCGAAATTGTCGTCGTCGGCGGAGGGTGTTACGGGTCGTACTACGTGCGGCAGTTGGGTCGCGCCGCCGCGGCCGGCGCGATCACGTGGGAGCGCCTGACGGTCGTCGACCGCAACACGGACTGCCCGGCGAAGCGCACCGCGAGCGCGGAAAGTGCGGAGGAGTGGGCCGCGCCCGCTCCGCAGTTCATCGCGCAGGAATGGGGCGAGTTTTTCGACAATTGGCTCGGAACCGTCACGGCCGGGGACGCGATCGTGCCGTCGCCGCTCATGCCGCATCTCTTCTTCGAGTACATCGCGCGAACGACGCAGCGGCGCTGGCCCGGACGAGCCGTGTCGCGAGCACCGCTCCCAGGCGCCATCGGCACGCCGTGGGAGCAGGCGGCGCCCGACGGAACCGCGTACGTCTCGCACGCGACATGGACGTGTCCCGTCAACTGCATCGAGCCGCGGATTTGTCCACACACGCGCGGCCTTCGCGACTGGACCATGCCTGCGACACTTGCGGCGTGGGCCGATTCGCGGCGCGCGGTTGGTGAGACGGTTCTCGGACCGTTTACATTTCATTGCACGCACCGCGCGTACGGCGTCGGCATGGTGGACGCGGCGCCGATTCACGACGCGGAGCAAGCGATCGCCTCGGCGGCACGCGAGGGCGAGGTGCGTGCGCTGGTTGCAACGGCGTCCCATTGTCACGGGGCGGCGGCGATGCTCGCGGTGGGCCCGGTTGGGTCCGGGCGCGAACGCGAACGCGAACGCGGAACGATGAGGACGTGAGGAGTGACGACCCATAACTACGAAGTGCTGATCGTCGGCGGCGGCCCGGCGGGTCTGTGTGCTGGCTTGTACACGGGCCGTGCGATGCTGAAATCAGCGATTCTCGAGCGCGGTGAGCCGGGCGGCGAGCTCCTCAACACCGAAATCGTCGAGGACTACATCGGGTTCGAGCACATTCTCGGGCGGGATCTCGCCGAGAAGTTCGCCGCGCATGCAGTGAAGTTCGGCGTCGAGCTCAAGCAGTTCATGCGCGTGGAACGCATCAGCAAGAATGCGGACGGCGTGTTCGACGTGACCGTGGAGGGCGGCGATCTCTATCGCGCGCCAGCCGTGATCATGACGGCCGGCGGCACGCCGGTGAAGCTCGGCATTCCGGGTGAATTCGAGTACGCGGGGAAGGGCGTATCGTACTGCGCGATTTGCGACGGCGCGTTTTTTCGCGGGCACACGATCATGACCGTCGGCGGCGGAGACGCGGCCTGCGAGGAAGCCGACTTCCTGACGCGGTACGCGGCGAAGGTGTACCTCGTGCACCGCCGCGACGAGTTCCGTGCTTCGAAGCTGATCCAGCAGCGCGTGTTCGCGAATCCGAAGATCGAGCTCATCACCGACACCGTCGTGGAAGAGATCTTCGGCGACGCCGCGGGACTCATGACTCATGCGCGCATCAAGAACATCAAGACGGGCGCGGCGCGGGATCTCCAGGCCACCGGCATTTTCATTTTCATCGGATTTACGCCGAACACGGGAATTATCGAGGGCCACGTCGAGCATGACGCCTCGGGATATCTGATCACGAACAGCAACATGCAGACATCGATTCCCGGCCTGTTCGCCGCGGGTGACGTGCGTTCCCAGCTCACGCGCCAGGTCACGACGGCCGTGGGTGACGCAACGACCGCCGCCATCGCGGCCGAGAAGTACCTGAAGGCGTTCAAGGAGGCGGCGGTCGAGGGATGAAGATCGATTGGGTCACGGTCGGCGAGTTTGCGGAAAACACCTATCTCGTCGCGGACGAATCGGCGGGCCGTGCAGTTCTGATCGATCCCGGCGCGGAACCAGATCGCATCATCGGAATGGTGGAGGATGCGGGTGCGCAGCTCGACGCCATCTGGCTCACGCACGCGCACCTCGATCACATCGGCGGGATCGCCGGCGTCAAGCGCAAGTGGGACGTGCCCGTCTACATGCATCCCGCCGACGCGCCGGTCTATGCGTACGGCGCGCAGTCGGCCGCCGGCTATGGCATCCCGTTCGAGCAGCCGGAACCGCCGGATCGTGAGGTCGCCGAGGGCGACGTCATGCGCGTGGGCGGACTCGCATTCACCGTGTGGCACGTGCCCGGACACGCACCGGGCCACGTGATCTATCACGGTAACGGTGTGATGCTCGGTGGCGACCTGCTCTTCGCGGGTTCAATCGGTCGCGTCGACTTGCCGCTCGGCGATCCGGCCGCGATGCAACAATCGCTCGACCGGCTGGGTGCGCTGCCGGGTGCGATGCGCGTGTACCCGGGACACGGCCCGGACACGACGCTCGACGTGGAACGGCGCTCGAATCCGTTCTTGAGCACCATGCGGCTGGTGGCGCGGTGACGTACGAGATGCGAAGCGGCATCGCGCTTGTTCTCGTCGCTCTCTGGCTTGGGGGCGCGATCCTCACGGCTGCGTCCGTCGCGCCATCGGCGTTCGCGGTGCTCCCGACACGCGCGCTCGCCGGCGACATGGTCGGGCGCGTGCTCGACGTGGTTTTCATTTCCGGCATCGTGATCGGCGCGGCGGTCGCGCTGTTCGCCGGCAGACCGCCCTCGCGCCTCGCGCTGGGCGCGCTTATGGCGCTCGCGTGCGCGCACGCGCAGTTCGTGCTTGGGCCGAAGATCGCGAAGGCTCGCGCGGATATCGATCTCGTGGTCGGCGGTGACGCGCGACGCGCCGCGTTCGGCCGGTTACATGCGCTCAGCGTGGCGTCGCTCGGCGTGGCGATGCTGGCGGCGGCGCTCTTTCTGACTCTTTCGCTGCTCGCGCTCCGCGGCCAGCGCATTCCGGAGATTTCTTCACATGGCTGACGGTTTTCGTACGGAAAAGGATCCGCTGGGCCCGCTCGACGTTCCGGCCGACGCGCTCTACGGTGTCCAGACGCTTCGGGCAAAGCAGAATTTCCCGATCAGCGGGCTCGCGCCGTTCGAGCCGTTCGTGATCGCGCAGGTCTGGATCAAGAAGGCTGCGGCGCTGACGCACAAGGAAACGGGCCGGCTCGATGCGAAACTCGCCGATGCGATCGTTGCCGCCGCGGACGAGGTATTGAGCGGCAAGCACCGAGAGCACTTCATTGTCGATCCGTACCAGGCAGGCGCGGGCACGTCGCATAACATGAACGTGAATGAAGTGCTGGCCAACCGCGCGAACGAGATCCTCGGAGGAAAACGGGGCGAGTACAAGCCCGTGCATCCCAACGATCACGTGAACATGGCGCAGTCCACCAACGACACGATTCCGACGAACATCCGCCTGGCGATCCTGTCGCAGCTTGCTGGGCTGAACGGTGCGTTCGCGGGCTTGCGTGGCTCGCTGGCCGCGAAGGGAAAGGAGTTCGACGACGTCGTGAAGGCGGGGCGCACGCACCTCCAGGATGCGATGCCCATTCGCCTGGGCCAGGAATTCAAGGCGTATTCGGGCTCGATCGAGCGCGACATGAGGCGCGTTGCCGAAGCCGCTGACTACCTGTTCGATCTCGGCATCGGCGGGAGCGCTGTCGGCACGGGCGTCACGGTCGAGCCCGCGTATCCCGCGTTGATGATCAAGCACCTGAAGGCGATGTCGGGACTCCCCGTTCGGGAGGGACAGGACCGTATTCAGCTCATGCAGTCCATGGGCGACGTCGCGGGATTCAGCGCCGCGCTGCGCACGCTCGCGGTGGACCTCAGCAAGATCGTGAGCGATCTCCGCATCATGGCGATGGGCCCCCGCACGGGCATCGACGAGATCAAGCTTCCGGCAGTGCAGCCCGGCTCGTCAATCATGCCGGGCAAGATCAATCCGTCGATTCCCGAGATGGTGAACCAGGTCTGCTTCCAGGTCATGGGGTGCGACACGACGGTTGCGATCGCGTGCGAACACGGACAGCTCGAGCTCAACGTGATGATGCCGGTGATTGCGTTCAACGTGCTCCTGTCGATGCGCATTCTCACGAATGCCGCGAAGGTGCTCGATGAGAAGTGCGTGCGCGGCATCGAGGCGAACCGGGAAATGTGCGCCTACTGGGTCGAGCGGTCGGCGGCCCTGGCCACAGCGCTCGCGCCACACATCGGGTACGCCAGGGCAGCGGAGATCAGCAAACAGTCGGTCAAGGAAGGCGTGCTGATCCGCGACCTGGTAAAACGCGACGGCATCTTGCCGCCTGATGACGCGGATGCCGTCCTCGACCTTCGGAAGATGACCGAAATCGGGGTCCCCACGGGCAAGCACGGTTCGGCCTCGGCCGGAGGCTAATCGGGCACTCGGGCACTCTGTTAGATTCCCGTTGTGCGAATCACCACCTGGGCGGAATACGGCGTGATCTGCGCGCTGCATCTCGCGAAGCGCGCAAGTGAAGGGCCGGTGGCCGGGCGCGAGCTCGCCGAACGCGAGCGCCTGCCGGCGGATTACGTTGAGCAGATTCTGCTGCGCATGCGGCGCGCGGGTATCGTGACGTCGACACGCGGCGCCAAGGGCGGGTATGTGCTCGCGCGCCCTGCGTCGGAAATCACAGTGCGGGACGTCATCACGGCCGCCGAGCTGGAGACATTCGATCTCCACTGCGTGAGTCATCCGGTGGACGAAGTGCGGTGCAGCGATGCGCAGAACTGCAGCATTCGCCCCGTGTGGCTGCTGCTCCAGAGCAAGATCAACGACGTGCTCGACTCCGTCGTGATCAGCGACCTCCTCGTGCCCGAGGCAGACGTCCGCGAGCGCGTGGGGCTGCCGGTCCTGCACGCGTAACGGTGGCGCAGGGTCTGTTCGGCCAATGGCGCGCCGCGCAGGGCCGCCAGTCGCGCGCCGAGCGGTACGTGCAGACGCTGATGAACGATCCCGCCGAGGGCGCGATTCGGGCACTCGCATCTTTCGGCGACGGCGATGAAGACCATGCGCGGTGGGAGCTGCGCTACGCCCGGCGCGCGATCGGGTTGCTGATCTCGGAGCGCGATGCGCTCGACGACCGCACGGCGTCCGATGTCGCGGCCGCGCTCGAGGATGCGCACGTCGCGGACGCACGAGTCGCGAAGGACAAGCGCGACGTCGCGGCGCAGCAGCTCAACACGCGCCTCCGGGAATACCGCGCGGCGCTCCAGCGGCGTGCGGACCCGGCGCCGACGTCCGAGCGGCTCGCCCGCGTGCTGCTGACGTTCGCGGGCGTGGCCTGGGGCAGGGCGGATGCGATGGCGCTGGCCAGCGACCTGGCCGCTACCATCGTCGGTGAATGCAACGCGGCGCTGCGCGACGCGTACGGCGAGGCGACGCTGCCCGAGGATGTGAAGCCGTCCGAGCTCTAGAGTGCCCGAGTGACGAAATGAGCAAAAAACGAACGCCCGACTGTCAGCTGACAATCGGGCATTCGGTCAATCGGTCAATCGGGTACTCGGGTATTCGGGCAATCCCAAAGGTGCCGAAGGTGGGACTCGAACCCACACGGGCTATCGCCCACTGCGCCCTGAACGCAGCGCGTCTACCAATTCCACCACTCCGGCATGGCCGTCTTCCCGCCAGCGCAACGTAGGCTGGCTGAATTGCCAAGTCAACGCAAAATCGTCAGTTGTAAGCGGGATCAGGCCGCCCTAACTTGCCGTCAGACCCCGTTGGTGTAGGAAGGACCAGACACGCCCATGGCTCGCGCTGCATCGGAAGAGAAAGACGGTGTCGAGCCGATCGCGCGCAACAAGCGCGCCCGGCACGACTACGAAATTCTCGAGACGTGGGAAGCCGGCCTGGTCCTTCAGGGAACCGAGGTCAAGTCCTTGCGCGACGGACAGGCCAGCCTGAACGACGCGTTCGGGATCGTTCGTGAAGGAGAGTTGTTCTTGGTGAATCTGCATATCGCCCCGTATTCACACGGCGGGAACTACAACCACGAGCCGACGCGCACGCGCAAGCTGCTCATGCACCGGCGCGAGATCCGGCGGCTCATCGGTTCCGTCGAACGGAAAGGGCTGACGCTCGTTCCGCTCGACCTGTATTTCCGCGAAGGCAAGGCGAAAGTCCGGATCGCGCTCGGCCGCGGGAAGCAGGCGCACGACAAACGGGCCGACATCAAGCAACGCGACGCGGACCGGGAAGTCGCGCGCGAGTTCCGCGCGCGCCGATGACCATGCCAATGACCGTGCGGTATCGCGCTCCGCTCCTGGCAGCCGCTTGGTGCGTGTTCGCCGCGAGCTCGCTCGCTGAACACGCTGTGGCGCAACCGTCGCGCTCCACGAGCCGCGCGGCGGCAGTGAAGCCGGCAAGCGCGCCTGCGCGAAAGAATCCGGTGCCGCGCCCGGCGCCGAAATCGCCGGCGCGGCAGGGGAAACACCTCGTCGTGATCGACGCCGGTCACGGCGGGGATCATGGCGGCATGCGCGCCCGCCTTCCCAACGGCGACTGGATCGACGAGAAGACCATCACGCTCGGCATCGCGAAGCGGCTGCGTGACGAGTTGGTCAAACACGGGGTAGACGTCGTGATGACCCGCGACAAGGACATGAACGTGTGCCCGCGCGCCGCCGAAGAGTGCCCGATCGAGCTCGATCTGTCGGAGCGTGGGCGCATTGCCAACGACGCGCGCGGTGATGTGTTCGTGTCGATTCACGTCAACGCGGCGGGGCCCGGGGAAAAGAACCCCAAGGGTGTCCGCGGACTCGAGACGTATTTCCTTGCAGAAGCGAAGACCGAGGACGAGCGGCGCGTCGAGTCCATGGAAAACGAGGTCGTGCGGTTCGAAACCGGCGCCAGCGTGCAGGGAAATAACCCGCTGTCGTTCATCATCAACGACATGGCGCAGAACGAGCATCTCCGGGAGTCATCCGAGCTCGCGTCGGCGATCCAGGCCGGCGTGGGTGGCGTGCACCCCGGGCCGAGCCGCGGTGTCAAGCAGGCCAACTTCAGCGTGCTCCGAAACGCGTACATGCCCGCGGTGCTCGTCGAAACGGGCTACGGTTCCAACCCGAGCGAAGCCGCGTGGCTCGCGAGCGATGGTGGACAGAAACAGCTCGCGGCGTCGATCGCGAGCGCAACGCTGGATTACATCGCGAAGTACGAGCGACGCGTACACGCAGGCATGGATCGATGAGAGGTCGCTGGGCGCCGATTCTGCTCCTCGCGATCGGCGGATGTGCGTACTACAACGGCGTCTACAACGCAAAGGCGGCCGCCGCGCGCGCGGACCGTCGCACCAGGCGCGGTGACTCGTACGGAGCACAGCAGGGGTACGACACATCGGCCGCGAAAGCCGAGACGGTGCTTGCGCGCCATCCGAAGTCGCGGTGGCGCAACGAAGCCCTGTATCTCGCCGGGCGGGGCCTCGCCCTCAAGGGCAACGATTGCGCGCGTGGCATGCGGCGCCTCGATGAGTACCTGTCGCTGCAGAACGAACCGGAATCGCGGCGCGAGCGTGCGCTGATCGCGCGTGCGTCGTGCATGCTGAGCGGCACGGAGGCACTGGCCGCTGACACGATGCTGCGTCCGCTTCTCGAGAGCAAAGACCCCGAAGTGAGGGCGGAGGCCGCGCTCTGGGATGGTCGCGTCGCGCTCTTCCTCGGTGACGCCAACCGCGCCGAGGAACTGCTGTCGAAGGTGCCGGGAAACGCGGCGTCGTGGGAGTACATGACGGCGTCGTTTGCGCGCGGCGACTTTGCGCGCGCCGAGAGTCTGCTCGTGCAACGCGCGACGGTCGGGGATTACCGCCCCGAAGTGCGGCGGCACATCACGACGCTCTGGATGGCGGGACACCATGACGCCGCGGCGCGCATCGTCGATCTCTATGGCGCTTCAGGCGCGCCGACGACGGAACGCGTGCAGTTGCGGTTCCGGCTGAGCGATCTGGCGGCGGGTGTGGGTGACACGGCGCTCGCGCGCCGGCAGGCATCCGAGGCCCTGCGTTTCGGGTTTTCGGGGGGGGGTGTTGAGACCGCTGCGCAGGCACGGCTCCTTGCGCTCCGCATTCGCGAGTTCGACGCGCTGCCGGACATCGAGGCCGCGATTGCGCGCGATTCGGCGCACGCGCGCGGCGATACGCTCCTCAAGCGCATGACGGACGACATCACGATCATGCATCTGCTGCTCGCCAATCCGGATGTGTCGGGCGCGGCGACATTTCTCGCGGCCGAAATCGCGCGCGACTCCCTCCACGCCAACCGGCTCGCGCACGCCATGTTCCGCGCCGTGGAACGCGATTATCCTGATTACGAGATCGCTGCGCGCGCCCTCCTCGCCGCGCGTGCGATCGTTCCGGAGTCGACGAAAGTGTACGAAGCGCGCATCATGCAGAGATGGGACTCGAGCTCCGCTGCGTTTGCGCTTCGCGGGCTGGATCCGTCGCGATCGAAGCAGCGCCTGGAAGACGCGGCGCTGACACGCGCGTGGCAGCTGGCGATGCGATTCTGGAGCGATACGCTCAAGGCGCGGCACATCGCGGACAGCATCGCCCTCGTCAACGGCACCCGTCGCCAATGACCGATTCCCTCGCGATCGACGTCGCAGGGATCGCGTTCCAGAATCCGCTCGTGCTTGCCGCCGGTACCGCCGCGTATGGGCGCGAGCTGCATGATGTCGCGGACCTCAGCGCGCTGGGCGGGCTGGTGACGAAGGCGGTGTCGCCGGAGCCGCGGCAGGGGGCGCCGTCGCCGCGGGTCGGGGAATTCGAGCAGGGCATGATCAACGCGGTCGGGCTGGCGAATCCCGGCATGGAGGCGGTGCGCGCGACGGAGCTTCCATGGCTGGCGGCACATCGCGGGAACCTGCGCGTGCTCGTCAATGTCGTGGGGCGCGTGCTCGAGGATTTTGCGGAAGTCGTGACGACGCTCGACGGCAGCGACGGCTTCGAAGGATTCGAGCTCAACGTGAGCTGCCCGAACACGCGCGCAGGCGGACTCGAGTTCGGCGCGGATCGCGCCGTGCTCGCCGAGCTGGTGCAGCGCGCGCGGTCGGCGACGAAGCGGCCGCTCTTCGTGAAGCTGTCGCCGACGCTGCAGGACGTCGCGACGACGGCGAAAGTCGCCGTCGATGCGGGTGCCACCGGCATCACCGTGGTGAACACCGTGCCCGGCCTCGTCATCGACGTCGAACGGCGACGGACGGCGGTGGGATTCGGGAGCGGCGGTGTCAGCGGGTCCGCGATTCTGCCAGTCGGCGTACTCGCGACATGGCGTGTGTCGCGCGCGACGAACGTGCCCGTGATCGGCGTCGGCGGAGTCCGGAGCGGCACGGACGTCGTGCAGTATCTGCTCGCCGGCGCGAGTCTCGTCGGCGTCGGCACCGCCGGCCTCGTCGATCCCAAGCGTCCGGAAAAAATCGTGCGCGAGCTCGGCGCGTGGCTCGACCGCCACGGCGTGCGCGACGTGCGATCGCTAATTGGCACACTCGAATGGCCCGTGTGACTCGGCCGATCGTTGCGCTCGACGTTCCGACAGCGGACGCGGCGCGACGCATCGTCGCGGACCTCGGCGATGCGTGCGATTTCTACAAGGTCGGGCTGCAGCTGTTCGCCGCCGAAGGGCCCGCGATCGTGCGGTGGCTCCGTGAGCAGGGGAAATCCGTGTTCGTGGATCTCAAGGCGCACGACATCCCGAACACGGTGCGCGGCGTCGCGGCGAGCGTCGCCGCCCTTGGGGCGTCACTCTTTACCGTGCACGGCAGCGGAGGCGAGGCGATGGTCCGCGCGGCCGTCGAGGGTGCCGCGGCGGTCCCCGGATCGCAGTGTGGCGTTCTGGTGGTGACGGTCCTGACCTCGTTCGACGCAGCCACCTACGCGGAGGCGGCCGGCCGCGACTCGGTCGATGTCACAGCGGAGGTGCTTCGCCTGGCGGACATCGCAGATCGCGCTGCCGCAAAAGGGGTTGTGTGCAGCGGGCGCGAGGCCAGCGCCGTGCGGGACCGTTTCGCCCAGCTGGAGGTGCTGGTGCCCGGCGTCCGCTCCGCCGGCGGAGCGACCCAGGACCAGGCGCGGGTCGTGACGGCCTCTCAAGCTGCTCGAGCCGGGGCGGCGTATGTTGTCCTGGGACGGGCAGTTACGGCGTCGAGCGATCCGGCCGGTGCTTTGCGGGCGATGGCGAGGGAGCTTGGCGCTTGACGCTTGGCGCTTGGCGCTTTGCGCTTTGCGCTTTGCGCTTTGCGCTTGGCGGTTGGCGCTGGGCGCTTGGCGCTTGGCGGTTGACGCTTAGCGCTCAGCGTTCAGCGTTCAGCGCGTAACACCCTTGTCGCATACGCCACAAGGACTTACCATTCCTGACTCTCCCAGAAACGCACACGTCCGCCGCATCATTCCGAGGTGTCAGGTTGAAGGTCCGAACGAGCGTCAAACCGATTTGTGAGCACTGCCGGGTGGTGAAGCGTGGAGGTGTTGCGTTCGTGATTTGCAAGCGCAACCCCAAGCACAAGCAGCGGCAGGGCTGACATGGCACGTATTTCCGGCGTTGATCTTCCGCGCGAAAAGCGCGTTGAAGTCGGTCTCACGTACGTCTACGGCATCGGGCCGTCGACGTCGCGTCGCATCCTCGCGAACACGGGCGTGAATCCCGACACCCGCGTGCGCGATCTCACCGACTCGGACGTCAACAAACTCCGTCAGGAAATCGAGCGCGGCGTGAAGGTCGAAGGCGCGCTGCGCACGGAAGTCGCGATGAACATCAAGCGACTCATGGACATTGGCTCATACCGCGGCGTCCGACACAAGAAGGGACTCCCGGTGCGCGGTCAGCGCACGCATACCAACGCCCGCACGAAGAAGGGCCCGCGCCGCGCGATTGCCGGCAAGAAGAAGGTGACCAAGTAACATGGCTATTACGAAGAAAGCGAAGCGTGTGGTCGAGGCCGAAGGCGTCGCGCACGTCAACGCCACGTTCAACAACACGCTCATCTCGATCACCGACACACACGGCAACACCGTGTCGTGGGGATCATCGGGGAAGGCCGGCTTCAAGGGGTCGAAGAAGTCGACACCGTTCGCCGCCACCGTCGCGGCCGAGCAGTGCGCGCGCGAAGCGCTCTCTGCCGGCGTCCGCCGCGTGCACGTGCGTGTCCAGGGCCCCGGCTCGGGACGCGAATCCGCTATTCAGGCGCTCGCGACCGCGGGACTCCAGGTCAAGAGCATCAAGGACGTGACGCCGATTCCGCACAACGGCTGCCGTCCACCCAAGCGCCGGAGAGTCTGACCGATGCGCTACACGGGACCTGTGTGCCGGCAGTGCCGGCGTGAAGGAACGAAGCTGTTTCTCAAGGGCACCAAGTGCTTCACCGAGAAGTGTCCGGTGGAGCGTCGCCAGTATCCGCCCGGCCAGCACGGGCAGAATACGGCGCGCCGCCGCAAGAGCTCGGAGTATTCCAAGCAGCTTCGCGAGAAACAGAAGATCAAGCGCATCTACGGTCTCAGCGAGAAGCAGTTCCGCAACACGTTCGTTCGCGTGAACAACATGCCGGGCGTGACGGGACACAACCTGCTCGCGGCACTCGAGAGCCGGCTGGACAACATGGTGTACCGGCTCGGGTTCGCGCCCAGCCGTCGCGCGGCGCGTCAGTTCATTCGCCACCGTCACATCGAAGTGAACGGGCAGCGCGTGGACGTGCCGTCGTACCGCGTGCAGCCCGGCGAAGAGATTCGCGTGCGCGAGGCGTCGCGGCAGCTCACGAGCGTGCTGGCGGCCATGGAGCAATCGTCGCGCGGCCAGTCGCCGACGTGGCTCGCGGCGGACCGCGACACGTTCAGCGGCCGCATGCTCGAGCGCCCGCAGCGGGAACAGATCCCGATCGCGGCGCAGGAGCAGCTGGTGGTGGAGTTGTACAGCAAGTAACCGAGACGAGAGAACGGGAGAGGGAGAGAACGGGAATCCCGTTCTCCCGTTCCCCCCGTCTCTCGTTCTCTGCAGTAAGGAGGCCCGAACCCTCCAGGCGAGCCTACCGCGCGTTCGGGGCGGGGTAGGGCGCACGGCCGAGCGCTTTCGGCCGCCTGATATGAACGAGGTTTTGCAGTGACCAGCCCAACCATCGATCTCCGGGGGCTCGTGCGTCCGACGCTCGTCGAAATGACGAAGCGCGACGACAACCCCAATGTCGCAGAGTTCCGCATCCAACCGCTCGAGCGCGGCTACGGCCACACGCTCGGCAATTCGATGCGCCGCATGCTGCTGTCGTCCCTCCGCGGCTCCGCCGTGTGGGCGTTTCGTATCGACGGCGTCGTGCACGAACACCAGACCATCCCCGGCGTCGTCGAAGACGTTCACCAGATCATCGGAAACCTCAAGACGCTCACGCTCGCGATGGACGACGACAAGGAAGAAGTCGTGCTCCGCGTGTCCAAGTCGGGTGCGGGCGCCGTCACGGCGGCCGACATCGAGTCGCAGGGTGGCGTGCGTGTCGTCGACCGCGCGCATCACATCCTGACGCTGACGGACGACCGCGATCTCAACCTCGAGCTCTACGTCAACAAGGGCCGCGGGTACGTCGAAGCCGAGCAGCACGCGCTCGACCGGTCGCGCGGCCTTCCCGTCGACCTCGTGCGCATCGACTCGATCTACAGTCCCGTACGCCGCACGAATTTCAACGTCGCGGAAACCCGCGTCGGCCAGCGCACCGACTACGACCGGCTCGCGCTCACGGTCGAGACGAACGGCACGATCCCGCCCGAAGAGGCGGTGAGCTACGCCGCCGCGCTCGCGCAGACGCACTTCCAGTACTTCACGGGCTTCGGCTCGTCGACGGCAGGAGCGGTCGGCATGGGCGACGGTGGCAGCGCCGACAGCGTGCGCCTCGCGCAGCTGCTCCGTACGCCCATCGACGATCTCGAGCTCTCGGTCCGCTCGGTGAATTCGCTCAAGAACTCCAGCATCCGTTCGCTGGGCGATCTCGTGCGCCAGACTGAAACGCAGATTCTCAACGTCAAGAACTTCGGCAAGAAATCGCTCTCGGAGATCGCCGAGCTGCTCGAGCGTGAAGGACTCTATTTCGGCATGAAATTCGAGGAGAGCGGCGACGGTGGCGTGCGCGTGGTCGACTGGGGCACTCCGCCCAGCCGTGCCGCCGCGAACGCGCCGGACGACGTCGAAGAGGAGATCTAGGTCAATGCATCACGCCAAAGCCGGTCGGCAGCTTCGCCGGACGAGCGAGCAGCGCCTGGCGCTGCTCCGCAGTCTCGCGACGTCGCTGATCGAATCCGAAGCGATCGTCACCACGGAAGCCAAAGCCAAGGAGCTGCGGCCGTTCGTGGAGCGTCTGATCACGAAAGCGAAGTCGGGAACGCTGCACGCGCGCCGCACCGCCGGCATTCACATTCACAAGCGCGCGGCGGCCGACAAGCTGTTCCAGGAGCTCGGCCCGCGCTTTGCGACCCGCAAGGGCGGTTACACGCGGATCCTCAAGACCGGACACCGCAAAGGCGACGGCGCCGATCTCGCGCGCATCGAATTCGTGGGAGGCTCGGCCAATGAGTGACCAGATCGCGCGTCACCGCTGCTACGTCTGCGGAAAAGGCGTGGCGTTCGGCAACAACGTCTCGCACGCCAACAACAAGACCCGCCGCACATGGCGCCCGAATCTCCAGGTCGCGCGCGTCCTGCGTGACGGAAAGACGGTGCGCATCTCCGTGTGCACGCGGTGTCTGGCGGCTGGCAAGATCCAGCGGGCGCCGCGCGGAGCCGCAGCAAGCTGAAAACCGCGCTCATCACCGGCATCACCGGCCAGGATGGTTCCTACCTGGCCGAGCTCCTTCTGGCGAAAGGATATCGTGTCGTTGGTGTCGTGCGGCGCAGCTCGACCACGCCGTACGAGCGCATCGGACATCTCGTCGACCGTATCGAGCTCGTTTCCGCGGACCTGCTGGACCAGACATCTCTCGTCGACGCGTTCACCGCGTACAATCCCGACGAGATTTACAACCTCGCGGCGCAGTCCTTTGTCGCCACGTCGTGGACGCAGCCGGTGCTCACCGGCGAGTTCACCGCGATCGGCGTGACCCGCATGCTCGAAGCCATGAAGCGCGCCTGCCCCCGCGCGCGCTTTTATCAGGCGTCATCGAGCGAGCAATACGGCAAGGTGCTGGAGACACCGCAGTCCGAGCGCACGCCGTTCTATCCGCGCTCCCCGTACGGCGTCGCAAAGGTCTACGGCCACTACATCACGGTGAACTACCGCGAAAGCTTCGGCCTCTTTGCCACGTCCGGCATTTTGTTCAACCACGAGAGCCCGCGGCGTGGACTGGAATTTGTCACGCGGAAAGTCGCCGACGGCGTCGCACGCATCAAACTCGGCCTGGCCAAGAACCTGGCGCTGGGCAACCTCGACGCGCGCCGCGACTGGGGCCACGCCGCCGACTACGTCGACGCCATGTGGCGCATGCTTCAGGCGGACGCGCCGGGTGATTACGTCGTCGGCACTGGCGTGACCCGATCGGTGGCGGACCTCTGCCAGGTCGCGTTCAACGTCATCGGCCTCGACTGGCGTGAGTACGTGCGTCTCGATCCGGCATTCCTGCGCCCGGCGGAAGTGGACATGCTCGTGGCGGACGCATCCAAGGCGCGCACCGAGCTTGGCTGGGCACCGGTCATTGGTTTCGAGGAAATGATCCGCCAGATGGTGGAGGCGGATATCGATCGTCATCGGGCGCGTCGCCTCTAAGCGGTGCGCGCCCTCGTCACGGGCGCCGGCGGATTCGTCGGCCAATGGCTCTGCAGCGAGCTGCTGCGCGATGGATGGGATGTCCACGGAGCCTCGACCACCGGTGCGCCTGCGGGCGGGACGCTCAAGGACTGGCAACGGGACGCCGTCTACTGGCATGACGCGGACGTGCGAGACCGCGAGGACATGGTCGAAGTGGTCGATGCCGCGCGTCCCGACGCGGTGTTCCACCTCGCCGGCATCGCATCCGTTGCCGCCGCAGCCGCCGACCGCGCGAAGGCGTGGAGCACGAACGTCGACGGCGCGAAGGTCGTGCTCGACGTCATCGCCGAACGCCGTCGTGGCGGCACCGTGGACCCCGTGGTGCTCGTCGCCGGGAGCGGGGAGCAGTACGGTGCACACGATGCCGCGGACATGCCGCTCGTGGAGACCGCGGAGCTCCGTCCGGTAACCCTGTACGCGGAGACCAAGGTCGCGCAGGAGCAGGCGGCCCTCGCGTGCTGGAAGGAGACGGGGACGCGCGTCATCGCGGTGCGCGCGTTCAACCACAGCGGCCCCGGCCAGGCTCCGACGTTCCTGCTGCCGGCGCTCGTCAAGCGGGCCCAGGAGGCGCGTGCCTCGGGGACCGCAAAGGTCGCCGTAGGCAACGTCACGCCCATTCGCGACTTCCTGCACGTGGAAGACGTGGCGCGTGCCTACATTTACCTCGCGCTTCGCGGACACGCTGGTGAGGTTTACAACGTGTGTTCCGGAACGGGCACGAGCGTGGCTGACGTTGCGGCCATGATTCTGCGGAGCGTCGAAGACGCGGACCGGTTTGTGCCGGACGCGTCGGCGCCGTCACTCGAGCTCACGCCCGATCCGGCGCACGTACGGCCGGTGGATGTGCCCGTGCTCGTCGGCAGTCACGCGAAGCTCACGGCGACGACAACGTGGGAACCGAGGAACACTCTCGAGATGCTGATCGACGATCTGGTGTATGGCGAAGCGGACTGACCTTCATCGCATTCTCGTGATCGGCTCCGGCCCGATCGTGATCGGGCAGGCGGCGGAATTCGACTACTCCGGCACGCAGGCTGCCAAGGCGCTTCGCGAAGAGGGATACGAGGTCATCCTCGTGAACTCGAATCCCGCGACGATCATGACGGACCCCGAAGTGGCGATGCGCACCTACGTGGAGCCCGTCACGCCGGAATTCGTCGAACGCATCATCGAGCTGGAAAAACCCGACGCCGTGTTGCCCACGATGGGCGGCCAGACCGCGCTCAACGTCTCGCTCGCGCTCTACGAGAGCGGCGTGCTCGACCGTCACGGCGTCGAGCTGATCGGCGCCAATGCGCGCGCGATCAAGGTGGCCGAGGATCGGAAGCTGTTCGCCGAGGCGATGGAGCGCATCGGCCTCAAGTGTCCGACGGGGCGCATCGCGACGACGTGGGAGGAAGCGGAGGAGATCTCGGAGTTCATCGGATTTCCGGCGATCATCCGTCCGGCGTTCACGCTCGGCGGATCGGGCGGCGGTGTGGCATACAACATCGAGGAGTACGAGGCGATCGTCCGCCGCGGCCTCGCCGAGTCGCCGATTTCGCAGGTGCTGATCGAGCGCTCGCTCCTCGGATGGAAGGAGTTCGAGCTCGAGGTGATGCGCGACAAGGACGACAACGTCGTCATCGTATGCTCGATCGAGAACTTCGATCCGATGGGCGTGCACACCGGGGATTCGATTACGGTGGCGCCGGCCATGACGCTCACCGACCGCGAATACCAGACGATGCGTGACGCGGCGGCGGCCGTGATTCGTGAGATTGGCGTCGAGGCCGGCGGCTGCAACATCCAGTTCGCGGTGAATCCGCGCGACGGCGAGCTCATCGTCATCGAGATGAATCCGCGTGTGTCGCGGTCGTCCGCGCTCGCGTCGAAGGCGACGGGATTCCCGATCGCGCGGATCGGCACAAAACTCGCGATCGGGCTCCGTCTCGACGAGATCCCGAACGACATCACGAAGACGACGCCCGCGTCGTTCGAACCGGTACTCGACTACGTCGTCGTGAAGTGCCCGCGCTTTGCGTTCGAGAAATTCCCGGGCGCGGACCCGCGGCTCACGACGCAGATGAAATCGGTCGGCGAGTCGATGGCGATCGGGCGGACATTCAAGGAAGCGTTCCAGAAAGGCCTGCGCGCGCTCGAAAACGGGCGGATCGGCTGGGCGGTCGGTGCGCGCCTCGACGACGACCGGCTCGACAACGACTCGCACGAGACCTTGCGGGCGGCGCTTCGCCAGCCGACGCCCGAGCGCGTATTCCAGGTCAAGCGGGCCATGCGTGCGGGATTCAGCGACGACGAGCTGTATGAGCTCACGTCCATCGACCACTGGTTCCTCTCGCAGTTACGCGAGCTGCTCGTAGCGGAAGATGAGTACGTCGCTCTCGGAACGGTGACCCCCGACGCGCTGCGGCACATGAAAACCCTCGGGTTCTCGGACGCGCAGCTCGCGCTCCTTCGCGGAGAGACGGAAGCGGATGCCCGCGCGCGCCGGTGGGCCGTCGGCGTGCGTCCCGTGTACAAGATGGTCGACACGTGCGCCGGCGAATTCCCGTCGTCGACGCCGTATCTCTACAGCGCGTACGACGAAGAAAACGAAGCACCACGCAGCGGTCGTCAATCGGTCGTGATCCTCGGCAGCGGACCGAACCGCATCGGGCAGGGGGTCGAGTTCGACTACTGCTGTGTCCGCGCCGTGCTCGCGCTCCGCGAACAGGGATACGAGACGATCATGATCAACTCGAATCCCGAGACCGTCTCCACCGACTTCGATACGTCGGACAAGCTGTACTTCGAGCCGCTCACGCTCGAGGACGTGCTCGAAGTCGTGGACCGTGAGCAGCCGATCGGCGTGATCGTGCAGCTTGGCGGCCAGACGCCGCTCAAGCTCACGAGAGGACTCGCCGCGGCGGGCGTGCGGATTCTGGGCACGTCACCCGACGCGATCGATATCGCGGAAGATCGCCGGCGCTTCGATGAGATCGCGCGGAAGCTCGGCGTTGCGCAGCCGCGGAACGGCACCGCGACCACGGTCGACGAAGCGGTACGCGTGGCGGAGACGATCGGCTACCCGGTGCTCGTGCGCCCGTCGTACGTCCTGGGCGGGCGCGCCATGCAGATCGTGTACGAACCAGGCGCGCTCCGGAACTATTTCGCGCGCGCGGCGCGCGTGTCGGAAGACCGCCCGGTGCTGATCGACGCGTTCCTCGAAGACGCGTTCGAGGCAGATGTGGATTGCATCGCGGACGGCGAGCGTGTCGTGATCGGCGGGATCATGCAGCACATCGAAGACGCCGGCGTGCATTCCGGCGACTCGGCGTGCGTGCTCCCGCCGTATCTGATCACCAGGGAGCATCAGGACGTCATGCGGGCGCATTCGGTCGCGTTCGCGAAGGCCCTTGGTGTGATCGGCCTCATGAACGTGCAGTACGCGATCAAGGACGGCGTCGTGTACGTCCTCGAAGTGAATCCGCGCGCGAGTCGCACGATCCCCTTCGTGTCGAAGGCGATCGGTGTGCCGCTGGCGAGTCTCGCGGCGCGGGTCATGCTGGGCGAGACGCTCGAGGAGCTCGGGTTCACCGAGGAAATCATCCCCCGGCACGTTTCCGTGAAGGAAGCGGTTTTCCCGTTCAACAAGTTCCGCGAATTCGATCCCATTCTCGGTCCCGAGATGCGCTCGACCGGCGAAGTCATGGGGATTGCGAACGATTTCGGCGTCGCGTTCGCGAAGGCGCAGATCGCGGCCGGGAATGCGTTGCCGCGCTCGGGTGCCGTCTTCGTCACGGTCACCGACCGCGACAAGGCGCGCACGCTGCCGCTCGTCAAGCGCCTCGCGGCGATGGGTTTCAAAGTGCACGCCACCGAGGGGACGCGCGCGTTCCTGACCGCGGAGGGCCTCGAGGTCACGCGCGTGCACAAGGTGGGGGCAGGGCGGCCCGACGGCGTCGACCTCATCAAGAACGGCACCGTGCAGCTTCTCATCAACACGCCGGTCGGTGAGCGTGCGCAGCGCGACGACTACACGCTCCGCCAGGCGGCGATCGGTGCGAAGCTCCCGTACACGACGACGCTGTCGGCGGCGCGCGCCGCGGTCGACGCCATCGAGGCGCAGCACGAGCGTGGATTCGACGTCTGCAGCCTCCAGCAATGGCACGCCGAGCTGCGGCGCGCGCCGCAGCCGGCGCCCGAGCGCGGCCTGTCGCCGGTATCTTCCTGAAATGGCCGCACCGTTCGTGCATGAATCGAGTTACGTCGATGCGGGCGCGCAGCTCGGCGACGATACAAAGGTCTGGCATTTCTGCCACGTCATGCCGGGCGCGGTCATCGGCGCGCGCTGTTCGCTCGGCCAAAACGTCGTGGTGATGGGCGGCGTGCGCATCGGCAACAACGTCAAGATCCAGAACAACGTTTCCGTGTACGAGGGCGTGGAGCTCGCGGATGACGTGTTCTGCGGCCCTTCAATGGTCTTCACGAACGTGATCAATCCACGCAGCGCCGTGCCGCGGCGCGAGGAATACCGCAAGACACTGGTGCAGCGTGGCGTGACGTTCGGCGCGAACTGCACGATCGTGTGCGGAATCACCGTCGGCGCGCATGCGTTCATCGGCGCCGGCGCCGTCGTGACGAAGGACGTGCCCGCGTACGCACTCATGACGGGCGTCCCCGCGCGCCGCACCGGATGGATGTCGGCCGCCGGCTACCGGCTCCAGTCCGACGGTACGGGCGCTGATGGCGCGGAGCGCCTCGTCTGTGAAGGAACCGGCGAGCGCTACATCCGCGTGGGCGACCGCGTGGCGCCGGAGCGCGAGTCATGAGCGCGCCCATCCGGATTGCCCTGGTCGGCTGCGGACGCATCGCGCAAAACCATTTCGACGCGATTCGACGGGTGGACGGGCTGGAGCTCGTGGCCGTCTGCGACGTCATCGAAAAACGCGCACGCGCCGCGGGCGAAGCCAACGGGGTTCCGTGGTTCACCTCGTACGAAACGATGCTCCGCGACGCGCCGTGCGATGCCGTGACGATCTGCACACCGTCCGGCCTGCACCCGCCGCACGGCATCCTCGCGGCGCGAGCCGGCAAGCACGTGATCTCCGAGAAGCCGATGTCGATCACGCTCTCCGGCGCTGACGAGCTGGTTGCCGCGTGCGATGCCGCAGGCGTGCACCTCTTTGTGGTGAAGCAGAACCGGCTCAATCCGGCGATTCAGGCCCTTCGCCGCGCCATCGAGAAAGGGCGCTTCGGGCGCCTGTATATCGCGAACGCCACGGTGCGCTGGGCGCGCCCGCAGGAGTACTACGACTCCGCGGACTGGCGCGGAACATGGGAATTCGATGGCGGCGCCATCATGAATCAGGCGTCGCACTACGTCGATCTGCTGTATTGGCTTGTCGGTCCGGTCGAAAGCGTCATGGCGAAGACGGCGACGCTGGCACGCCATATCGAAGTCGAGGACTCAGGCGTGGCGCTCATGCGGTTCCGCAACGGGGCGCTCGGTGTTCTCGAGGTGACGATGCTCACGTACCCGAAGAACCTCGAGGGTTCGATCACGATTCTTGGCGAAAAAGGCACCGTCAAGGTCGGCGGCACCGCCGTCAACAAGGTCGAAGCCTGGCAGTTCGCCGACACGGACGAGGATGACGCGATCGCGCTGGCATCTTCGACGAACCCGCCGAGTGTGTACGGGTTCGGACACGAGGGTTATTACCGGAACGTGCTTGCCGTCCTTCGCGGCGAGGCGAAGCCCGACACGGACGGGCGGAGCGGGCGCAAGTCACTCGAGCTCATTCTCGGGATCTACGAGAGCGCCAAGACCGGCCGGGACGTGCCACTGCCGCTTCGGGCGAAGTTGTAGAACGGGGCGGTCTCCCCGGCGGGCTGACGGGATACGCGGATTGACGTGGCTCACAGGCTGGTCACGTGTCACGCTTGTTAACTTTCCCCGGTTATGTGCACTCGCGCCGCCCTCGCCCGTACCACGTGAGCGTACCCCTCCTCGACCTTCGCGCGCAGTTCGCGACGATTCGGACGGATGTGGTCGCCGCGATGATGCGGGTCGTCGACGACCAGGCGTTCATCCTGGGCTCCCCCGTGGAGCAGCTGGAGCGCGAGGTTGCCGCACTCTCGCACACGCGGTTCGCGGTGGCGTGCGCCAGCGGCACCGACGCGCTGCTGCTCGCGCTTCGCGCGCTCGATGTCGGTGCGGGCGACGAAGTCATTGCCCCGCCGTTCACGTTCTTCGCAACGGCCGGCGCCGTGCACAACATCGGCGCCCGCCCGGTGTTCTGCGACATCGAGCCGCGCACGTTCAACATGGATCCCGCCGCCGCGGCCGCCGCGCGGACCGCCAGAACGAAGGCGGTGATCCCGGTGGATCTGTTCGGCCAGATCGCGCCGATCGAGCAGGTGGCCCGTGCACTCCCGGGGATTCCGATCATCGAGGATGCGGCGCAGTCGATCGGTGCGCGCCGGTGCATCGACGGTGCATGGCGCGTCGCTGGCGAGTCGGCGACGATCGGCACGCTCAGCTTCTTCCCGTCGAAGAATCTTGGTGCATTCGGCGATGGCGGAATGATGCTCACGCAGGACGAAGCGCTGTTCAGCCGGCTGATGCGGCTGCGCACGCACGGCGGGATACGCACGTACATTCACGACGAGGTCGGGTTCAATTCACGGCTCGACGCCCTGCAGGCGGCCGTGCTGCGCGTCAAGCTGGGCCATCTGAGCGCCTGGAGCGCCGCGCGGCGGGCCAATGCGGAGTACTACAGCCGCGCGCTGGCGGACCTGCCGGAGGTCATCACGCCGTACGTCGATCCCGCGAGCGAGCACATTTTCAACCAATACACCATCCGCGTGCCGCGACGCGACCAGTTGCAGGAATACCTGCGCGCGCGCGGGATCGGGAACAGCGTTTACTATCCGCTGCCGCTCCATTTGCAACCGTGCTTCGAGTACCTGGGCTACAAGAAAGGCGCGTTCCCCGAATCGGAACGTGCCGCGCAGGAAGTTGTGTCTCTCCCGATCTATCCTGAACTCACTGCGGCGCAGCGTGACGAGGTCATTCACGCGATCCGCGAATTCCTTGGCCGCTGACTCCCACCATGACACCAGCCGCTCGCTCCGATTCCTCCGTCGCTGAACAACTCCTCGCATCCTTCAACGATCGTTCCGCCGTCATCGGCCTGATCGGGCTCGGATACGTCGGGCTCCCGCTCGCGATGGAATTCGCGGAAGCGGGTTTCACCGTCATTGGCTACGACATCGGTGAGCGCGTGGTGGCGCTGCTGAATCGTGGCGAATCGCACATCCAGGATGTGCCCGCGGCGCAGGTGAAAAAGCACGTCGACGCCGGCCGCTTCAAGCCGACGACCGTCGAAAGCGCGCTGGCACAGGCAAGCGCGATCTCGATTGCCGTGCCCACGCCGCTCTCGAAGACGCGTGACCCGGACATGTCGTACGTGATCTCCGCGGCCGATGCGATTGCCCGGCAGGCGAAGCAGGGCTCGCTCATCGTACTCGAGTCGACCACGTATCCTGGCACGACGCGCGAGTTGCTGCAGGCGCGTCTCGAGGCCCGCGGCATGACCGTGGGCAAGGATGTCTTTCTTGCGTTCAGCCCGGAGCGCGTCGATCCGGGCAATCCCACGTGGCACACCAAGAACACCCCAAAGGTGGTCGGCGGCGTGACCGCAGACTGCACGCGCGTGGCCGCCGCGCTCTATCGCTGCTGCATCGACACGGTCGTGCCCGTCTCGAGCCCCGAAGCCGCCGAGCTCGTGAAGTTGCTGGAGAACACGTTCCGGTCGGTGAACATCGCGATGGTCAACGAGATGGCGCTCGTCTGCGACCGCCTGGGCGTCGACGTCTGGGAAGTGATCAACGCGGCCGCGACGAAGCCGTTCGGGTTCATGAAGTTCACGCCAGGACCTGGCATCGGCGGCCACTGCATTCCGCTCGATCCGCACTATCTCGCATGGAAAATGCGGCAGCTCAATTACAAGACGCGGTTCATCGACCTCGCGAGCGACATCAACAGCGCCATGCCCGAAGTGGTCGTGGACAAAGTTGCGCTCGCGCTCAACGAGCGGAGCCGGGCCGTGCGCGGGAGCCGCGTGCTCGTACTGGGCGTCGCCTACAAGCGCGATATCGATGACATGCGCGAGAGTCCGGCCCTCGACGTGATCCGGCTGCTCGAGCAGCGTGGGGCGCACGTGGCCTACCACGATCCGCACGTCGCGAAGTTCCGCGAAGAGGAACACGAGCATTCGAGCGTGCCGCTGACGGACGAAGAGCTGGCCCGCGCGGACGCGGTCGTCATCGTGACTGATCACAAGGCCGTCGATTACCAGCGCGTCGTCGACCTGGCGTCGCTCGTCGTCGACACTCGCAACGCTACCGCGGGGCTCCGTCAGGGACGCGCGCGCATCCTCCCGCTCGCCGCGCCCGCGCGCGAGGGCAAATGAAAGTTGGTGTCGTCGGCACCGGGTACGTGGGCCTCGTCGTCGGCGCGTGCCTGGCCGAGACGGGCAACGACGTCACATGCGTTGACGTCGATCAGAAGAAGATTGACGGGCTGAAAAAGAACATCCTCCCGATCTTCGAGCCGGGTCTTCAGGACATCGTCGAACGCACGCAGCGTGAAGGCCGTCTTGTGTTCTCCACGGACATCGTCAAGGCCGTGGTCGACACGCAGGTGGTGTTCATTGCGGTCGGTACGCCGCCGGACGAAGACGGCTCTGCCGACCTCGGACACGTCCTCGCCGTTGCCGAGCAGATCGGCAAGCACGCGAACACGGAAATCGTCGTCGTGACCAAGTCCACGGTGCCGGTCGGCACGGCGCACAAGGTGTGGAACGCCATCGACAAGCACGCGAAGGTGCCGTTTCACGTATGCTCGAATCCGGAGTTTCTCAAGGAAGGCGCCGCGGTTGACGACTTCCTCAAGCCTGATCGCGTGGTCATCGGGACGTCGACCGTCTTTAGCCGCCAGGTCATGGGCGAGCTCTACGCGCCGTTCGTGCGCACCGGCAAGCCGATCATCTACATGGACATCGCGTCGGCCGAGCTGACGAAATATGCGGCGAACGCCATGCTGGCGACGCGCATTTCGTTCATGAATGAGATCGCGAATTTCTGCGAGCGTGTCGGCGCGGACGTCGATCTGGTTCGCAAGGGCATCGGCAGCGACGCGCGCATCGGCCCGTCGTTTCTGTTCCCGGGACCGGGCTACGGCGGATCGTGTTTCCCGAAGGACGTGCAGGCGCTGCTGCGCACCGCGGACCAGATCGGGATTCCGCTCCACCTCGTTGCGGCCGCGGAGCAGGCCAACAACCGGCAGAAGCAGATCCTGTTCCAGAAAGTGTCAGCGGCGTTGGGCGGGAATGTGAGCGGCGCGCGGGTCGCGCTGTGGGGACTCGCGTTCAAGCCGAATACCGACGACATGCGTGAAGCCCCGGCGCTGACGCTGATCGACCAGCTTCTCGATGCCGGGGCGACCGTCGCCGCACACGACCCCGCCGCGGCGGAGGAAGCGCGCCGGCGACTCGGCGACAAGGTCACGCTCGTGGACAACATGTACGAAGCCCTGACGGGCGCGGACGCTCTGGTCGTGGTAACCGACTGGAACGCGTACCGAAATCCCGACTTCGCGCGCCTCAAGCAGGCGCTGAAGCGCGCCATCATCGTGGACGGCCGCAACCTGTACAACGGCGCCCGTCTGCGCGAATCCGGCTTCATCTACGATTGCATCGGGCGCAGTCGCGAAGCGGAACGGGTGCGCCAGTAATGCGCATCCTCATCACGGGAGCCGCGGGCTTCCTCGGTTCGCATCTTTGCGAGCGTTTTCTCGCCGAAGGCAACTCGGTCGTCGGCCTCGACAATTTCATCACCGGGCGCCCCGACAACATCGCGCATCTGATCGGCCGGGACGGATTCTCCTTCGTCCGCCACGACATCTCGCAGTTCACATACGTGGCCGGCGACCTCGACGGTATTCTCCACTTCGCGTCGCCGGCGAGTCCGGTCGATTACCTGCAGTTCCCCATTCAGACACTCAAGGTCGGCGCGCTCGGCACGCACAACGCGCTGGGAATCGCCAAGGCCAAGGGTGCGCGTCTGCTGCTGGCGTCGACATCGGAGGTGTACGGAGATCCCCTCGAGCACCCGCAGCGAGAATCCTACTGGGGCAACGTGAACCCCATAGGTCCGCGCGGTGTCTATGATGAGGCGAAGCGTTTCGCCGAGGCGATCACGATGGCGTACCACCGGTACCACGGGGTGGATACGCGGATCGTTCGCATCTTCAATACCTACGGTCCCCGGATGCGGCCGAATGACGGCCGCGTGGTGTCGAACTTCATCGTGCAAGCGCTCAAGGGAGAACCGTTGACGATCTACGGCGATGGCTCGCAGTCGCGGTCATTCTGCTATGTGGACGATGAAGTCGACGGTATTTACCGGCTCTTCATGCGCGGCGATCACGATCCCGTCAACATCGGCAATCCCGCCGAATACACGGTGCGCCAGCTCGCCGACATGGTGCTCGAGCTCACGGGCAGCTCGTCGAAAATCGAGGCGCGCCCGCTTCCCGTCGACGATCCCAAGGTGCGCAGACCCGACATCTCCCGCGCGCAGACGCTGCTCGGCTGGGAGCCGCAGGTTCCTGTCCGCGAAGGACTCGCGCGGACCATCGAGCATTTTCGGGCGGAGTTGGCGTGAACGCTCGATCGTGTCTGGTCTCGTCGGTTCGTCTTTTCGTCTTTGCTCTGGTTGCGTGCGGCCCCGGCTTTCGTATCAACGACTATCCGACGCCCGTGTCGCTCTACAACGCGGGCGTCGCGGAGTACACCAAGGGAAACTGGGACCACGCCGTCACGGCGCTCGACCGGGTCACGAACCTGCTCGGGCCGCGTGACACGCTGCTCCCGCGCGCGGAGCTCCTGCTCGGACGCGCGTACGAAAAGAAGAAATCGTTTCTGCTCGCTGCCGCGACATACAAGCGGCTGTTCGACGACTTTCCGGAGGACTCGCTCGCGGACGACGCGTTGCTCGGCGTGGCCGATGCCAACGCGCAGTCGTGGCGCGGCCCGGAGTACAGCGCGGAGCACGGCATCACCTCCCTCGAATCGTATTCGTTGCTGCAGCGCCTGTTCCCGAATTCGCCGCTCGTCAAGCGTGCGCAGGAGGGCGAACGCCGGGTGCAGGAGGCGCTCGCGCAAAAGGATCTGCGCAACGGCGTGTTCTACATGAAGCGCGGCGCGTACGAGTCCGCGCTGATTCCGCTCAAGGATGCGGTGGACAACTTTCCCTCCACGGCCGCCGCGCGCGAAGCGATGATCAAGATGGTCGAGGTCTATCGCAATCCGAAGGTGAAGTACGCCGATGACGCGCGGGACATGTGCAAGCGTCTTCGGGGCACGTACGCCGGCGATCCCGGGGTCGTGAAGGCCTGCGCAGGGATTCCGGTCGACACCACGAAGTAGCTTGCGCAAGGTCGGGGTATTCGGCGGGACGTTCGATCCGCCGCACGTCGGCCACCTCCTCGCGGCCTCGGATGCGCAGGAGGCGCTGGGCCTCGACCAGGTTCTGTTCGTACCCGCGTTCGCCCAGCCGCTCAAGAGCGCGCCCTGCGCGCCCCCGGCAGACCGGCTGGAGATGGTCCGCCGGCTCTGCCAGGGTGACGCGAGATTCGCCGTTGACGCGATCGAGATCGAGAGGGCGGGTGTATCTTTCACTGTCGACACTCTCCGGGCCCTCAAGGCCCGCGAGCCTTCGGCGGCACTGTTCCTGCTGGTAGGAGAGGATGCGGCCGGGACGCTGCCGAACTGGCGGGAGCCGGACGCGATTCTCGGGTTGGCGGAAGTCGTGGTGTTGACGCGCGGTGCAGGTGGCGTGGAATCGGGGACAGCATTCCGCCGGGTGGCCACGCGGCGGGTCGACATTTCGTCGACGGAGATTCGGGCTCGCGCCAGATCGGGCAGCAGTCTGAATGGGTTCGTGGTCGACCGCGTTGCGGCCTACATCGCCGAGCGCGGCCTTTACAGATAGCGGCGGCACGAGAGAACAATGAGGAAGCTGCTCGAAGGCATTTTCGGAACGAGACACAGTCGCGAGCTCAAGCGCATCCAGCCGATTCTGGCGGAGGTCCATGAGCACGATGCACGGCTGCTGCGTGTGTCCGATGAGGAATTGCGCGCTCAGACCGCGAAGTTTCGCGGCATCATTCACGAGCGAACGAACGCGCTCGAGACGCGCATCACGACGCTGAAGGAAGAGAAGCGCGTCGCGGCCGACGCGCGTGATCGCGATCGCATCGACAACGAGCTCGGTGGCGCCGACGGCCAGGGCGGCCTCGAGGCCGATTTCCGCAAGGCGATCGCCGACACGCTCGACGAAATTCTCCCCGAAGCGTTTGCCACCGTGCGCGAAGCCGCGCGGAGGCTGGTGGGCACCACGGTCGTCGTCACGGGGCACGAGCTCACGTGGGACATGGTGCACTATGACGTGCAGATCATCGGCGGCATCCAGCTGCACCTTGGCCGTATCGCGGAAATGGCGACCGGCGAGGGCAAGACGCTCGTCGCCACGCTTCCGCTCTATCTCAACGCGCTCCCGGCGCGCGGCGCCCACCTCGTCACGGTCAATTCGTATCTCGCGCGCCGCGATTCGCAGTGGATGGGACACCTGTTCAAGTATCTTGGCCTCACGGTCGGATGCCTGGACGACACGGAGGCCGGCACCCCCGAGCGCCGCGCCGCGTACCAGTGCGACGTCACGTACGGCACCAACAACGAGTTCGGCTTCGACTACCTCCGCGACAACATGGTGGTCGGGCTGGAACAGCGCGTCCAGCGCCAGCACATCTACGCGATCGTCGACGAAGTCGACTCGGTGCTGATCGACGAAGCGCGAACGCCGCTCATCATCTCGGGTCCGGTGGGCAATGAAGGCGACGTCGCGTACGCCGAACACAACGCCGCGGTCGAGCGCCTCGTGCGCCGGCAGACGGACCTCGCCAACCAGCTCGTCGGCGATGCGGAGAAGGCCCTCGCCGAGAAGGATGAAGATCGTGCGTCCGTGCTGCTCTACAAGGCGCAGTTGGGCGCGCCGAAGAACAAGCGCCTGCTGAAAGTGCTGCAGGAACAGGGCGTCAAGCAGCTCGTGCAGAAGATGGAACTGGCGTACATCGCCGACCGCAAGCTGCCGCCCGCAAAACAGGAATACCGCGATCTCGAGGACGACATGATGTTCGTGCTGGACGAGCGCGGACATTCGGTGCACCTCACCGACCGCGGCGTGGATTTCCTCGCGCCGGCCGATCACGACCAGTTCGTGCTTCCGGATCTTGCGACGGCCGTGGGCCAGCTGGAACGCAATCACGAGCTCGCGCCGGCGGAGCGCCTCGAGCGGCGCCAGCAGCTGGAAATGGAGTACGCGGCGAAGGCCGAAAAACTGCACATCATTCACCAGCTCCTGCGCGCGCACGCGCTGTACGAGCTGGACGTGAACTACGTCGTGCAGGAAGGCCAGGTACTCATCGTCGACGAGTTCACGGGCCGCACGATGCCCGGGCGCCGCTGGTCGGAAGGGCTGCATCAGGCCGTGGAGGCGAAGGAGCGCGTGCAGGTCAAAGGCGAGACCCAGACGCTCGCGACGATCACGATCCAGAACTACTTCCGCATGTACGAGAAGCTCTCGGGCATGACGGGCACCGCGGAAACGGAAGAGACCGAGTTTTTCCAGATCTACAAGCTTCCGGTCAGCGTCATTCCGACCAACAAGCCGATGGTCCGGGAAGACCGCCACGATCTCATCTACAAGACGCGCCGCGAGAAATACAACGCGATCGTCGAGGAAACGCGGCGGCTGCACGATCTGGGATTCCCGGTGCTCGTCGGTACGGCGAGCGTCGACGTATCCGAGACGCTGTCGCGGCTGTTCAAGCGCGCGGGCATCAACCACAACGTGCTCAACGCGAAGTACCACCAGCGCGAAGCCGAGATCGTCGCGGGCGCGGGCCAGCCGGGCGCCGTCACTATCGCGACGAACATGGCCGGCCGCGGCACCGACATCAAGCTTGGTCCTGGCGTGACCGAGTCGAAGATGTCGCACATGGTCGATCACGCGTCGCAGAAAGAAGTCGACCGCATGGAGGACGGCGGTCTGCACATCATTGGTTCGGAGCGCCACGAGTCGCGGCGCATTGACCGCCAGCTGCGCGGCCGCGCGGGGCGCCAGGGGGATCCGGGCGCGTCCCAGTTTTTCCTGTCGCTCGAAGACGACCTGATGCGTCTCTTCGGGACCGACCGCATCGCGAAGTTGATGGATACGCTGGGCGCCGAGGAAGGCGAGGTGCTCACGCACCCGCTCATTACGCGGTCGATCGAACAGGCGCAGAAGCGCGTCGAGCTGCAGAACTTCCAGGCCCGCAAACGGCTGCTGGATTACGACGACGTGATGAATCAGCAGCGCGAGGTGATCTACAACCTGCGCAGTTTCGCGCTCGAAGGCGGCGAAGAGCTGAAGGGCGAGTCGATCAAGATGATCGAGGGCGCGGTCAATCGGCGCGTGGACGTCGCGCTGGCCGGTGTCGAGCAGCCGGATTGGGACCTGGAGCTGCTGAGCCAGGATATGGTCATGCACTACCTGCTGAACATTCCGTCCTTCACGAGTGAAGGCGCGCGGCCGACGTCCATCGACGACGCGAAGCTGACGGCGCTCACTGAAGCGCGCGCGGCATTCGACCGGAAGCTCGCGAACCTCGGTGAATTCGGCGGGCGGCTCCTTTCGCTCGTGATGCTGAACGTGATCGACGAGAAGTGGAAGGATCACCTCTACGATCTCGACCAGCTGCGGAACGCCATTCATTACCGCTCGTGGGGCCAAAAGGACCCGCTGGTCGAGTACAAGCAGGAAGCGTACACGATGTTCGTCGATCTCATGAACGACGTGCATCACACGTTTACGGAACGCTTCCTGAAAGTGCAGCTCGTGTTCGACCAGCCGCCGCCTCCGCCGCCGACGCAATCGTACGCGCCGACGACGCCGGTGCGGCCGCGGTTCGACGCGATGGGTGTCGCGCAGTCCGGTCCGGCGGAGCCGGGCACGAGCGACGACTCGTCCGTGGCGGTCGAGGACGAACCGCGCGTCGTCAAGCCGCGCGCGCAGCCGACAGTGGTGGGCGCCGGCGGCCGCCCGCGTTCCCTCGACGCGGCGCCGATGCCCGCGAACATCGATTTCTCGAAGGTGGGGAGAAACGATCCCTGTCCCTGCGGCAGCGGGAAGAAGTTCAAGAAGTGCCACGGGAAGGAGTGAAATCGGGTAATCGCACCCTGCCGCGCGCATTCGCTTACGCGCAAAGTGATTTGATGCCGCACCGGACTCGCGCCGGGCATAGCTTGGCGCATGACCTCCAATGCGGCGTTCAAAATCAGGGAAATTGCGAGCAACGAGCGGCCGCGCGAACGCATGCGGACGCATGGTGCGCAGGCGCTGAGCACCGCCGAGCTGCTCGCCATCCTCATCGGGTCGGGCAACGCGCGGCATTCCGCGCTCGCGGTTGCGCACGAAGTACTCGCACGCAGCTCGGGGTCGCTGCGCAGGCTGGCGAGCCAGCCGCTGGCGGCGCTCACCACCGTCGACGGACTCGGCGTAGTCCGCGCGATCACGATTCACGCCGCGCTCGAGCTCGGGCGCAGGCATGCGGGTGAAGGCCACACGGCCGGCGCGCCGATGCGCGCGCCGCGCGATGTCTACGACGTGTACGCGCCCCGGCTGGCGGATTCGCCCGTCGAGGAGTTTCACGTGGCGATTCTCGACGGGCAGCACTGCTTCGACCGAGACGTCCTCGTTTCACGCGGCACGCTGAACTCTTCGCTCGTGCATCCGCGGGAGGTCTTTCGCGAGGCGATCGCGGAGCGCGCCTGTGGCATCATTCTCGTCCACAATCACCCCAGCGGCGA
>DASRAP010000278.1:0-21077 GCA_035638155.1 Gemmatimonadaceae bacterium | reverse complement strand
TGAACGTGAGGACCGTTGTGTCGTCCTTCAGCCGAAACGGCTGCGCCGCTTCCGGCGTCGGGTCGATGATGCTGAGACGGCGATGACCGAGTACGACGGTCAGCCCGTTCTCGCTGCGGACATAGATACCCGAGTCATCGGGTCCGCGGTGCGCCTGCGCCGCCGTCATTCGCTCAACGGCAGCCCGTGCGGCACCTGCGTCGAGGTCGCGCGAAATCAAGCCGGCGATTCCGCACATGAGTCAGGTCTCGGTGCTCAGAGGGATTTACGCTGGCGCAGTTGCGGCAATGGGCGCCGCACTTCCGGCCTGCCGGGGTGCTCCAAACGCGAGGCGCAGCAGCACGAATGTGCCGATGACGATTGGCCACATGCCGAAATACTGCGGCAGGAAGAAGCCGTCGATCGCAAAAGCCTCCGTACATCCATACCAGAAAACGTACATCCACGGAATGTCGAATGTCGCAAGCGCCCGTGGTCGCCAGAACTCGAAGAGTGCAAGGACAATACCCACGAGCGCCGGCCCGATCACGGTCAACCAGTATCCACCGTTCCAGTAACCCTCGGCGAACACGCCGAGTCCGGTTCGCGTTTCATCGGTTCCGAGCATTAGGACCGAAACTTCCTTACTCGCAGCTGTCATTTCCGGCTTCGCGGGCCAAATGAATCGCGGCACGAAATACCACAGGATGTTTTCGGACATCGACTTGCCCGGAAGTCCGGCGTCGTATGACCGAATCGCGAATACGGACGCTGCCACGTACGAGAAGCGCGCCGTCGTCCTGCCCGAGATCTCTTCATCCGCGTAGATCTCCGACGCGAGTGAGTTCGCTTTCGGGATGCTCTCCAATCGCTCGGACAGCGATGCGCCCGAAGACACCGCCGTCAGGCTTCGGCCGACCGAAATGAACTGCTGCAGCGCGGGATAAATGAGCATGCCGACCACCGCGATGGAGATCAGCACGCGCGCGCGCGGGCGGCCCATCCAGAATCCGGCAAGGACGGAGCCGAAGGCGAAAAAGAACTGGAGCTTCGAGAGTGTGACGACGCTCAGAACGACATTGACCGTTCCGAAGATGACGAGAACGATCCGGTCGGTCGTGCGGTCGAGCAGGCCACGCGCCACGCCGTACGTCAGAATGATCAGGCCGAGATACGCGAGGAATTCGAGCGACGCGATTGAATTCGGGACGAAGCCGGTCTGAGCGCCGAGCGCGTAGGGAATCGTGATGAGAAAGCGCACGGCCGTTCCCACCAGCAGAAGCCGAATCGCGGCCCTGCGCAGGTAGTCGGCGTCGACATTGCCGCCGACGACGAAATCAGCCGGCGGAAACGCGCGCAGAAAGATCCACGCCGCACCCGCGAGTGAAGTGACACCGATTGCCGTGACGCGGTCGGCGACGACCGTCTCGGCGAGCGTATACGGGTAATCGACCTGCAGCAGCGCGACGAGGAGGTCGTTGCCGAGCGCCGGAAGGAGCGCTCCGACGCCGAAGTAGATGCCAAGAGCCAGGCACAGCATTGCCGCGGGGGACGCCAACGTTGCCACGCCACCGCGGGCCAACCCGATCAATGCAATCAGCGAGGAGACCAGTATTGCCGCCGGCGACGCGATCGCAGCGATCTTCGTGGCCAGATCGCCGCTCCACGGAAGCGACGCGGCGATGATGCCGACGATGCCACCGAGCGTCAGCACCCCGTACGCTGCCCGCGTTGTCTGCGACGACCGGATCGCGGTGGCCACGGATATTTCCGCTCAGGCCCGCGCCCGGGAGGATGTCGCGAGACGGCCCGCACCGCGTCCGAGCATTCTGAAAACAGACCCGTCCCCGAACCGGTCAGCCAGCCAGTAGAGCACGATGAACGCGCCCACGGTGACGATGAACGCAACCACGGTTCGCCCGACCGTTCCGCGAGGATCGCCGGTGACGGCGGGCCGCGGACGAACGATGACCGATACGCGTGGCGTGTTTCGCACTTCTTCGGTGCGTGCCGTCTCGTACGCCAGCTCGACGGAATTCATCAGTGCCTGCTTTTGCGCGACGAACGACTCGCGGCGGGCACGTTCCATGTTCAACGTGGGCGACCCTCCGCCTCCGAGCGTGCCGCGATTCTTTTCGAGGAAGTCACGGAGCGTGTCGAAGGCGGCTTCGTACTCGTTCCGGGCAATCTGCAGGCGTTTCTGCGCGAACTCCCGCTCAGAACGGCCCTTGTTCTGGCGCGTACGATCGTTGAGCGCCGTGATTGCCGCCACCAGCGAATCCGCGACCTGCTTGGACACCATTGGGTCCGGAAGGGACACCGCCACGTTCACCATCCCCGAGCGTCTCGACACGAGCGCCGTGGAATGGATCAGCATCGACCGGATGGTCTTTTTGAAACGGACGGCGGAATCCATCGGCGGGATCTGCAGGAGATCCGGGAGAGAAACCGAATCCTTGCCCCCCTGCCGCGCGTACTTCCGCCTTACGAGATCGTAAAACGCCTCGTCTGATCGCAAAAACTCGGCGTAGAAATCCGGCCCCTGCGATGCACTCGACGACAAGCCGAGCTCCTGCGCGAGCACGCTCGATCCCGTTGACGTTTCGACCTCGGGCACGAGCGCAAACGTCGTGGTCCAGAGCCGCTGTTGCTTGAGGCTCCAGAAAAGGACGCCGGCGCCGACGAGCCCACCCATCAGCAGGATCATCAGGCTGTGCCGAACGGCACTTCTGAGCGCTAGACCGAGTTCGTCGTCGAGGTTCATGTCGCCCGTGCAGTGTGCGTAGAATCATTTCACGCGGTGGCCACAAGATAACGTGTCGCGGTGTACCGCCGGACGGCACCGGCCTAGCGGGATACCCAGCAGCAAGACCGCAGCCTCTTTCGGTCCGGGGCGGCGACCGCGTGAATCGGTGCCTCTGCCCTTCAAAAGCGGCGCCAGTAGTCAAACGTCCGCCCCGCCTCGGTTTTGTCGATTTCGACGGACTTTCTGAGAGCGAGATAGGGCGGGCGGAAGGAATGCGTGGTGAGAAGATGCCACGTGCGTTGTCGCCATCCGCCCACCAAGGGGTACGTGTCGACTTGGTCGAACGCGTAGTATCGCGACAGAAGCGACGCGCACTTCCGTACAGCCGGCATCGCGGCGTCGTCGAACATCAGGCATCCGCCGCACTCAAGCATGCGCGCGCAGTAGAATGTGTCGACCCATAGATGATCAAAGGTCTTCCAGCCGTCGATGAAGACCACACCGTAGCGGCTCCCACCGGCATACAACCGCGGTAGCGCCACGATCGAGTCGCTCTCAATGAGTGTATGCCGCGCCGTCAATCCCATCGCGGCGATGAGTTTCACGCCCTCGCGATCGTATGCATCCTGGTCATAGTCGATCGACGTGAGGTTTCCAGTGCCGAGTCCGGCAAGGAGATATGCCGCCGTGCTTCCTGTTGCAAAGCCGATTTCCAGACCGTCGGCTCTCGGTGCCGACATCGCAAGCCGGTAAAGCACGTCGCCTTGGTCCGGAGGGCAGTACGGCCATCCCGGCCGTCTGACTTCGTCGAGGCGTGAACGAAGACCAGCCGTCTCCGTCGACCCGGAGTACCTCACACCAGATTTGATGAGCCTCCTCATGGCCCGCCCCGGACGCAAGAAACGCGACTACGCGTCATGCCGCCGCAAAGGCTACTATCGCAACCTACCACTCGCTACCCTCAGACCGTATGTGCGGCATTGCCGGTTTCCAGGGCGATTTCGATCGCGCGATTCTGCCCTCCATGGCATTCGCTATCCGACACCGAGGACCCGATTCTGACGGCGAGTTTTTTGCTACAGGTTCCTCGCCGTTGACCAGTGCAGGGTTCGCGTTCAAGCGTCTCGCCATTATCGACCTGTCGTCCTCTGCCCGGCAGCCCATGACCGTGGAGTGCGATGCCTGCGGCGCGCATTCCCTGTCCCAGCTCGCGCTCGTATTCAACGGTGAGATCTACAACTTTCGCGAGTTGCGGTCGTCGCTTGCCGCGCAGGGGCATCGGTTTCATTCGGCGTCGGACAGCGAAGTCCTGCTCCACCTGTACGCGCAGCACGGTCTCGATATGCTCGGCCGGCTGAACGGAATCTTCGCCTTCGCGATCCGCGACGGACGCGAGCGCGGCCGCCCCTCCGGTGTCGAGCACGGCGACGTGATAGTCGCGCGGGACCAGGTCGGCGTAAAACCGCTGTATTACACTGCGGTGTCGCGTGGCGTGCTCTTCGCATCGGAGATCAAGGCGTTGCTCACCGTTTCCGACGTCGAGCGCGCCGTGGATCCCGTCGCCCTTCACAGTCATCTCGCGTACCTCTGGTCGCCGGCGCCGCGCACCATCGTCAAGAACGTGCTCAAGCTCGAGCCGGGCTGCGCGCTCATCGCGCGCGGCGGTGAGGTGCAGCGAACCTGGCGGTACTTCGAGCTGCCATACGGACAATCCGCACAGGTCGCGAACGCCGACGACGCCGTGCACGGCGTACGGGAGCGCCTCCTCGCGTCGGTGAAACGGCAGCTCGTTTCGGACGTCCCCGTGGGCGCATTCCTGTCCGGAGGCGTGGATTCCACCAGCGTGGTCGCTGCCGCGCGGAAAGCGGCGCCGGACATGCCGCTCCGGTGCTACTGCATCGGGTTTGCGCCGGGTCCGGACGCGCACGAAGGCGAGCGCGATCTTCCGCATGCAGAACGCGCCGCGAAGCATCTCGGCGTCGATCTCGTGCCCATCGAAGTACAACCCGACATCATCGACCGGCTTCCGTACGTCGTCGAGATGCTCGACGAACCGCAGGCGGATCCCGCGCCAATCAACGCGCTCATCATCGCCGAGCATGCGCGTCGCGATGGAATCAAGGTGCTTCTTTCCGGAGCTGGCGGTGATGACCTCTTTTCCGGATACCGCCGCCACGCGGCGCTCGACGCCGAGCGCCTCTGGAGCTGGCTGCCGGGTCCGGCGCGCGGCCTGATCGCGCGCGCGGCGCGGCATGCGGCGTCGGGCGACTGGCCGGTGCCCATGCACGTCGACGCGGTGCGGCGCGCGGCGAAGATGTTTTCGTACGCCGACTCAGAGGGCGACCGCCGGCTCATTTCGTATTTCTGGTGGAGCTCCGAGCAGATGCGCCGAGCGCTGTATGCACCGGATCTCGCGGAGTCGTTGAGCACCGTGGACACCGCGCGGCCGCTCCTCGACAGCCTCGAGCGAATTCCCGCCGAGCACTCGCCTCTCAATCGCATGTTGTTCCTCGAGACGAAGCACTTTCTCGCCGACCACAATCTCAACTACACGGACCGGATGGGCATGGCGGTCGGCGTCGAGATCCGCGTGCCGCTCCTGGACATCGAGATGGTGCAGTACGCGTGCGGCATTCCGCCCGAGCTCAAGCACCGCAGCGCCGAAGGGAAGAGCATCTTTCGCGACGCCGTTGCCCCCTGGCTGCCGCGATCGACGCTCGAACGCTCGAAGACGGGTTTTGGTGTCCCGCTCCGGCGTTGGCTCAACAATGAATTGCGCCCGATGGTCGACGACCTCCTCAGCGCGGCGTCGATCGAGCGGCGCGGCTGGTTCCGCGCCGACGCCGTTCAGCACCTCATAGAGCTCGACCGTGCGCGCTGGGTCGACGGGAGCTACACGCTGCTTTCGCTCATGTGTCTCGAGCTCTGGGCACGGCAGGTTCTCGACAGCCCGGCCGCGGCGTGATTCTGCCGCGCGCATAGAATTCACCCGTGCACATCCTCGGGATTTCCGCCTACTACCATGACAGCGCGGCGTGTCTGATCCGCGACGGCGAGATCGTCGCTGCTGCGTCCGAGGAGCGCTTCACCCGCAAGAAAGGCGATTCCGATTTCCCGGCGCGCGCGGTGGCGTACTGTCTGCGCGAAGCGGGCATCACGCACGAACAAATCGATCTCGTCGGCTTTTACGACAAGCCCCTGCTCAAGTTCGAGCGTATTCTCGAAACGTACCTCGGCGTCGTACCGCGCGGATACAAGTCGTTCCTGATGGCCGGTCCGCTCTGGATGAAAGAGAAGCTCTACATGGACAAGGAGCTTCGCGAATCGCTCGGGAGCTATGAGGGCAAGGTGCTCTACGCCGAGCACCACGAATCGCATGCCGCGAGCGCGTTCTTTCCGTCGCCATTTCAGGAAGCGGCCGTGCTCACCATGGACGGCGTGGGCGAGTGGGCCACGACGACGATCGGGGCCGGACGCGGAAACGAGCTCGAGATCCTGCGCGAGCTGCACTGGCCGGATTCGCCGGGACTCCTCTACTCCGCGTTCACCTACTACACGGGCTTCAAGGTCAATTCTGGCGAGTACAAGGTCATGGGCCTCGCGCCCTACGGCGAACCGAAGTACGTCGATCTCATTCTGAAGGAGCTGATCGACCTTAAGGCGGACGGCTCGTTCACCATGAATCAGAAGTACTTCAATTACCTCGCCGGTCTCACCATGACGAGCGAGGCGTTCAATGACCTGTTCGGCGGCCCCCCGCGCGAACCGGAATCGAAGCTCACGCAGAAGGAAATGGATCTCGCGCGCTCCGTACAGGATGTGACCGAGATGATCATGCTGCGCATGGCACACGCGGCCCATGAAGCGACCGGTCTCGAGAATCTCTGCATGGCCGGCGGTGTCGCGCTCAATTGCGTCGGCAACGGCCGAGTGCTGCGTGAAGGCCCGTTCAAGCGCATCTGGATCCAGCCGGCCTCGGGCGATGCCGGCGGAGCACTCGGCGTCGCGTCGCTGATCTGGCACCGGCACTGCGCCAAGCCGCGCACCGTGGACGGTACGCGCGACACGATGAAAGGTGCATACCTCGGCCCGGCGTTCACGCCGGACGAAATCGAGACGTGGCTCAAGTCGCAGGGCGCGTCGTACGAGCGGCTCGCGCCCGACGCGCTCCGCTCACGCGTCGCTGCGCTGCTGGCAGGGGAAAAGATCGTTGGATGGATGAATGGCCGCATGGAATTCGGACCCCGCGCGCTCGGATCGCGCAGCATTCTTGGCGATCCCCGCAGTCCGCGCATGCAGGCCGACATGAACATCAAGATCAAGTTCCGCGAAGGATTTCGTCCGTTCGCGCCGAGCGTGCTCCGGGAACGGGTCGCGGAGTGGTTCGAGCTCGACACGGATTCACCGTACATGCTTCTCGTCGCGCCGGTGAAAAAGGAGCGGCAGATCCCGATGACGGACGCGCAGCGCGGTGCGTGGGGCATCGACAGACTCAACGTGGCGCGGTCCGACATTCCGGCCGTCACGCACATTGATTATTCGGCGCGCGTACAGACGGTCACGCGCGAAACGAGCCCGGACTATTACGACCTGATCCGCGAATTCGAGCGGCAGACGGGATGTCCGGTGCTCGTGAACACGTCGTTCAACGTGCGCGGCGAGCCCATCGTGTGCACACCGGCCGACGCGTACCGCTGCTTCATGCGCACGCACATCGACGCCCTCGTGATCGGACCTTTCCTGCTCGACAAGGCCGCGCAGCCCGCGTGGGAGGAGACGGAGAATTGGCAGCAACAGTTCCAGCTCGACTGAGCGCGGCCGAAGGCCGGAAATTCGGCCTCCTCGTGGGCGGCGCGTTTCTGGTGTTCGGCGCGCTGTCGCGGTGGCGCGGGCACGACACGGCTCCGCTCGTGATGTGGACCCTTGGCGGTCTCCTTGTCGCCGGGGGCGCGGTGGTGCCAACGGCGCTTGGCCCCGTCTACCGGGCTTGGATGGGCCTCGCCGGTTTGCTCTCGAAGATCACGACACCAATCTTCATGGGGGTCGTCTATTACGTGGTCCTGACGCCGGTCGGCGTCGTGCGACGAATGTTCGGCCATAATTCGCTGGTGCGGCCGCACGACACGAGCGCATGGATCGACCGCGCGCCGGACAAGCGCAAGGGTGACCTGACGCGGCAATTCTAGTTCTTCAAGAGGATATATGGGGCTCTCTTCGGAATTGTGGGCGTTCATGAAGGTGCGGAAGAAGTTCTGGCTCATGCCGATCATCATCGTCATGGTGCTGGTGGGCGCGCTGCTCGTGTTTGCCAAGGGGTCGGTGCTCGCACCGTTCATTTACACGGTGTTCTAACCGGGTGAAATCCGTTTCGCAGTCGCTGCAGTCGGGCGACATCGCCATTCTCGAGTCGCCGGAACCGCAGGCGGAGGCGCACGGCGTCGTCATTCGCACGGTACGCTCGCTCATCTCGGCGGGAACCGAGCGGATGCTGCTCGACTTCGGTCGCGCCGGCTGGATCGGAAAGGCGAAATCGCAGCCGGACAAGGTGCGCCAGGTGATCACCAAGGCGCGCACCGATGGCATCGCCGCAACCGTCGGCGCTGTTCGCGCGAAACTCTCGGCTCCGATAAGCCCCGGCTACTGCAATGTCGGGCGCGTCGAGGCAACCGGACGTTCGGTGCTGGGATTTGCGCCCGGCGACCGCGTGGTCTCGAACGGTCCCCACGCCGAGATCGTTTCGGTGCCCGAAACGCTCGTGGCGCGCGTTCCCGACGGGGTGTCGGACGATGCGGCAGCGTTCACGCCGCTCGCCTCCATTGCGCTCAACGGAATCCGCCTCGCGGCGCCGTCGCTCGGCGAGACCGTCGTCGTGTACGGGCTCGGATTGATTGGCCAGCTCGCAGTGCAACTGTTGCGCGCGAGCGGGTGTCGCGTGATCGGCATTGATCGCGACCCATCGCGTCTCGCACTCGCGTCGCAGTACGGCGCCGAAACGATCACGGGCGAGGACGCGGAAATGGTGGCGCGCCAGGTATTGGCGCGCACGGGCGACCTGGGCGCCGATGCGGTGCTGCTCACGCTGGCGTCGGATTCGGATGAGCCGGTGCACGCGGCCGCGCAGATGTCGCGCCAGCGCGGGCGCCTGGTGCTCGTGGGCGTGACTGGACTCGCGCTGCAGCGCGACGATTTCTACAAGAAGGAGCTCACGTTCCAGGTTGCGGCGAGTTACGGACCGGGGCGCTACGACAGTGATTATCAGGCCGGGCGCGACTATCCCGCCGGGCTCGTGCGCTGGACCGCGCAGCGCAATTTCGACGCGGTGCTCTGGCAGATGCATCGTGGCGCGCTCGATGTGAGCCGGCTCATTTCGCACCGGTTCGCCCTTGAGCGTGCCGCGGACGCCTACGCCGTGGTGGCCGGGAGTGAGCCGAGTTTGGGAATTCTTCTTGAGTACAGGGCCGAAGGGCCAAAGGGCCAACGGGCCGAAGAGAGTGCGATGACTGCTGTGCCATCTGTTCACTCATCCCCTTCGGCCCTTCGGCCCTCCGGCCCTTTGGCCCTTTCGGTCATCGGCGCTGGCGAATTCGGCGTCCGCACCATTCTTCCAGCGTTCAAGGCCGCGGGTGCGACGTTCCGCGTGATCGCATCGCGCGGCGGCGTGACCGCAGCGCGCGCTCTCGAGCGATTCGGCTTTGCGAAGGCAACGGCCGAGCACGAGGCCGTGCTCACGGACTCCGAGAGCAGTGCCGTCGCCGTTCTCACGCGGCACGACAGCCACGCGCGTCTCGCCGCGCAGGCACTGGCGGCGGGCAAGCACGTCTTCGTGGAGAAGCCGCTCGCGCTCACGCACGCGGAGCTCGCGCAGGTGGCGGATGCTGCGCGGACGTCGGGGTGCATGGTGGCCGTCGGCTTCAACCGGCGGTGGGCGCCGCTCGCCACGGCGGTGGCCGCGGGCATGCGCGGACGGTCAGCGCCCGCGAGTGTCGTCATCACCGTGAACGCGGGTGCGCTCCCGGCCGATCACTGGACGCGCGATCCGGTTGTGGGAGGCGGACGCATTATTGGCGAGGCGTCGCACTTCATCGACCTTGCGCGCTTTCTCGCCGGCGCGCCGATCCGCGCCGTGAACGTCACCGCCGCGAGAACAGCTGCCGGCGGGCCGGCGGAAGACATTTCGACGATCGGGATCGAATTCGCGGATGGCTCGACCGCGCACGTGCACTATTTCTCCAACGGATCGAAGCGATATCCCAAGGAACGCGTGGAGTGTTTCTGGGATGGACACGTCGCCGTGATCGATAACTGGCAGAGCGCGCACGGCTTTGGCTGGCGCGCGCCGCGCTCAGGTCCGTTTGCGTCGCAAGACAAAGGTCACCGCGCCGAAGTCGAGGCGTTTGCCGCCGCGGTGCGCGCCGGTGGGCCGCCGCCCGTGCCACACGACGAGGTATTCGAAGTGTCGCACTGGGCGATCGTCGCGGGTGAGCTCGCGAGGCGCGGAGGCGGACGCGCTGAGGGAGACGAGCGGGGGGAGCGCGCCGCGGTGTGATCGGGCGCGTGCTCAGGTACGCGCGCACCACGCGGCACCTGCGCGGAGAACAGCTGCTGGCGTTCATCCGTGCACGCATGCGCGGGCGTCTTCGCCGGCCGCCTCCGCTCAGGGCTGCCACACCGTCACCCGCACTTCCGGCGCTGGCGCGTGAGCTTCGCGAATGGGGATATCCGTGGCCTGAGGCGCGGCGCGAGCATCTGGTCACCGACGCACGCGCGGAGCGCTTCACGTTTGCCGGGATCACGAACGATCTCCGGACCGCCGATTGGCGAACCACGGCCGGAATGCCGCTCTGGTCGTATGAGCTCCACTATCTCGAAGCGCTCGAAGCGCTCGCGTGGAGCGGCGATGCAGCCGGCGTCACGCAACTCATGCGCACGTGGGAAGCGAATGCGATCGGCGGCGCAGGCTGGGATGCCTATCCTGTGTCGGCGCGCGCGGCGCACTGGGCGACGGCCCTGCTGCTCGTCGGCCAGCAGATGGGCACGGATGCGTTCGCCCATGCACTGTCGTCGCTCTATACGCAGCTCGGCTATCTCGCGAAGAATCTCGAGACGCACCTGCTCGGCAATCACCTGCTCGCGAATCGCGCGGCGCTCGCGCGCGGCACGCTCCTCTTCGCAGAAGAGCCGGTGCTGTGGCGCGTCGAGGCGCATGGGAGGTATCAGCGCGAGCTCGCGGGCCAGGTTGGCCCCGAGGGACTCCACGAAGAGCGCACGCCCATGTACCATGCGCTCGCGCTTCGCTCCGCGCTCGAAGAAGCCTTGCTGCTGCGCGCGAGCGGCCAGCGCCCCGGTGGCGGAGAGATGGAGCGCATTGATCGCATGTTGCGCGCCGACCTGCTGCTTCGGCGCGCTGATGGCAGCGTGCGCCTGCTCAACGACACGGCCGCGACGGAAACGCCAACCCGCGAGTATCTCGAGCGGCTTGGTACCCGGCTCCTCGGACAGATCGCCCACGTTACCGTCGGCACGTTCGTGATGCGCGACGCCGGGTATGCCGGCTACCGGGGCCACGACGCGGCGTGCGTGGTCGATGCGGGTATGGCGTCGCCTCCCTGGCAGCCCGGGCACGCGCACTGCGGCGCGCTGTCGTACGAGCTCGATGTCGGCAGCAGTCCGCTCGTGGTGGACAGCGGAGTGCACGGCTACGACGGCGATCCGTTTCGCGAGTATGTGCGCAGCACACGTGCGCACAACACCGTCGTCATCGGCGGACACGAGCAGGGGGAGCCGTGGGCCACGTTTCGCATGGCGCGCCGGTGGACCGTGCACGAAGCCCACGAGATTGCCGCGGGCACGGGCGCGTTTGCGTATCGCGCCGTCATGTCACCGTACTGGTCAGCGGCGGTGCGGCATACGCGCGATGTCAAGCTGGGCGAGCGCACATTCTCGGTGAACGATCTCGTTACCGGCGCGGAGGGATTGCCGGCGGAGTCGTTCGTCCATCTGCATCCGTCGTGTACGGCAGGCGTGAGCGAAAACACGGCAACCATTCTTCGCGAGGGCCGTGAAGTTGCGCGCATCGAGTTCAGCGGCACTGATCGTGTGAGCGTCGTGCGCGGTGCTGACGCACCGAAGCAGGGCTGGTACTGCGAAACGTTCGGCAAAGCAGAGGCGGCTCCCGCCGTCATTGCGAGGGTGAACCGGCTCGGGCCGTCTCAGGCGTTCGGCTACACGATTCGCTGGTCATGAGCTCAGCACTGCATATCGCGGTGTTCGTGCAGGATTTTCCGCCCGAAGTTGGCGCAGGCCCAGCGCGTATCACAGAAATGGCCGGCGCCTGGATCTCGGAGGGCGCGCGCGTCTCCGTGGTGACGGGCATTCCGTCACGCCGGCTCGCCGGCCAGCGCGACGGCACCGTGCCCGCGCAGTACCGGCATCGCCTGTTCGTGCGGGAACAGCTGGACAAGATCGACGTGTACCGGTCATGGCTCTATGCGTCGCCGCGCCGCATGTTCATGCGTACAGCGCTCAACAACGCGACGTTCGCCGTCACGAGTGCGTGGCACGCGTCGCGCGCGCGGCTCGAGCCCGACATCGTGATTGCCAGCGGTCCGCCATACCTCGGGCTTCTCACCGCGGCTCGCTGGGCCACCTCGCGCCGCATTCCGCTCGTTGTCGAGCTGCGCGACCTCTGGCCCGACTACCTCGCCGACATGAAGGTGCTCCCCGGCCCACTCGAGCGCGCGCTGTTTGCCAGCGAGCGGTGGCTGCTGGCGCGCGCGGCCGCGGTGAGCGTCGTGACCGAGTCCTTCAAGCGACGCGTGATCGGGAAGGGCGTTCCCGATGAGAAGATCGGCGTGTATCCGAACGGCGTGGATCTGGGCTTTTACCGCGCCGCGCCACCGCGCTCCGCGAGCGACACCCTCGAGCTGGGCTACCTCGGCACGTTCGGCGCCGGACAGGGGCTCACCGCTGTTGTCGGTGCGGCGCGCGAAGCCCTCGGCGCCGGCACACGCCTCAAGCTGCGGCTGGTGGGCGACGGATCGAACCGCCCCGCCGTGGAGCGCGACGCAGCGGGCGAACCAGCGATAGTCATCGGGAACCCCATTCCGCGTGCGGAAACGCCGGCGTTCTACGCGTCGTGCGACGCGGTGCTCGTACCCCACGCCGCGCTTCCCACGCTCGCGGATACGGTCCCGTCAAAGATTTTCGAGATCATGGCGTGCGAGCGGCCCGTGATCGCGGCACTTGCCGGGGAGGGCGCCTCAATCGTGCGCGAGAGCGGCGCGGGCCTTGTCGCGAAGCCCGGCGACGCCGCGAGTATCGCCGCCGCCATTCGCGAATTCGCGTCACTTCCGGCGGAGCGGAGGGCTGAAATGGGACGCGCCGGCCGCAGGTTTGTCGAAACCCGCTACGACCGGCGCAGCATTGCCCTTCGCTTCCTCGACCGGCTGGCCGAGGTCGCGTCGAACGGAACGGCTACTTCGACACAGCGATAACGGCTGCCGCAGCGGTCGCGATACTTGCGAACGTTGCGAGGATGGCGGTCCACGGCGTGCCGGCCGCCTTCGGCGGCTTGATGTCCTTCGGCGGCACGACGATGATCGAGCCCGCGCGCGGCTTCGGATTCAGTTTGTACGCTTCGATCGCGCTGTTGGGTTGCTGCACGAACGAATGCGTGAGATCCGCATTCGCAGTGACACCGCCCGCGGCGTTCACGTAGTCGAGAATCGATGCCCCGTCGTGGAACGGAACAGAGATCGGCGCATTCACCATGCCGCGCACGGTCACGATGGCGCGGTACGGCGGCACGATGAGCTGGTCCCCTGGATACAGCCGGAAATTGTCGATCCTGTTCGGATCCTCGAGCACTTTCTTGAGATCGACGGCGATTCGTTCATCGCTCTCCGGCGCGAGCTGAAGCGCTTTGGTCAGTGCCTGCTGAACCGCCGCCGCGCCGCCGTCGGCAATCGCCGTTGCGGCACTCGCCTGCCCTGAGGCGGGCAGTGGCGCCTGCGCGCGCTCCATGGCAATTCCGTAGGCACGGTCGTCGTTGACCTTTTGCAGTACCTGCTGGCGGTTCAGTACTTCGGCGGGCGTAATGAGCCGCCGATACACGAACGCTTCGGCATACGCGCGATCGGTGAGACCACCCGCGCGCTTGATCACGTCGGAAATGCGCTCGTCGCGGCGTTCGATCGTGTACGCGCCGGGGAATTTCACTTCGCCGGAGACTGACACCGACGACAGCAGTTCCCAGTCCGTCTGCCGCAGCACGTTGATCTGGTCGTAGGGCAGGAGTTGCACTTCGGGCGCACCATTCGCCCGTGTCGCGTCACCCGGAGGACCGAGATACTTGCCGTCCGCACCGCGCTCGAAGAGATACGTCGAGTCGATCGGCACCTTGAAGATCTGCGCGCGTGAGCCGGTGCTGCGACTGGCGGGCATGCGCGAAATCTCGACTTCCTTCAGGTAGGCCGATTCCTGCAGCCCCTTCGCGGCGAGAATCGCCTGGCGAAGGGTAAGGCCGACTGCGTAGGGCACCTGCGTTGGATTGTTCACGGCCCCACCCACGGTCACGTACCGCTGCGGGCGGAATTCGGAGACGGAATAGATCTGAACGACGTCGCCGTCCTGCAGATCGACGTCCGGATCGGAGCGGCCAAGCGTATCGAGCAGGCGCGGACGATAGATGGTCTGGGTTCCGTCGGGCAGCTGCCGGCGGATGTCGACCTCATCCATGTACGTGTCGGCCTTCAGCCCGCCGGCCGATTTGATCAGGTCAGAGAGCTTCATCCCGCGGCGGTATCCATATTGACCGCCCGACCACACGTTGCCGGTGACAGCGACTCTGTCGCGCTCCGGACCTGTGATCGGGAAGACCATGATGCGGTCACCTGTTACGAGATCGCGGCGCGGCGCCGCTCCACGCGCGAGCTCAGGACCGGTCACATCAAACACCGTCCGGTCGTGCCCGCCCGCAGCACGTTGCGTGGGTGGAAGAATGCGGCTGATCTGGATGCGGTTGGCCGCCGCGAGCGGCGTATAGCCGCCGGCGTTGGCAACGGCCTCGGCAAGCGTTTCAGTGGGCGCCATCTCGTAGGCGCCGGGCCGAAGCACTTCACCCGTTACAGCCACCGTGCGCGATACGGGCGCGACGAACACGCGATCACCGTTCTGCAAGCGCGCGTCCTTCGACGCGTCGCCGCGCAGAAGGTAGTCGTATGCGTCGAACGTGTACGCCGTGTCGCGGCCACGAATGACCTTGATGTTGCGCATTGTGCCCATGATGGTCGGGCCGCCGGCGGCATAGAGCGCCGTGAGAATCGTGCCGGCCGCGGACACCTGGTAGCTGCCGGGCGCGACGACGTCACCAAGCACGAAGATCTGATTCGTGCGCAGGCGCGTGACGGTCACGTAGACCTTTGTCGGAGACGCCGTTCCCGTTCCCGCTCCGGCGTACGAACCGCGCAGCCGGGTGACGATCGCCTGCGTGGCCTGGTCGAGCGTCAGATTCGCGACGAAGACCTGGCCAACCACTGGAATGACAATGAACCCGTCGCGGGTGACTTCGAGCGCATATGACTGCTCGACCTGTCCCGTGAGCACGATCGCGATGACGTCGAGCGCACCGACTCTGTATGTCGGATCAACGGGACCCGACAGATTCGGCTGGAATTGGTTCGTGAGATTCCTGAAGACCGACAGGCCGTAAACCGGCAAGCCGTCCCGTGTGAGCGGCGCTGACAGGATCGTCGCCGAGCGCTGGTTGGTTGCCGCCGCGTCGAGCGCCATCTGGTCGGCCTCGGCCAGCACGCCTACTGCCGCGAGCACGTCCGAGCTCGGGGTGATGTTGTCGACCGACGTCCCCGCCGTCATGAACGGATCGAGGAGCGTGGCGGACATCCCGCGCGACGTCAGACGCTGGCGGATCTGATCCGGCGTCAGACCGCTCGACAGGATTTGCTGCCGGATGCCGGAGGCATCCTGGCCGCTTGGTGAAGGGGGTTTTTGCGGGGGTTTGGCTTGGGCGGCGAGGGAGGCAGCCGCGAAGAAGAACGGGACGGCAAACAGCAGTCGGCGCAGGGTCGCGCGCCGGAGGACAACACTTGTCATGGCTCACCTGAAGAGTTGGCCAAATCTATCGCCCGGGAAAGGTCTTCCCATTCGGACGATGCTGGAACGATCCGGCAACGTGACGGCGCGGCCGCAGGTGTGACGCCGAGCTGGCTGTGGGGCGTGAGAGCAGTCACGGCGTCCGGTTGACACAAAAGCGTGTCGGCCATCACCGCTTCGGGTCACCGCGCTGAAACGCCGGGAACGTCACCTTCCTTAGCGTGTCCGTGTAGTACCGGCGCTGTATCGCTCCCGCTCGACCAGTCGTCAATAGGCGTTCAGACCTCCCATTCGAACGTGATTCCGCAACTCGTAGCAGGGCTCGTCGCAGGGCTCGTGGGGTTCGCAGCAGCGTACGGCTTGATGCCGGGCGTCATGGCGCTCGCCCGCCGGTTTCGCGTGATCGACCAGCCCGACAAGAATCGTCGTCTCCATCTGGTTCCGGTTCCCAGGCTCGGTGGCGTAGCGATTTTCGCGGGCACGGTGATCGGCGCCGCTGCCGCGCTCGGCTGCTTGACGCTCCTGGGCGGCCGTGCGCTTGGAACGAACGTGGCCGCGAGCCTTGGCTTGCTCCCCGGCATGTTCGCCGGATGCCTGATCGTGTTCCTCACGGGCGTCATCGACGATATGCGCGGCGTACGCCCCATGACGAAGATCGTGGCCCAGACCATCGCGGTCGGCCTGGCTGTGCGCTACGGCTTCCGCATTGACCACATCACACTGACCGGGACCACCTCGGTCTCGCTTGGCGTCTTTTCCATTCCGATCACGGTGCTCTGGGTGGTCGGTATGACCAACGCGTTCAACCTTATCGACGGTATCGACGGCCTCGCCGGCACCTTCGCGCTCATCGGGCTGACCACGGCGCTCGGCGTGAATGTGTACCTGCACGGGACCTCCGCGATCGTGTCGTCCGCGATCATCGGCTCGGTGTTCGCCTTCCTGCGCTACAACGTCTCGCCCGCCAAGATCTTCCTCGGCGATTCGGGCTCGATGCTGCTCGGCTACTTCCTGAGCATCCGCCTCGTCACCGCTGCAACAACGCCGGACCACGGTCTCTACGGCCTCGTTCCGCTGTTCGCGCTCGCGTTCCCGCTCGCGGACACGTTCATCGCCATGGCGCGCCGCTGGCTGCGCGGCGAGCCGCTCTCACGCGCTGACGGCCGCCACGTGCACCACCAGATGCTTCAGCTGGGCCTGTCCGCGCGCCGGACCGTGGAGCTCCTTGGTCTCTTCTTCCTTGGCGTCGCGGCGATGGGCATCTCCATCTCGTTCGCGCCGCCCCAGGTCACGTTCGCGTTGATCGCCGTCGCCGGCATCATGATGTTCGTGACGGCGTTTTACGGTCTCCGCTGGCTCGGCTATCACGAGTTCGTCGAATTCGGTGCGTCGGTCACGAGCCTCCTGCTCAGCGCGCGTGGCCACGTTCGCGGACGCATCCGTGCGCACGAGATCGCCGCAAAGTTCAACCGCGCGCGGAACCTCGACGAGATCAACACGATGCTCGAGGACGGCGCCAACGATCTTGGTCTTGCCGAAGTGACCGTTCTGCCGGGCGCGACGAACTTCCATGGCCCCGCCGCTCGCCAGATCTCTCCGCCGTCGGAACGCCTCTTCCGCGTGGATTACCCCATCGCGTACGAAGAAGACGGCCGCATGCGCGAAGTCGTGCTGCGCGTGTGGTGCGAGCGTCCCTCGCAGCACCGCTACACGGGTGCCGAGCGCATCGCGACGCGGCTGGCCGCGTCGCTCGAAGCCTGGCTCGCGCAGAACCCGCGCGCGATTCCGGCCGACGACGACAAGCGCATCGCGCGTGTCGGCCGCGTGTCCGGCGCGGTGAGCGGTTCGGTGAGCGGCGAAATGCTGCGCGATCTGGCCTGAGCCACCCGCAGCTACAGCGCCGCCACTTCGCCGGCGACGTATTCGCCGATTGCGAGTGACGCCGTCGCCGCGGGGCTTGGCGCGTTGATCACGTGCACGGCGCCGGGTCCCCGCTCGATCACGAAATCCTGAATCAGCGTGCCATCGCGCGCGATCGCCTGCGCGCGCACGCCGCTCCCGCCGGGGGCGAGATCGGCGAGCTCGAGACTGGGGACCAGCCGTTGCAGTGTCGCCAGGAACGCGCGCTTGCTGAACGAACGCCAGACTTCGTGCATGGCCACTGACGGATAACGCTTCAGGAACTGCCAGAGCTCCCGGCTGAGCAACGCATCGGACATGTCGCGAACGCTCACGTCGCGCCAGCGGTAGCCTTCGCGGCGGAGCGCGATCACGGCGTTGGGCCCGCACTCGAGCCCCCCGCCGATCATGCGCGTGAAGTGCACGCCGAGAAACGGAAACGCGGGGTCCGGCACGGGATAGACCAGGTTGCGCACGATGTTCGCGCGCTCCGGCCGCACCGTGTAGTACTCGCCCCGAAACGGCACGATGCGCGCGGGGTGTTGGACACCCGCCAGCGCGGCGATACGATCGCTGTGGAGTCCCGCGCACGTGACGAGCACGTTCGCCGTGAAATCGCCCGCTCCGGTCCCTGCGCGCCACGCATTGCCGTCGCGCCGAAGCTCGTGGACGGGAGCCGACGTCGTGATCGTCCCGCCCAGCGCCTCGATGTCGGCCACGAGTGCCCGCGCCACGGCGGGGTAATCGGCGATGCCTTCTTCGGGCACGTGCAGCGCTTCGACGCAGCGGATGTTGGGCTCGATCTCGTGCGCTTCGGCTGCCGAGATACGGCGTACGCCTGTGAGGCCGTTCGCGATCCCGCGGCGCTCGAGCTCGGCGAGGCGCGGCAGCTCGACGGCGTCGACCGCCACGACCACTTTGCCGCACACTTCGTGCGGCACGCCGCGCTCGCGACAATACGCCGTCATCGCGCGGATGCCGGCGACGGCGAGCTTCGCCTTGAGTGAGCCCGGCGTGTAGTAGAGGCCCGCGTGCAGGACGCCGCTGTTGTGGCTGCTCTGATGCGCCGCGACGGTGGGCTCTTTTTCGAGCACACGCACGTTGTCTGCGACGCGTCGTTTGAGCAGCTGGTACGCGGTCGCGAGGCCAACGAGCCCGCCGCCCACGACCATCGCGCTCCGGCTCATTTCGAACGGAGCGCCGCGACCACGCGTTCACCCGCCTTGCCGTCCCAGCCTTCGGGTCGCCGCGGCTCACCGCGTCCATTCACCGGCGCGCCGGCGAGTGCGCCGGCGAGGGCTTCGGGCTCGGGCACGAGCTGGTTCGTTCCTTCGGAGATCGTGATGGGTCGTTCGGTGTTCGCGCGGATCGTGAAGCACGGCACGCCAAGCGCCGTCGTCTCCTCCTGCACGCCCCCTGAATCCGTGATCACCGCGTGCGCGCCGTCGATCAGGTCCAGCATTTCGAAATAGCTCACGGGCGCGAGCACGCGGGTGCGCTCCGCCACGATGCCGGCCCCGTCGAGACGTGCGCGCGTGCGGGGATGCGCGGGAAAGATCACGGGTCGCGTTGTCGCGATCTGGTCGAGCGCGCGCATGATCGCGCGGAGTCGCGCTGGATCATCCACGTTCGACGGCCGGTGGAGCGTGACGATCACGGCGTCCTGCGCGCGGAGCGTATGCCGGAACTTCGTCGCGCGGGCCGCGGCGAGCGAATGAAAGAGACTGTCGACCATGACGTTGCCGACGAACGCGATCTCGTCCTCGGGCTCGCCTTCACTCCGAAGTTGCGCATCCGCGTCGCGTGACGGCGTAAGCAGCAGATTCGCGAGGCGGTCCGTGACGATGCGATTGATCTCCTCCGGCATCGTACGGTCGAAGCTCCGAAGTCCCGCTTCGACGTGGGCGACGCGCACACCGAGCTTCACCGCGACCAGCGCCGCCGCGACCGTGGAATTCACGTCGCCATACACGACCACCCAGTCGGGCGTCTCTCGGCTCACGACGGGTTCGAAACGTTCCATGATGCGCGCCGTCTGCGCCGCGTGCGTGTCGGAACCGACTTCCAGATTGACGTCTGGTTCGCCGAGTCCCAGATCGCGAAGAAAGCCGCCGGACAGCGCATCGTCGTAATGCTGCCCCGTGTGCACCACCAACTGCGTCAGCCCCGCCGCTTTCGCCGCACGATGGACTGGCGCGAGCTTCGGAAAGTTGGGGCGCGCCCCGACGACGTGGAGGAGTTTCATTGCCCGGCAAAATCTAGCCAGCGCCGTCGGTCTCTGCGCCGCTGCGTCGTTGTAGTTTTCGCGACCGATGAAGTCACCCAGCTTTCGCGCCATCACCGCGAGTCCGCTGAACGGAGCGTCGACGAACGATGTCCTGGTCCGCTCGTACGCGACGCCCGTGGCGGATTTCTTTGTGCGGAATCATGGCAATCCGCCGGTTGCAGACGAGTGGACGCTCAAGGTGACCGGGATGGTCGAGCGTCCGCTCGAGATCGCGCTTCCGGACCTGATTGCGCGCAACGCGTATCCCGTGACGCGAGTCCCGGCTGTGCTTCAGTGCGCGGGAAACCGTCGCACGGCGCTGCAGGCGGTCAAACCGATTGCCGGTGAGCTGCCGTGGGACAACGCCGCGATCGGATGTGCAGCGTGGGGCGGCGTGCGACTCGCTGATCTGCTCCAGCAAGCGGGCGTAACCGCCGGCGCCGCGCACGTGTGGTTGCTCGGAGGGGAAACGCTGGAGGGAAAACACGCCGGCACGCCGTACGGCGCTTCGATTCCGCTCGACAAGGCTCTCCACCGGTCGACGCTTGTTGCCACGACGATGAACGGTGATCCGCTCCCGCCGGACCATGGCGCGCCCGTACGCGCGGTCGTTCCGGGATACGTCGGCGCGCGCAGCGTGAAGTGGCTTCGTGAAATTCGCGTGCAGTCGGAAGAAACTCCGAATTATTTCCAGCGCGCATACTCGGTGAGCGGCCGCGTGCTCTACGAATACCCGGTGAGCAGCGCCTTTGGACTTCCGCTCGACGGCGCCACGATCGCCTCGGGCGGCACGCGCGTCCGCGGATGGGCGCTCGGCCAGGGCGGGGTTCCGGTGGAGCACATCGAGATTTCCACGGACGACGGGCGCACGTGGAGCGCGGCACGGTTCACGACGCCCGCCGTCGAGTTTACGTGGCGGCTCTGGGAGGCCGAGGTCGCGCTCCCGCCCGGCACGCACCGACTCGCCTGCCGCGCCGTTGACGCCGCTGGAAATACCCAGCCCGAGACGGCGGAGTCGACGTGGAACGAGAAGGGCTACGTCAACAATTGCTGGGACCGCGTCACGGTGCACGCCCG
>DASRAP010000277.1:0-8595 GCA_035638155.1 Gemmatimonadaceae bacterium | reverse complement strand
CCCGGTGCGCGCGCCGGCGCTCTCCGCTCTCGAGGCGCTCGCAGTCGTGCTCGGCGAAGGTGTGTCGCTCTGCACAATCATCGCGCTGGTCGTGAACAATGGCGCGCGCATCACGGTGGCGTGGTTCGTTCTCCCCCTCATCGTGGCGTGGGCCGTCATGGGGTTCGAAGCGAGTGGGTCCATGACGTTCCTCGCATTCATCGCCGCCGTGGCTGGCGTTGGTCTGGTGTGGACCACGGATGGACTTCCGGGAAAGCGCTGGCTTCGCGCAGCCGTCGTCGTCGTCGGCACCGTCGGCATGTACGAGCGACTTGCCGGTGAATCACCGGCCGCGCTGGTCAAGCTCGTGGTGACCGCGGTGATCGCAACGACAGCCCTCATGATTGCGAGCTCGTCCGGTCTTGCGGGCCTCTGGCGGAGACACGCGTATCGGCGCGCCACGGTCACGGTCGCCGCGTTCGCGATGGCGTTGGCACTCGTGGCGCTTCCGGGTCTCATGCCCGACCAGCGGCTCCTGGCGGCGAACACGGAACGGCGCCTCGAAGCAAACGATGTCGGCTTCAATCGCATGCTCTCCGGCATTTTTGCCAACGATTCTTCGTCGCGCGTGATGTCGTGCTGGCAGCTTCCCTACAACATCCCCGGCGCGCGGGGCCGCTTCCTCAAGGATCCCGACTGCACGATACGCATCGCGCAGCGCTGGATGGATACCGCGGGTGTGAGCTACTTCCTCTACTACCGCGGCGATCCGGCCGCAGCGCGGCTTCCGGAAGTTCGCAAGCTGTTTGCGGCGCGCGGGTTCGCGGTCGCGGAGACCGGGTTCCGCAACGACCGCTGGGTGCTGTTCAAACGGCTCGACTGACGCGCGCGCCGCGCACGTAGATCGCGACGCCGATCAGATTCGCAACCACGAGGACCGTGACGATCTTGGCGGCGAACACGCGCCAGTCGGCCACGTCGATGATCGGGAAGATCGACAGCACGGAATACATCACGGAAATCAGCAGGCCGGCGAGCGACGCCCCCTTGAGCCAGAGCGGCGGGCGCTCCGAGAGCTTGTGCGCCGCGACGAGCGGAATTGCAAAGAGTGCGATGTACGCGAACGCGTAGAAAATGCCGGCGGCGTTCTCGAGCACCTGGAACGCTTCCTGCACGCCGACGCCGGTCTGCCCCGCGAGCGTGAACGCGACGGTGAGCGCGCCCACGAACAGAATGGAATTCACGGGCGTTTTGTATTTCGGATGCAGCCGCGTGAACCAGCCGGGCAGGAGGCCGTCCCAGCCGGCGACCATCGGGAGGCGCGTGTTGCCCGCGAACGTGAGCGACATGTTGCCGATCTGGCGAACGATGACCATCACCACGAGGAACGGGACGATGAACGATGCCACGCCCATGCCCCTGAAGCCGATGGTGAGCGCCTGCGGAATCGGGCTCGCGAGATCGATCTGATCCTTGGGCACCAGCGCGACGACGGAGCTCGTGCCGAGGATGAACATGGCGGCGATGACCGGCACGGCGATGATCACCGAGCGGCCGATGTTGCGCACCGCGTTCTTTGTTTCACCGGCGAGAATCGCGACGTACTCGAACCCGCTGAACGCGCCCAGTGCCATTTTGCCGAGCAGGTTCATGTTGAGCATCGTGAACTGCGGAATCGTCGCGGCGAACGGATGGTACTCGGGAATCGCACCGCGATGCACCGCAATGAACGGCACGATGATGAGCGCGCCGAACGTGAAGAACTGCGAGATCCCGCCGAGGTTCTGCAGCCATTTGCCGATGCCAAGTCCGTACACGGCGACGGCGGTGATCGCAATGATCATGGCGACCGAGACCAGCGGCGTGTACCACGACGTCCCCGTGAGCGCGGCGGCGTTGGTCGTGACGAGGTACGACAGATTCGTCGCGATGATGACGCCGAACGTCGCGAGAATCACGACGCTGTACGCCCACAGGTTCCACGCGGTGATGAAGCCCCAGAACTTGCCGAGTCCGACGGCGGCCCACTGATAGAGTCCGCCCTCGAGGGGCATCAGGCGATTGAGGTAGATGACGACGGCGGCCTGGGGCAGATAGTAGAGCGCCGCCGCGGCGAGCCAGAAGGCGAGGTGGCCGCTCCCGAGTTTCGCCGCCGTTCCCACCCACCCCGTGCCGACCACGAACATGATCTGCGTGAGCACGAGGTCCACGAGCCCGAGCTCCTTTCGGAATCCGGCGCTTCTGGCCTCGACGTTCTGGACGCGTTCCTGGGTTTCCATCGGCGCCCGACAGTACCGACGCAACCGCCCGCGGTCAAGCAACCTGCGTTGCGGTTAGCGAGGACAGGCTCGCGCGGGACGCGTGCGCGCCAGCAAGATTAGATGTGTGAAACGCCGGAGGCGGGAATGAGCGACGAGATCACGCGACGCGACTGGATCAAGACGGTGGGCGCCGTGGGCGCAGGCGCGATGCTCCCGTTCGACGGGGTCGCGGCGCCGCCGCCAATCGTGCGGGTCGCACCGAGTGACGGTGAAATCATGCAGCTGTTCTCCACGAGCGAGGTGTTCATTCCGCCGCGCGGGCGATCGCTCATGAAGTTCAGTTTCGACTTTCCCGAGCCCGCGGTCGCGTTCGGCGGCCACCGCTTTTCGTTTCTCGTGTTCACCGACGAGAACACGTACAGTCTCGACATCGCCGGCATGAAAGCGTCGGGGAGCGGCGACACCATGCAGCTCACCGCCAACGGATTCATCTGGGCCGGCGGACAGGAGAAAGCGCCCGGCAAACTCACGGCGGTGTTCCGGAAGTCCGGCACGACGATCGAGTGGGACATCACGGCCGAGATGGACCGCCCGGTCAAATCCGTCACCACGGTCATCCGTGACGTGCCGCGCGGTCCCATCGGACTCGGCGGCGCCGCGCCACAGGCGGCGACCGGGCGCGGCGGCGCGCCGCCGAGCTTCGACAACGACGTGCTCGCGGGATATACGTTCGGCGCCGGCGACCTGCACGGCGGACAGACGCCGGTCAGCATGACCACGCCGATCGCGGTGCTGCAGGCAGCGGACAACGATTTCCTCTATTTCACCACGCTCGACGACCAGGTCCGCCCAAAGCGCTACTACTTCCAGGCTGGCGAAAAAGGTTTTCGCACCGAGGCGATCTACGAGCATGGGGCGTGGCGCGAGGACAAGCGCGTCGTCGTGCCTACATGGCGGCTCGGACACGCGCCGACGTTCGAAGCAGCGATGGAGCCGCACATGGCGCACATCGAGCGTGCGTTCAGTCTGCCCGCATGGGAGACGCGCGCGGACGTGCCGCAGTGGATGCGCGATATCGCGATGGTGACGACGCTCCACGGACAGCATTACACGGGCTTCATCTTCAACACGTACGCGCAGCAGCTCGAGATTCTGCGCTGGATGGCGACGCAGATTCCGGCGAGTCGCGTGCTCGTGTTTTTGGCGGCCTGGGATGGCCGCTACTACTGGGATTATCCGAAGTACGAGGTTCCCGCGCGCATGGGGGGCGAGGCCGGGTTCAGGCGGCTCATCACCGAAGGCCAGAAGCTCGGTTTCAGGATCATGCCCATGTACGGCACGAACTCGGCGAACCGCAAACTCCCGATGTGGAACAAGATCGCCGCCGGCGTCACGCAGAAAATGGACAGTGACGTGTATAACCTGAACTGGGTCGACTGGAACAATGACCGGCACCAGGACGGCTGGCTGGCGTACATGAACCTGGGCGCCGACGTGTGGCGGACCTGGATGGAGGGCCGCATCGCCGACATGATCGAGCGGTTCGGCGTCGATGCGTACTTCCTTGATATTGTGGGCGGGCACGTGAACAGCACCAACGGCGACATGCATGAGGGCACGAAGAAGCTCGTGATGAATCTCCGCGCGAAGTATCCGAAAGTGGTGTGCGTCGGCGAGATGCCGTACGACGCGCTCTACGGTTTCATTCCGATGTATCACGCGGGCGGCGGCGGCCGGTGGCGCAAGTACGCGCGCTTCTTCTCGCACCTGTCCGCGCCGGCGCCGGGACGCGGCTCGAGCGGTGTACACGAGTCCGGGTTCGGCACGTTCAATGCGTCGACGCTCGGCCTCAACCAGGGAGCAATTCCGACGTTGCAAGTGGTCGACGACACGTTCACCAGGTACAGGGACGTCATGGCTCAGATCATCGCGCAAGCCAAGTCGCGAGCGGGGATCGCGTGAAGAAGACCGTGTCCAGCGCGCTCCGCAAAGCGGTGCGCAAGGCCAACGTCGAGCTCTCGCGGCGCGGGCTCGCGCACTTCACGTTCGGGAACGCGAGCGCTATTGACCGTGAGCGCGGCCTGGTGGTGATCAAGCCGAGCGGCGTGGCATACGAAGCGCTGACCGCCGAGGACATGGTGGTCACGGACCTCAAGGGAAAAGTCCTCGAGGGCAAGCTTCGCGCGTCGTCGGACCTGGCCACTCACATTGTGCTCTACGAGGCGTTCGCGGAGATCGGCGCCGTGGTGCACACGCACTCGCCGCACGCGACTGCGTGGGCACAGGCATGGCGCGAGCTCCCATGCTTCGGCACCACGCACGCGGATTACTTCGATGGGTCGGTGCCTGTGACACCCGCGCTCGACCGTGAGGAGATCGAGAACGACTACGAAGTGAACACGGGGAAGGTGATCGTGCGGCGGTTCGAGGGCATCGATCCCCTGTCACGCCCGGCGGTGCTCGTTGGCGGGCACGCGAGTTTCTGCTGGGGACGCACCGTGGGCGAGGCGGTCGAGACGGCGTCGATTCTCGAGGAGGTGGCGATGATCGGATCGCTGACCGTCGGCATCAACTCCGCCGCGCAGCCGATCCCCGAGGCGCTCAGGATCAAGCACTTCACGCGCAAGCACGGTCCGGGCGCGTATTACGGGCAGAAGAAGAAACGTTAACGAGGCCGCGACGGCGCCAACGCGAATGAGAATGTGGCTGCTGCTTGCGTGCACAGCGTGCATGAAGTCGTCCGCCTCACACGACCCGGCGGTGCCGAAGGAGCCGGACGCGTTCCTGTTTTCGTACTTCCGCCAGAACGGCGAGACGGGCGTGTACCTCGCGCACAGCGACGACGGTATCACGTGGACGCCGCTCAATAACGCACAGCCCGTTATCACGCCCGCGATCACCGGCAAGGGACGCGGCTGGCAGGAGTGGAACACCACCGCCGCGCTCATGCGCGACCCGAGCATTCTCCGCGGCCCGGATGGAATGTTTCACCTCGTGTGGACCGTGTCGTGGACCGACCACGCCATCGGCGTCGCGCACTCGAAGGATCTCATTCACTGGTCAGAGCAGACGCGTGTGCCCGTCATGGACCACGAGCCCGACGCGCTCAACGCGTGGGCACCGGATCTCTTCTACGACGACGCCACGAAGCAGTTCGTGATCGTGTTTGCAAGCGCGATCCCCGGACGCTTTCCCGAAACCGACGCGCGCGCACAAACCACCTCACGCGGCCGGGCGGACCACCGCCTCTACTTCGTGACCACGAAGGATTTCCGGGCCTACTCACCGACCAGACTGCTCTACGATGGCGGCTTCTGCGCCATTGACGGCACGATCAGAAAGAACGGCGATACGTACTACCTCGTCATGAAGGACGAGACATTTTTCCCGCAGGCGCGCAATCTGCGCGTCGCCACGAGCAAGCACGCAACCGGTCCGTACGGTCCGGCCTCGGCGGCGTTCACCGAAAAGGACACGGAGGGGCCGTCGATCCTCTTCGCGAATGGCTGGTGGTACGTGTACTTCGATTACTACACGCGCGGCCGGTACGGTGCGGTGCGCACGAAGGACTTCAGGAGCTTCGAGCCGTTCAGTGACTCACTGAAAGCGCCGCGCGGCATGCGGCATGGATCGGCGTTCCTCGCTCCGCGATCAACGCTCAGGGGCTTGCTGGCGCTGGACACGGCCGCACGGCGTTAACCGCGTGCTAGTCCGCCCTGAGTGACGCGTTCGGGTCCGCCTTTGCTGCCTTGCGGGCCGGCGCCGCGCACGCAGCGAGTGCCGTGAGCAACAGGACGCCGGCAACGGCACCGAACACCACCGGGTCCCGCGCCGACTGCTTGAACAGCAGCGGCTGCACCTTCGAGCTCACGGCGAGCGCGATGCCGAGCCCCGCCACGATCCCGGCGAGTGCCACGCGGACGCCCTGCGTCATCACGAGCTTGATGAGATCGAACTTCTGGGCGCCGAGTGCGATCCGCACACCCAGTTCGTGCATGCGCTGCGCGACGCTGTAACCGATTACGCCGTAGAGGCCGATCGCCGCCACCACGAGCGCGAGGACGCCAAATGCGAGGAACATCGTCGCCCCGAATCGCCACGCGCGCTGCCTGCCGGAGACGAGATCGCGCATGGGACGCGTGGTCACGTACGCCTGTCCGGGCATGAGCGGCTGGACGGCCTTCCGGATCATCTCGCCCATCGCGGTCACGTTTCCGTGCACGCGCGTGAGCAGATACGACGCGCGATCGCTGCCGTACTGCTCCATCGGGATGTAGTAGCGGAACTTGTCGTTGCCGTCGAGGTCGTTCTGCGACGTGTTCTCCGCGATGCCGACGACGATATAACAGTTGTTTGGCTTGCCGACATTGATGCACTTGCCGATCGCATCCTCGTTCGGCCACAGCACCTTCGCCATGGCCTCGCTCACGATGGTGATCTTTTCGGTCCCCGCGCGATCGGCATCCGTGAATCCGCGCCCGCGCAGGATGCGCGTGTTCATGGTCGCGAAGTAATCGGCCGTCGCTGTCTGATAGGTGAACCGCCCCAGGCGCTGGACTGAATCAATGCCGGCCACGGAAATCGACGTCGACGACGTGCTCCAGAACGGAATGCTGCTCGCGAGCGCGGCGTGCTCGACACCGGGAAGCGCCTGCACCGTTTGCAGGATCTGCTTGCCCTGCTGGAACAGGACGCTGTCGGGAATGCGCATGCCGCGCAGGTTGCGCGACACGAGCACCATCGGGTCGGCGTCGTACCCGAGCCGTAGCGATTGCACGTGCGAGAAACTCCGGACGAACACACCGGCGCCGACGAGCAGCACCACCGAGAGCGTGACCTGCACGAACAGCAGCGCGGTTCTGAGCTTCGAGCGATGATACGTGCCTTCGCGATTCCCGGCCTTGAGCGCGCCCGCGACGCCACCTCGCCCCAGCGCTACGGTCGGCGCAATACCGGCGAGCACCGCGGCGACGAGTGCGAGCGTGATGGACACGCCGAGCGTGCGCCAGTCGCTCGCCACCGGAATCGCGGCGCCAGTGCCGACGAAGAGCGCGCGCATCGACGCGCCGCCGACCTGTGCGATGATCACGCCGGCCGCGCAGCCAATGAGAGCCAGGATGATGCTCTCGGTGAACCACTGTGCCACGAGCCGCCGCCGCGCCACGCCAAGCGCGATACGCACCGCGGTTTCGCGCCGCCGCCGGAGCGCACGCGCGAGAAACAGATTCGCGACGTTCGAGCAGGCAATGAGCAACACGATGATGGCGATCCCGCTCACCCACCGCACCATCTTTGCCTCGATGGACGGATCGGGTCCCGCGGCCTGCTTGAGGGGGCCTGCGATTGCGTGCGGCCTCGCCTCGGTGGCCGGTGTTCCGCCGCCCTGTTGCTCCATCATAACGGCCCAGCTCTTCACATACGCCTGCGACAGATCCGCCGACGCGGCATCCATGCTTACGCCATCCTTGCGGCGCACCATCATGTCCATCCAGCCCCAGTTGTAGCGCGTGTAGTAGTTCGATGGATCGCGCGCGGACATGGGGCTCGCGCCCGCGAACGTCGTGATCGGGATGTAGACCGCCGGAGGGTTGCCCTCGAAGATTCCGACGAACCCTTTCGGCGTCACGCCGATGATCGTGCAGAGAATGTTGTTCACCTGCAGCGTCTGCCCGCGCACGTCACGGCCGCCAAACTCGTTTTTCCAGAAGCCGTAGCTCAATACCACGACATCGGCGCCGCGCGGCGTCGTGTCTTCGGCCGCGGTGAAGTAGCGGCCCAGCGCGGGCGGGGCGTCGAAGAATGAAAAGAACGATGCGCTGACAATCCCTACGGGTCGCTCCCTGGTCGCTTCACCCACGCCGATCGCGAGCGTGTTGTTCGTGAACCCCGCCGACTGCGCAAACGACGACGTCCATTTCGCGAGATCGAGGTACCGCGTGTACTCGCTGACGCCGTTCGTGCTCATCGAACCGCGATACGTGTCCTGCAGATACACGCGGTGTACCGCATTCTGGTCGCGCATGAACGGATACGGCCGGAACATGAGCCGGTCGATGATGCCGAACATGGCGGTGTTGGCGCCGATCCCGAGTCCGAGCGTCAGGACGACGGTGATCGTGAATGCGGGCGAGCGGCGCAGGCCGCGCAGACTGTACCGGGCATCCTGGGAGACGGACTCGAACCAGGAGGCAAGGCGGGAGGACGGCATGTCTTCTGAGACAGCGCCAGCCGGCGAAGCGTTGACGCCAGGCCAGGTTAGATCGGTGCCTTGGGTATGGTGCGGCCCACGAGAATCGTGATGTTGTCGGTGCCGCCGTCATCGAGCGCGTCCTGCAGCAGCTGCTCGCACACCTGC
>DASRAP010000276.1:0-21258 GCA_035638155.1 Gemmatimonadaceae bacterium | reverse complement strand
CGCAGGCGACGATCCAGAAAGTTGCTGCCGAACACCGGGCATTGCCTGCCATGATCGCGGTGGCGATCACGCAGAGCGAGAATCCCGAGATTCGCGAAGAGGATTACGCAGCGGCAATGATGGGGATCCAGAACCTTTCACTGCTCGCGGTCGAGCTCGGGCTGGGCACTCACCTGAAGACCGGCGGCGTCATGGCGGATCCTGCTGCGCGCGCCGCAGTCCAGGTTCGCGATGATGAGCGGATCATTGCCATCGTGAATGTCGGCGTTCCCGCAGAGGTTCCCGTTCTCAAGCCGCGTCCCGACGCGGGTTCCATGACGGTCTGGACACCATAAGCTCTCTCTGGCTACCTACTCTCGCAGCGAGCATCCAATGTTTCGATTCTGTGCGATTGCGGTTGTTCTTTCAGGCCTGACGAGTCCTGCGTATTCGCAGAACAACCTGCGGGCTGCGCCAAGCACGCACGCGATCGCTGAAGTACAGCTGCTGCCGTCCGATCAGGGCCTGCAGCCCGCCACGCCGAAAGTCATTCGGATCGACTATGGCGTCCCGCATCTGCGAGGGCGCATGCTGCATACCGACAGCCTCGTGCCGTACGACAAGCCCTGGCGCCTTGGCGCCAACGCGGCGACGCGGCTCACGACGGATGTCGACATCGTGCTCGGCGGCAAGACGATCACCAAAGGCACGTACGTTTTGTTTGCAGTGCCCAGCAGGGCGTCGTGGCAGCTCATCGTGCAGAAGAATCAAGACTCGCCGGAAGTCACGTATGAGGCGTCGAACGATCTCATGAAGATCGAGCTCAAGCGCACGACGCTCGCGGCGCCGACGGAGAGTCTCTCGATCGCGTTCCTTCCCGTGCCGAACGCCGTGCCCGCCCGCGGCGAGCTGCGGGTGTCCTGGGGAACGTCGCTCGTCACGACCGACTGGAGCGTGAAGTAGGAAGCGACGCTCAGGCCTTTCGTTCGGCGTCACGCAACACCGCTCGCACGGCGGCTGACGCATCCCATGTCGCGACGTCGCCTTCGATCCGTGCGCCTGCGCTGATCAGCAGCCGCGCGACGGCTGGGTGATCGGCGCGCGGCTTCGTGCAGTGCACGGATCCATGCGCGCACCATCCGAGCGGCACACCGTTGAACGTGCCTTCGCGGGAGTTCACGAGCGCGCGCCCTGCCCGGGTATTCAGAATTGCCTCGACGCACTCGACGGAGCCTTCCCACGCTGCGCAGTGCAGCGCGTTGCCGCCCTTGCCGTCGACGCCGCTCGGTACTGATGGATCGAATCCGAGCTCGAGCATGAGCCTCACCGCCGGAGCGTTCGCGGCCCACGCTTCGTCAGTGAGTGCGCGACGATCATGGGGGCCGAGCGATGCAACGATCCCGGGATTCTGCTTGATGATTGCGAGCGCTTCGTCGCGTAGTCCGCGATTGCACGCGGCGAGCAGCGCTTGCGCCGGAGTAGCGTAGCGCAGCATCGCCTCGACCGTGTCCGGGTGTCCGAACTTCGCGGCGGTCTGGAGCGGCGTGAGGTTTGCGCCGATCGTCCATACATAGATTTGGTAGCTGCTCGGCTTTTTCTCGTCGTAGTCACCCTGGCCGGTGCGCAGTGCGAGCAGGCCGCGATCGCGTTCGAGCATCCGCGTTACAAGGTCGGTACGACCGAGGGCCGCGGCGAGGAAGATGTCCGCGGTCGCGCCGCGGTCCACGAGATACCGCGCCAGCTCAGTGCGATCGCCGATCATCCACTCGGCGGCGGTTGAGCGATGATCGATGTCGCGCGCGTCGATGTCGGCGCCGTGCGCGAGGAGAAAATCGATCACCGCGCGTGACCGTGCAAAGTGCAGCGGCATCTGTCCATCGCCACCGCGCTCCTGCACGCGCGCCGGCTCTTCCGCGACGAGTTGTTCGAGAATATCGACGCGTCCCAGACGCGCCGCCGCGCAGGCGTCGATCGTGGCTCCGGCGGCGATCAGTCTTGCTGCGGCGGGGTCGGACGCGCCATAGAGCGGATGAAAGCCGCCGGCCCACCAGCTGCTCTTCCGATCAGGGTCGGCCCCGAACTCGAGGAGCACGTCGAGGAGTGCCGTGTCGGAATCGCCGGCGACACTGACGAGCGCCGGCGATTCGAAGCCGAACAGTGGTTCGTTGATCGCGGCGCGGACCGAGGGCTCGGTGGCGAGCACGTGCCGCAACGCACCCGCGTCGCGCCGATGTACGGCGCGCTTGAAGTCTTCGACCGGAATCGCGTCTCTCAGTCTTCCTTCCACGGATTATTCGCGAAGATCGCGAGCTCGGTCCACAGCACGCGGTGGGGGAGCGCGAGGCCAGCCATGATCGTCGCGGCGATGTCGTCGGCGTAGAGCTTGTTCGGATTGTTGCGCCCGGTCTTGCCGCCGAAGTTCGTCTGCACTTCCGATGGACAGATGCACGTCACGCGGATGCCGTGCGGGCGGAGATCGGCCTGCCAGCACTGGGTGATGCCGCGCACGGCCCACTTGCTGCCAGCGTAGGGCGTGCTGCTCGCCGCGCCTTTCATGCCCGACGTCGACGCGATGTTCACGATGTCGCCCGACGTCCGCTGCTTCATCTCGCCGACCACGCGGTTCGTGATGTCGACGAGGCCGAAGACGTTCACGTCGAACATCGCCCGCATCTGATCCATGTCGATCGCGCCGATGTCGCCTCGATACGCGTAGCCGGCGTTGTTGATCAGGACGTCGATGCCGCCCATTTTCGCGCGCGCCTCGGCGACCGTGCGCTCGTTATCCGCGGGATTGGCGACGTCGGCGCTGATTCCATGCGCCCCGGTGGCGGCTGCTGTCTCCGCAATCCGTTTGGCGTCCCGGCCGGTAAAGACCGCCTGATGCCCCGCCGCGCGTGCCTGCTTGACGACCGCGGCGCCGATGCCCTGGCTCCCGCCGGTCACGAGAAATCGAAGAGATGACATGCGGACAACCTACCGCGAGCGATAGCTTTTGTCAGACCTGTTCCCGGCTAAACCGATGCGCCCTGCCGTCCGCCTTCGCTCGCTCGTTTTCTTCGCGCTTCCTGTCGCACTTCCGTTTGCGTTCGCGGTCGTGGCCAGCGCGCAAACCATCGACACGCTGGCCTTCGCCGGACTCAGGTGGCGCGAGGTTGGTCCATACCGCGGTGGCCGTTCGGTTGCGGTTGCGGGCAGCGCCGCGCGACCCAACGAGTACTGGATGGGCACCACCGGCGGCGGCGTGTTCAAGACCGTCGACGGCGGACGAGTCTGGCTCCCGATGACCGACAAATACTTCGGCGGCACGATCGGCGCGGTGCAGGTGAGCGAATCCAATCCCGACATCGTATGGGCCGGCGGCGGCGAGACCGACATCCGCGGCAACACCGCACCAGGCGACGGTGTGTGGAAGACGACGGACGCCGGCAAGACATGGACGAAGATCGACTATTTCGACGTCAAGAATCACGTGAACCGGATTCGCATTCATCCGACGAATCCGAACATCGTCTGGATTGGTGTGCTCGGGCACGCATTCGGCCCGAACGACCAGCGCGGCGTGTTCAAGACGACGGACGGCGGCACGACCTGGCGCCGCGTGCTCTTCAGAGACGCAACGACAGGCATCTCCGACCTCGCTGTCGATCCGAACAATCCGAATGTGCTCTATGCCGCGTTCTGGCACGCATTCCGCACGCCGTGGTCTCTCAATTCGGGCGGCGCGGGAGGCGGGATTTTCAAATCCACCGACGGCGGCGAAACATGGAAAGAGATTTCCGCCAACACCGGACTGCCGAAGCCGCCGCTCGGCAAGATCGGGCTCGCAGTGTCGGGCGCGAAGTCGAGCCGGATCTGGGCGCTGGTTGAAGCCGATTCAGGCGGCGTCTATCGCTCCGACAACGGCGGCGACACGTGGACCAGGCTCAACGACGAACGCAAGCTCCGCCAGCGCGCGTGGTACTACTCGCGCATCTACGCGGATCCGAAAGACACGAACATCGTGTACGCGCTCAACGTCTCGTGGTTCCGGTCGAAGGACGGCGGCAAGACGTTTCCCGAAAACATGCAGGTGCCGCACGGCGACAACCACGATCTGTGGATCGCACCGAACGACGCCAACCGCATGATCGAATCAAATGACGGCGGCGCAAACGTGTCGCTCGACAAGGGCGCAACGTGGACCGACCAGTCGTTTGCGACGGCGCAGATGTATCACGTGACCGCCACGAATCACTTCCCGTACAAGATCTGCGGCGCGCAACAGGACAACAGCACGCTCTGCGGGCCCAGCAAGAAGGTGGGCGGCATCACCATCGCCGACTGGATGGACGCTGGCGGAGGCGAATCGGGTTACATCGCCGCGAGCCCGACCAATCCCGACATCGTGTTCGCGGGATCGTACGGCGGCCTGCTCACGCGGAAGGACATGCGCACGGGGCTCGAGTGGAACGTGAATCCCTGGCCCGACAATCCGATGGGCATGTCATCGGAGGACATCAAGTACAAGTTCCAATGGACGTTCCCGATCACGTTCTCGCCGCACGATCCGAACACGATGTACGTGGGCGGCAGCAACCTTTTCATGACGCGGAACGGCGGCGACAGCTACCAGATCATCAGTCCGCCGCTCGCGCGCAACGACCCGAAAACGCTCGGCGCGTCCGGCGGCCCGATCACCAAGGACCAGACCGGCGTCGAGACGTATGGCGTGGTGTTCGCGTTCGCCGAATCTCCGGTACTGAAGGGCGTGCTGTGGGCCGGCACGGATGACGGTCTCATTCAACTCAGTCGCGACGCGGGCAAGACATGGAAGAACGTGACGCCGAAGGACATCGGTGATTTCTCGCGCATCTCGATCATCGAACCGAGCCCGTTCGCGGCGGGCGCGGCATATGTCGCGGCGAACAGGTATCAGCAGGATGATTTCGCGCCGATCTTCTACAAGACGACGGATTTCGGCGCGACATGGACCAGGATCGTGAACGGCATCGGGCCGAGCGACTTTGCGCGCGCGATTCGTGAAGATCCCGCACGAAAAGGACTGCTCTATGCCGGTACGGAACACGGCGTGTACGTCTCGTTCAACGACGGCGCGAACTGGCAGCCGATGCGGCTCAACATGCCGCCCGTGGCGGTGCACGATCTCATGATCAAGGAAGGCGATCTGCTCGCCGCGACACACGGGCGCTCGTTTTACGTGCTCGACGACATTTCCGTGCTTCGCCAGCTCGCGCCGGCCGTCGCCGCCGAGCCGGTTCACCTCTATAAACCGCGCGACACTTATCGTGTCGACTGGGGCGGCCGCGGCGGCGGTGGCGGCGGCCGCGGACAACCCGGCGTCGCGCAGAATCCGCCCTCGGGTGTCGTGGTGAGTTACCAGCTCGCGAAACCGGCGAGTGAGCTCACGATGGAGTTTCTCGATCCTGCGGGGAAGGTGATCAAGTCCTTCACGTCGCGCGTCGATTCCACCGCAGGTCGCGGTGGGCGCGCAGGCGGCGGCGATCCGGACGTGCAGGGTCCGCCGCCACCGCCTGTCGTGCCGAACAAGGCGGGGCTCAATCAGTTCGTGTGGGACATGCGTTACCCCGACGCAACCGTGTTTCCAGGAATGATTCTCTGGGCGGGCAATACGCGAGGGCCGATCGCGCCGGCGGCGACGTATACCGTGCGGCTCATACCGGCGGGGCAGCAGCCGACGACGCAGACGTTCAAGCTGCTCAACGATCCGCGTTCGCCGGCCACGGCGGCCGATCTCCTGGCGCAATTCAATTTCCTGATCAAGATCCGTGACAAGGTTTCCGAAGCGAACGAAGCGGTGATTTCGATGCGCTACGTGAAATCCGAGATTGATGAGCGGCTCAAGCAGGCACCGCCGCAAGCGGTCGCGGAACTGTCGTCCGCTGGGAAGTCACTCGGCACGAACCTCACGACGGTGGAAGCCGAGGTGTATCAGATCAAGAACCAGAGTAGCCAGGACCCCCTCAATTTTCCGATCAAGCTGAACAACAAGCTCGCGGCGCTGACCGGTGTCGTGTCGTCGGCGCCGGGGAAGCCGACCGCGCAGTCAATCGAAGTGTTCGACGAGCTCGTCGGGAAACTCGGCGCGCAGACGAAGAAAATGGAAGTGATATACAGCCTCGATCTACGGGCATTCAACGAGCTCCTCAAGAAGTACAAGCTGCCGGAGATCGATACGAAGCCCAAGCCAAAGATCGCGATGTAGCCGACCGCTCGTCCCATCGTCTATCGATGGGACTTGACTTCCCGGGCATGCACGCCGATGTTCCCATCGTCTATCGATGGAAGCGTGAATGAAGGCTCCGGCTGAGCTCCTCCCTGGAACGCTCGATCTCCTGATTCTCCGCACGCTCACGCGCGGGCCGCAGCACGGATACGGCATCGCCCAGCGCGTGAAGGACGTCTCGCGCGACGTTCTAGAGGTCGGTGAGAGCTCACTCTATCCGGCGCTGCAACGGCTCCTGCTCGACGGCTACGTCACCGCGGAATGGGGCGCCTCGGAGAACAACCGGCGGGCGCGGTTCTACACGCTTACAGCGGCTGGCAGGAAGCAGCTTGCGAGTGAACGCAAGGAATTCGAGCGGATCATCCAGGCGATCCAGCTCGTGCTGGATCTCGCATGAGGGGCGCGCCGCGGCTGTCCCGGCGCCTCGCGCACTGGCTGCGCTTGCAGAAGAGCGGGGACGAACTGCGCGACGAGCTGGCCGAGCATCGCGCGATGATCGAGGACGAGCTCGTGCGCGGCGGCATGTCGCGTGAGGACGCGCACGCCGAGGCGCGACGCCGCATGGGAAACGAGACGACGATGCGCGAACAGTCGCGCAGCGTGTGGGTCGGCCAGCGACTCGAGGGTCTGCTGCAGGATATGCGCGCCACCATGCGCTCGCTCGCCAGGAGTCCGGGGTTTGCGGCGGCGGTTGTGGTGACGTTTGCGCTGGGTATCGGCGCCAACACGGCGATGTTCTCGCTCATTGACCGCCTGCTGTTCCGACCGCCGGCGTACATGCGCGATCCGGACGGCGTGAATCGCGTCTATCTGTATCGCCTCTCAATGGGCAAGCAAGGGACGACCGGCGGGCAGTATGCCCGCCACGCGGACCTCGCGCGATTCACGACGCAGTTCTCCGATGTCGCTGCCTACTCGCTGCGGCCGCTCGCGGTGGGCGGCGGCCAGAACGCACGCGAGCTCCGGGTTGGCGTCGTGAGCGCAAACTTCTTCGGCTTCTTCGACGCGCCGCCCGCGCTCGGACGGTATTTCACCGCGGCCGAAGATTCGCTTCAGAGTCCAACGCCTGTCGTCGTGCTCAGCTACGCGTATTGGCAATCGCAGTTTGGCGGCCTCGGGACCGTCCTTGGCTCGAACATTCAGGTGGGTACCGCCACGTACAAAGTCATCGGCGTCGCGCCGAAGGGATTCAACGGAATCTGGCCGTATTCACAGCCGGTGGCCTACATCCCGGTGACGGCGTTTGGCGCGAGCACCGGCCGTCCGAACTGGGCGCGGAATTACGGATCTTTCATCGGCATCAGCACGCTCGTCCGCCGAAAACCGGGCGTCACTCTCGACGCTGCGTCCGCCGATCTGACCGCCGCGTTCATCAGCAGCTTCCGCGCCGAGAGCGGACCCGCCGCTGAGGAGCGCCTGGCATCGCTCAAGCCGCACGCCGTCGCGGGACATGTCCTGGCCGAACGCGGACCCGAACGATCCACCAACGCCCGCATTGCCACATGGCTCTCCGGCGTGGCCGTGATCGTGCTGCTCATTGCCTGCGCCAACATCGCGAACTTGCTGCTGGCCCGCGCGTTCTCTCGACGACGTGAGATCGCGGTGCGCATTGCGCTCGGCGTGAGTCGTGTGCGCCTCGCAACGCATTTACTGAGCGAAAGCGTGCTGCTCGCCATCGCCGGCGGCATCGCCGGCGTGCTCACGGGAGCCTGGGCGAGCGCCTTGTTGCAGCAGCTTTTTCTGCCGGGATCGGCGGCGACCTCGGTACTGACCGACGCACGAACCTTGCTGTTCAGCGGGGTCGTCGCGGTTGTCGTCGGATTGGGGACGGGTGCAGCGCCCATGCTTCAGACACGCCGGCTCGGACTGACCGACGATCTCAAGTCGGGCGCGCGTGATGGCGGCGCCCGGTGGTCGCGGGCGCGCGTTGGGTTGCTCGTGGCACAAGGCGCGCTGTCACTGGTCCTGTTGGTTGGCGCGGGACTCTTCGTGGAAAGCGTGCGCAACGCGCGCGATGTCCGGCTTGGGTACGACGCGGAGCCGGTGCTGATCGTACGGCCGAACTTCCGCGGCGTGCGGCTCGACAGCGCGACGACCGTCGCGCTGCGAACGCGACTGCTCGCCGCGGCGCAATCAACGCCCGGGGTCCGGTTCGCGAGCCTGCAGGAAACGATTCCCTTCGCTGCCTATACGAGCTACCCGATCTTCGTGGCAGGCGTCGATTCGGCGGAGAAGTTCGGGTTCTTCGAGTTCAACCGCGTGTCGGCGGACTACTTCCAGACGATGGGTACGCATGTGATTCGCGGCCGCGGCGTGGAGGCGACGGACGTCGACGGAGCTGAGCGCGTGGCCGTGGTCGGTGCGTCGATGGCAAACGTGCTCTGGCCGGGCCAGGATCCCATCGGGCAATGCGTGCGCATTGGACGCGACACGACGCCGTGCACATATGTGGTCGGCGTGGCCGAAGACATTCGCGCGCACAGTCTGGAGGATGAAGGGAAGTTCTACCAGTATTATTTGCCTGCGGCGCAATTCCATCCCGAAGAAGGCGGTCTGTTCGTGCGCGCGTCGGGGAATTCGGCCGGGCTCGCCGAACCCCTGCGCGCGGCGCTGCAACGGGAAATGCCGGGCGCGGCGTACGTGACGGTCACGCGGCTTGGCGACGTGGTCGACTCGCAGATGCGTACGTGGAACCTCGGGATGACGCTCTTCATCGCGTTTGGCGCACTCGCGATGATCCTCGCGGCGTTCGGGCTCTACAGCGTCATTGCGTATGCCGTGACGCAGCGGCGGCGCGAGATTGCCGTGCGCGTCGCACTCGGCGCGCGCACGACAAGCGTGCTCAGGTTGATCGTGGGCGCGGGCGTCCGGCTTGGGGCCGCGGGCGTTGTGGTGGGAACGATCATCGCGCTGGTTGCAAGCCGGTGGGTCGCGCCGCTGCTGTTCAACGTGTCACCTCGCGATCCCGCCGTATTCATCAGCGTGGCGGCGTTGCTGCTGGTCGTCGCGGTCCTCGCGAGCGTCGTTCCGGCCCTCAGGGCGTCGAAAATGGATCCGAGGACGGCGCTGCAGGCGGACTAGTTTCGTTTGACACACCGGCCAGGCGCGTGCAGCTTTGCCGCGCCTCTCATCTCCGGAACGACCATGCGTACGACTGGCATTTCCCTCACGATCCTCGGCGCAGCGGCTCTCGCGTGCGCCGGAAGTTCTGCCCCCGCAGCGCTCGCGGACGCCGACAAAGCCGCCATTGCCACCGCCAGTGCGGACTTTCAAAAGGCCGTCCGCGCATCCGCCTGGGATGCGTGGGCCGACTCATACTCGGCCGATGCCGTCCTCGGTCCGCCAAACGGCGCCGAGCTCCGCAGCAGAGCAGGTATGTTGAATTGGGCGAAGACCATTCCGCCGAACAAGGACTTCACGCTCAAGCAGGTCGATGTCGAGGGACGCGGCGACCTTGCGTACGTCTACGGGCACTACTCGTGGGTCGTGATGCCGCCGGGAGCGCCCGAAGTGCCCGACTCGGGGAAGTACATCGAGGTGTGGAAGAAACAGAGCGACGGGAAGTGGAAGATCGTTCGCGACGTGTTCAACTCTGACGTGCCGCTTCCAGCGCCTCCTGCACCTGCGCCCGCAGCCGCCAAGAAAAAATAGGCTGGTCCCGGCGGTAGGCGACCTTCTCACAGAATCACGCGGGCCACACAGAACGCACGGAAACTACACGGACACAACACCATTCTGTTGTGTCCGTGTACTTGTCCGTGTCCGTGTGTCCCGCGTGAGTCAGTAAGGGCCGTTTGGCCGTCGCTCTGCTTAGCTTTCTCCAATCTTCCGATCCTTCAGCTGCGAGACACCATGCGGTCCCTGCTCAACGCGCTCCTTTCCGTTGCACTCGTCGTCGTCCCCCTGGCGAGCGAAGCGCAGCATTTGAATCCCATGATCCCTCTCCACGAGAAGGGATTGCCCGTGTTCGGCGTGACGCACCCGGCCATCAGGGCTGGTGGCCGCGGCCGCGGGAACGCCGCGCCGGATGCACCGCCGCCCCCGCCGATCGATCTCGCAGCGGCGGCCAAAGCGACGCTCGATTACAAGTTTTCCGATTTCCAGTACGCGACGTCGGCGAGCGATCCGTACGCCGACTACATGCGCGAGATCATCAAGGCCGGCGGTTCCGCGAAAACGCACGCCTTCATGGAGAAAATTCCGATCTGGCACGCGAACCCGGAGACTGCGAATCGCGCACTGATCCACCAGCTCAACCTCGGTCAGGTCGGCGTGATGATGCAGGAGGTCGCGTCGGCGCAGGAGATTCGCGACGTTGCCAAGGCGGCGCGCTTCGAGTCGGCCGGCGGCACGCGGCCTGACACGGGGATCGAGCTGGCGGCGCAGTACTGGGGAATGAAGCCGCAGGATTACAAGAAGAAGGCCGATGTGTGGCCGCTCAACAAGAACGGCGAGATCATCATCTGGGCAATCGTCGAGAGCAAAGAGGGTCTCGCCAACGTCGAAGAGATCGCGAAGGAACCCGCGGCGACAGTGATCTGGGCGGGTTACGGCACGCTCGGGCAGGTATTCCGAGGAGACCCGGACGGCCGTGAGCAGGCCGCGCAGACGATTCTCGCGGCGTGCAAGAAGTTCAAGAAGCCGTGCGGATTTCCGGTCAACAACACGACCGATCTCGCACAGCGGATGAAAGAAGGCTGGAGCGTGTTCGTGTTTCAGGCTCGCGGTGACTCCGCTTTCGCGGGGATCGACGCGGGACGCAAAGCTGGAGGGCGGTGACGGAACACGCGTCGCCGCAGGGTTTCGGCGCGCTGGGTCTCGATGCCGCGCTCGTTGCCACCCTCGGCGAGCTGGGCTACGAAGAACCGACGCCCATCCAGCGCGAGGCGATTCCGGCGCTGATCGCAGGCCGCGATCTGCTCGGTCAGGCGGGAACGGGAACAGGGAAGACGGCTGCGTTCGCGCTGCCGATCCTGCAGCACCTGTGCGGGGTCGGTCGCGATGAGCGCCGAACGCCGGCGGCCCTCATTCTCGTGCCGACGCGCGAGCTGGCGATGCAGGTGGCGGAAGCTGTTCACCGGTACGGCAAGTCGGTGAGCGCCAACGTGCTTCCGGTGTACGGTGGCCAGCCGATGCAGGTGCAACTGCGGGCGTTGCGGCGCGGCGTCGACGTGGTTGTGGCCACCCCCGGGCGCATCGTCGATCATATCACCCGCGGCAGCATCGACCTCACCCGCGTGCGCATGGCGGTGCTCGACGAAGCTGACGAAATGCTCGACATGGGATTCGCCGATGACCTCGAGGCGATTCTCGGCGCCCTCCCCGCCGAGCGACAAACGGCGCTGTTCTCGGCGACCGTCGCGTCGCGAATCGCGGCAATCGCGCGCGCGCACCTCAAGGATCCGGTCAAGATCACGATCGAGCGCGAGGTGCCGAAGGCTGGGGGCGCGGCACCGCGCGTTCGCGAAGTGGCGTACCTCGTGGCGCGCCAGCACAAGATCGAAGCGCTCGGCAGACTCCTCGACATGGAGAGCCCAACAGCGGCGATCGTGTTCTGCCGGACGCGCACCGAGGTGGATCAGCTCACCGACGTGCTCGGTGCGCGTGGATACAGCGCGGAGGCGCTGCACGGTGGCCTCGACCAGGAACAGCGCGATCGCGTGATGCGCAGGTTTCGCGACGCGACAATCGAGCTGGTGGTCGCCACCGACGTCGCCGCGCGCGGACTCGATATCGAGCACGTCTCACACGTGGTGAACTTCGATGTCCCCGCGTCAACGGATGCGTACGTGCACCGCATCGGACGCACGGGGCGCGCGGGGCGCGCGGGCGTCGCGATCACGCTCGTCGAGCCCAAGGAACAGCGGCATCTGCGCAGCGTCGAACACGCGGTCAAGCGGCGCATCCCGATCGAGAGTGTGCCGACCGCGCACGACATTCGCGCGCGGCGCATGGAGCGCACGAGCGCAAAGATTCGTGCGGAGCTCGAACGCACCGAATACGAGGCGTTTCGCGTGATCGTCGAAGCGCTCGCGACGGACTACGACGTGGTGGACATCGCGGCGGCGGCGATCAGGATTGCGAGTGCGGCGGACGAGGACGGCGAGGCGTCAGCGGTCGCGGACAATCTCGACGCACAGCCGGTTCGCGAGGAACGAGCGGAACCGCGACCACGGGACAAGAAGCGGTCGAAACACGAGGGCAAGGGAGGCAAGCGCGCGCGCTCGCGTGGCGGCGACGTGGTGCGCCTCTTCGTGCCGCTGGGAAAAAAGGCCGGCATCCGCCCGGCAGATCTGGTGGGCGCGATTGCCGGCGAGACCGGGCTGAGCGCGAAGGCGATCGGCGCCATCGAGATCAGCGACAACTTCAGCCTCGTCGAAGTACCGGATGACAATGCCGACGAGATTATCGCCGCGCTGCGAGGTACGATGATTCGCGGGAACGCAGTGAAGGCGCGGCGGGAAAAGTTCTAGCATCGATGTCGCGCGCCTTTCTCAGGGACGACGCTGAGGGCGAGATGCCGCGTCGGAACTACGCGCTCCCGCCGCGGGATGATCCCGGGTTCGAGCGCGCAGCGGCGCGCGCGTTGCTCGAGGCGGCGTGCGTCAACGAGACGCAGCTCGCCGAGCGCGCGACGGGTCTGTACTGGGGAGATCCGCGTCTCCGCCCATATGCGGAGGAAGTGCTGGCCGAAGCCGTTCGCGACGGGAACGAACGGCTCGAGCAGGTGGCGCGGCGATTCCTTCGCTAAGCACGCGCCAGCGAGGGGGAGGGAACCGTCAAGGCCGCCGCGAACGCCACTGCGTGTACCGCTGACGATCGCTCATTTCTTCGATGCGGGCGCCCTTGCCGCGGGTTGCGGCGGTGCGAATGGCAGCCACGCATACCAGAACCGGATCCACGTCCAGCCGCTGCCCACGACGTTCAGATACGAGTCGTCCGCCGCAAGCCCGTACACGCTCATTCGGCCTGGTAAATCGATCCGCTGCCATGCCGGCCACGAGTCTGACTCGAACGGCGTGGAAATCATGAGCGCACCGCCGACCAGAGGGTCGTCACTCGCAAATCCCAGCGCGATGCGCCCATCGCGCAGAACTCCTACGGACGTCGGAGTGCCGGTGATGGCGGGCCTCAGCAAGACGTCGCGCCTTTCGCCCATGTAGGCCGCGCCTCGATCGCCCAGCACCACGACACCGGAGTCGCGCGTCGCGATCGTGCGTCCCCGCCCCACTGAAGGATCGGTCGCGCGCCAGTAGGCAAGCGCGTCACCTGCTCGAGCGCGAAAAACGCCACGATCGGTCAAAGCGAAGCGCGAACGGTCCGGTGCGATCGCAACGGCGATGACGTTCTCGCTCTCGGATCCAGCCGGGAGGAGTTCGAACTTCCACTCGTGTCCGTCGTGCGTGGCGACGAGACCGCGTTCACCGCCCACAATCACGGCTTCTCCGTTGGCAGCAACGGCGGCGATGCGTCGTGAATCCGGCAACCGCACGTCCTCCTCCAAGGCGCTCCATGAAGCGCCACGGCGCCCACGCTCACCCCTCACTGTGGAGAGTCTTCCGCCTTCCGACAGAATCCATGGAACGGGGTCTCCCGTTGCCGGGCGACTGATGGCGATCGCGCGCACGTCTGCGCGGGAGCGGAGGGGGACGCTGCCCACCAGGCCGCTGCCCCACGCGAAGGTCATATCATTTCTCCCGCCTGCGGCGACGCCGCGGAGGTTCGCCGCCGGTACGCTTCCAACGATGCCCCACTGGCCATTCCGGACCGTGAACAGCGTTCCCTCGTCGGTGAGGGCGTACGGCGCACCTCTCAGCGAGGCCATCCCGATCACGAAGTGTCCCCGCAGGTCGTCCACGGCACGGACGCTGTCGCCGGAAACCGCGAGTACGCACGCAGCACGCGGCCCGCACTGTTTGCGTGCGGTGTCGGCTCCGTACACGTAATACCCGGACGACGTTGCTCCCCAGATGCCCCACAACGTGAGGTTCCGCGCGGCAACGCCGGCCACTGCTCGCCATTGCGCGCGTGGTGAGTCGCGCATGAGCGTCATCGAGTGGCAAACCTGCGGTCCGGTCTTACGTCGTTCACATGAAGTCCCCACAACGGCCACGGGACCGTCGCGGAATCGTATGCCGTCGTTGTAGACGGCGATCTTCGAGGTATCAACGCGGATATCGACGAGGCGCCAATTGAGCCCGTTGAACGTGAGGAGCGAGTCGGTCCGGTTGGAGGACGAGTTCGCAAAAACGCCGAGGCCGAGTTGTTCCTCTGTATTGCCCCACAGCGCAACGACGCGACTTTGCGTGCCCGTCGGTTCGCGGCGCAGATGCCGAGGTTCGCCCCTGAGGAGACCGCCATCCGACGTTCCGAAGAGCAACGTTCGGCCATCGCTCCACGAGGACTCAATCAACCGCGAGATCGTGTCAATGGGGGTCACGCCCCGAGGAGTGAGTTGATAGAGAATCGACGGGCCAACGTTTGCACGCTCGGAGCCGGCCACCACAAGTCCGCCACGGAACAGCACCGGAGGGAATACCGTGTACGGAACCGGGATTTCCAGGGCTCGCCATGTTGTTCCGTCGAACGACATTGGGTGACCAAACGGGGACGCCACAAGGAGCAGGGTGTCTCCGATCGATGCCAGCGAAGTTGCAAACGAATTAATTCCCCGAAAGACGGTGGCGTGCGGAACGGTCGTGAACACCCGGGTCGGACTCGGGGCAGTGGAGACATGCGGCCGCCGCACTCTGAAATACCACCAGGTTGTAGCCTCGCGCGGGATCCCCGGATCGACATACACGAGGACGGCCAGGAGCACGGCGAACGCGGCGATGTACCAGCTCGCGCGAACACGCGCGCGGCGTGACAGTGGACGAATCCGGCGCCACAGCACGGCAAGCGCGCCGGCCTTCGGCGGTGGTGGTGGCAGCAACGCGGCCGCAAAATCGGCGGCGCTGGCCCAGCGATCCGCAGGGGATTTTCGCAGGCACCTCATTACGGCGTCGCTCACATCCGGCGGCACATCCTTGCGCACGGCGTCGAGCGGCCTTGGCGCCGACGAAATGTGCTTGAGGATGACATCCTGAGCGTTGCTGCCTTCGAAGGGCGGCTTGCCGGCGAACAACTGGTATGCCACGACGCCCAGCGAATAGATGTCCGACCGTGCGTCGACGAGCTTGTCACCCATCGCCTGCTCGGGACTCATGTACAGGGGCGTCCCGACGATGATGCCGGTGCCGGTGAGCGCCGTATCGTCCGCCGACAGCGCCTTGGCGATCCCGAAATCGGTCACCACGACACGCGCGTCGCCTCCCTCGAGCATGACGTTGTCGGGTTTGATATCCCGGTGGACGATGCCCGCGGCATGGGCTGCGGCGAGCGCGCTCGCGATTTCGCGAGTAATGCGCTGCGCTTCCGCGATCGGCAGCGGTCCCTGATCCATGCGAGCGCGCAACGTGCCGCCATCCACGAGCGGCATCACATAGTACGACAGTCCTTCGTGCTCGCCGACTTGGTAAATCGGGATGATGTTTGGGTGACGGACTTTGGCCACGGCTTCTGCTTCCCGCCGGAATCGTTCGGACAGATCCTGGGAGAGAATCAGATCAGCTCGCAGGACCTTGATCGCGACTTGCCTTTTCAGCCGCGATTCGGTTGCGGCGTAGACTTCCGCAAACCCGCCGCGTCCGAGCAGCCTTCCCAAAACGAACTCGTCTCCAATGGCGCGTGTGACGCGCGCGCGCTGTTCGGTCTCGGTGAGCGTTTCACCCAGCGGGGTGCGCGCTGTTCCGGTCGCCAGACTGATCTCGGTGGGCGTCGCAACTCCGCACGTTGGACAAAACATCGCGCCCGAGGGAAGCGGCGAATGGCAGGACGCACACGTCGTGGCAGGCGCGCTCATCCCTTGCAGCGCTCAGTCGGTTGGGTCATGCGCCGGGCAGAATCAACCGCGTCCCGTTAACGGCCGCAAGGTTGAGCGGATGCTGCCGACCCCCAAGTGAGCTGTCTTAACTGATTCACAAGCACACGGAACACGCTGAAAAAGGCTCGGACACAACAAGCCTTTGTTGTGTCCGAGTGGTTGTCCGTGTTCTCCGCGTGTTCGGTGTAAATCTGTAAAGGCCGGTTCAGCCGCCGCGCCCGCGCCCACCTCGACCGCCGGGCGCCGCGCCGAGCTCGTCCGTTGATGGCACGATCTCCGGTTGACCGCCGGCTTTCAACGCCGCGTTCACAGGGGGCAGCAACGTTGCAAGCTGTCGCTTGAGACGAAGGAGCTGCGTGTTGAGCTGCGGCACGAGCGTGTTCCACACGTCGTACGCCTGCTGGGGCGGACGGCGCTCACCACTCGCGACGAAACCCGACAGCGCGCCGATCTGATTGTTGAGGCGGATCGGGAAGTTGAGCGGATCCTGGCCCGCTTCATTCTTCGTCTGATAGATCTCCTCCTCCACCTTGCGCATGCTGTCGTTCAGCACGCGCGCAGGACCGTCGAACGCGGCACGCGCCTGCGGCTGGAGCATCTTGCCCAGACTGTCGAGCTTGTACCGCACGTTACGAATGGTGCGCACGGCATTGTTCGCGGCTGACACCGTGTCGCGAATGCGCATGAGGAACGCGACCTGCTCGTTGACGTCCGCATCCGACGCTCTGGTGCGTGGATCCTTCCGAACGCGCGCCATCTCCGTGAGCGGCGCACCGGTGCCTTGCGTGAGGCGCACGGTGTAATTGCCCGGGCCGCCAACGGGCCCGTTGAGCCCGTTCCCACTCCAGTAAATGGCGCCGCGGAAATTCGTGCCGTCGGGATACCGAAGGCTGAGGTTATACGTGTTGAGTCCGACGTTCGTCGTCACGCGTCCTGCCGGCGCCCCACCGAACCCGCCCCGGCCACCGCCGCCGCCGCCACGCCCGCCGCGGCCGCCACCACCGCCGGCCGCGGCCGTGTCCGTGCTCGACGCCTTGGTGAGCACTTTGCCTTTTGGATCAACGAGCTCGAGCGTTACCGGCTGTGACCCATCCTTGAGCGAGTACTCGACTTTCACCGAGCCGGCGCTGCGGTAATTCGTGCCGGGCTTATAGAGGAAGGCACCCGCCGCTGCCTTCACCTGATCGGCCTGGCGCAGCGGCACGATGCTCTCGAGCGCATAGAATCCGCGTCCCATCGTCGCGATCACGAGATCGTCATCGCGCAGTGCAATGTCGTGTACGCTGACCGGTGGAAGGTTGAGCTTGAGACTCTGCCAGTGCTCGCCCGCGTCGTACGAGATGTACATGCTGCGTTCCGTTGCCGCGTACAGCAGGCCGGGGCGCACGAGGTCTTCACGAATCGCGCGCGTGAATTCGGTCGCAGGAATGCCCGTGACGATCTTCTTCCACGTCACGCCGTAATCCGTGGTCTTGTAGAGGTACGGCGCGAAGTCGTCCATCTCGTAGCGATTCGCGGCGAAGTACATCGTACCGGCGCTGAAATGCGACGGCTCGACGATCGACACGCGCGTGTACTTCGGCAGATCCTTCGGCGTGACGTTCGTCCACGCCGGCATGGCCGCGCCCGCCGGCGCGGCGCCGCGCGACACGTAAATCAGTCCGTCGTCCGACCCGGTCCAGATCAGGTTCGGTGTAACCGGCGACTCCGCGATCGCGAAGATCGTTCCATAGTACTCGACGCTCGTCTGGTCCTTCGTGATCGGTCCCCCCGACGCTCCGAGCGTCGCGGGATCGTTTCGCGTGAGATCGGGCGAAATGATCTTCCAGCTCTGGCCCAGGTCGTTCGACTTGAATACGACGTTGCCCGTGGCGTACAGAACCTTGGGATCGTTCGGCGAATTCATGATCGGCTGCGTCCACTGCACCCGGTACTTGGAATCCCTGGCGTCGTGCCCCATGGGATTGAGCGGCCATGGATCGAGACGCATCGATTGCCCGGTGCGGTGATTGAGCATCGTGATCACGCCGCTGTAGTTGCCGCCGAACGTGACATCCGGATCGAGCGGATCGCTCGCGACGTAGCCGGATTCACCGCCCGCGCCGCCGTAGCGCTCGGTGAAGTTGTATTGCGACGCCGGAGCGCCGCCGCGTCCGCCGCCGCCACCACGGCCGCCGCCACCCGCTGCGCCGCCGCGTCCACCAGCGCCGGCACCTGCCGCCGGGTCAGCCGGGGCAAGCGGATCGAGCGCGCCGCCGCCCCCGCCGCCACCACCACCGCGCCCACCACCGCCCGCAGCCGCGCGAACCGGGAAGCAATCGACGCCGCCGTCCTGTTCGGCGCCGCACACATCGTACGGGAATGCGTTAGTGAGATGGACGTGGTAGTACTGCCCCGTCGGAATGTTGGCGCGGATCGTCGTCTGTCCACCGTCGTACGTGAGCGTGATTCCCGGATCGCCAGCGACCGCAATGCGGTTCGGATTCTCGGGATCGATCCAGTAGTCGTGCGTGTCGCCGTTGCCGAGCGATGACTGGAACGTCCTGCCGCCATCCTTCGACATGTAGCCGCCGACGTTTCCTGCGCGCACCGTGTTCGAGTCTTTCGGATCGGCGTAGATGTTCGTGTAGTACCACGCGCGCTGGCGGAGATTGCGATCGCCGTTCAGGAATTGCCATGTGGCCCCGCCGTCGTCAGACCGGAACACGCCGCCCGAATCGGCTTCGATGATGGCCCACACGCGTGACGGCTTCGCCGGCGACACCGCGATGCCGATGTTGCCCCAGATGCCGCGCGGGAGACCGGGGTTGTTCTTGAGCTCGGTCCAATGGTCGCCGCCATCCGTGGTCTTGTACATCGTTCCGCCGTTGCCGCCGCTCACGAGGAGCCACGGTTTTCGGCCCGCCTGCCAGAAGCCCGCGTAGAGCACGCTCGGGTTCGAGGGATCCATCACGAGATCGGCAACGCCCGTGGAGTCGTTTCTGAACAGAATCTTCTCCCACGTCTTGCCGCCGTCCTTCGTACGATAGACGCCACGTTCGGCGTTCGGCCCGAACACGTGGCCGAGCGCGCCGACGTACACGATGTTCGGATCGGTCGGATGCGTGACGACGCGCGAGATGTACTGTGTCTCGGCGAGTCCCATGTAGGTCCACGTCTTGCCCGCGTCGGTGGTTTTCCAGACGCCGTCGCCGTGTGAGACGTTCCCGCGAATTGGCGTTTCACCGCCGCCCGACCAGACGATGTCCGGGTTGCCCTTGAATACGTCGACGGCGCCGACCGTCCCGCCGAAGTACGCATCGGTCATGGGATGCCACGTGCGGCCGCTGTCGGCGGTCTTCCAGACGCCGCCGCCGGTCGTGCCGACGTAATACTCGCCTGGTCGCTGCGACGAACCGGAGACTGCGACCATGCGTCCGGTGTGCGCCGGGCCCAGCATGCGCCACTGCAGGCCACCGATGCTGGTACTGTCGATCGTCTGGGCAACAGCAGAGAACGGGAGCACCGCAGAGAACGGGAGAACGAGACACGACGAGAGAACGAGAGAGCGGACGAGATTCGTTTTCATGTTGACTACGCCCAATTGAAAGTGACGTCGAGCTGGATATTCGGATTGAGACTGAGGGCCACCGGGCACGTGTGCGCAATGCGTTCGAGTCTCGGACGATGCGCAGGGTCGACGCCCGGAGGCATGTCGAGCGCGACGACGATGCGCTCGATGCGGCGCGGGCCCTCGGTGGACATGATCTTCTCTACCGCTGCCCTCGCGCCCGTGAGATGGAGATCGACGCCGTCCTTCTGCATGACGATCTCCATCGTCGTGAGCATGCACGATGCGAGGGATGCGCTCGCGAGATCGGTCGGCGAGAATCTGCTGCCCTTGCCGCGATTGTCCGTTGGCGCGTCGGTCTCGATGACCGTGCCGGACGGCGTGTGGGTGATCTCGGTTCGAAGCTCACCGAGGTTTCGTGTCGAGAATTTCACTCCCATCTGGTTCTCTCTTGTTCTCGCTTGTCTTCGTTCCCTGGCCTGTCAGCCCATGAGCCCAGGAGGCAATCCCGGTCTCGCCTTCCGCCCCACGATCAACTCGGCGACGTCACGCATGCGCGTGAAATACGTGCGCGAGTCCCCCTCGAGATGCGGTACGATTTCGCTCAGCTCCTGAAGGCATGCGCGGAGCTTGCCGTCGCTCACGCTGTCGAGCGAGCCCGCCAGCACATAGGCCTGAATGGCCTCGCGCGCCGTGGAATCGAGCAGTTCGACATTCACGGCGTCGTCGAGCTCGGCGGGAATGTCCTCGGGGAAAGGCGTGTCCTGCAGGGCCTGCCACATCTCGCCAACCGCGGGGTTCATACCAGCAAGTAAATCACGCGCGCGCCGGAGGGACAACTGCGGTAGATTCCCGGCATGCCCCTGCTCTCGGACATCGAAGTCCAGCGCGAGCTTGCGACGCTCGCTGGCTGGGCACGGAAGCGTGACGAAATCGTGAAGACGTTCGCGTTCAAGGGATTCCCGGACGCGATCGACTTCGTGCAAAAGCTGGTGGCGCCGGCCGAGGCGATGAACCACCACCCGGACCTCGATATCCGCTACAACAAGGTCACGGTCCGCCTCTCGACGCACGACAAGGGCGGCATCACCGAGAAGGACATCGAGCTCGCGCGCAAAGCCGAGTCCATGGCGGGCTGACTCCGTTCACCGCAACGCGGAGCCGCGGAGGGCGCGGTGGTTCGCGGAGCACGGCCACAGCGCTGCCGCGGCATACGCGGAACACTGCCGAGCACCACGGAAACCCCAAAGCAGTTGTATTTTTTTTCTGTGTTATTCCGGCTTTCTCAGCGGTATTCCGCGGCAAGCTGGGATGTTCTCCGCGAACCTCCCTCTCTCCACGGCTCCGCGTTGCGTTTGCGTCTACTGGACGATCCTGATCGGGGGCGCGAGGATGTGCGGCATGCCTGCGAGCAGCTGGTTCACCTTGCCCACGCGTTCCGTCACGATCTTGTCCAGTCGCACCTGCGCGGCGGCCGTTTCACCAGTGAGCTCGGTGGAGCGGAGCATTTCGCCCGCGGTCGGACCGCGCGTGCCGCGCGTGATGCTTCCCGCAACC
>DASRAP010000275.1:0-6725 GCA_035638155.1 Gemmatimonadaceae bacterium | reverse complement strand
TCCGGTGCGGTCCGCGAGCACCTTCGGCCCCTGCCACGGGGCGCCCACCGTCGGAATGTTGTTCTCGGCGTAACACGCGGTCACGCACGCCGAACATCCCGTGCAGCGCGCGAGGTCGATGGTCATCGCCCAGCGGCGCTTCGTGAGTCCGAGCGGGTTTGCGGGGTCGTAGAGCCCCTGCTGCGCGGAATTCTCACGGAGCAGGTTACCCTGTGCGTCGCCGGCGACCGGCGCGCGTATGCCCGGCAGGAATTCGTGTTTTGAATCGCCGGGGAATTCGGGCTCGCCGTGCTCCTCGTCTTTTTCCGTCCCGAGCAGAACGCCGACGTTCATGGCCTGCGCGATGCCACGGTCGTGCTGGCGCGCGGCGCCTTCGGTCGTGACGATGCGGGACATCCCGCTCGCGTTCGTGACCGTGGCGCGTGTTTGCGTCAGCGCCCACCCACCGGTTTCGTCTTCTCCGCTCGGCAACAACGCGAACGCATTGGCGCCGCAGTCCTTCGCGTAGCGCCCGTAGGCCGTGTGCCCGCGGCCGGCCGCGACTGCGACCGTGTCCGGACGAAGGCCGATATACAGATAGACAGGTGCGGTGATCTCCCCCGCGGCCGTTTTGACGGTGACGTGATCGCCCTGGGCAACGCCGAGCTTCTTCGCGGCGTCCGGGTGCAGCTCGATGACGGTCTGCCAGAGCACCTTCGTGACTGGATCGGGCAACTCCTGCAACCACGGCTTGTTCGCACCGCGTCCGTCGCCGAGCACGGGCGAGAAATACACCTGCAGCGTGAAGTCGCCGTTGCCGCCGATTCCGCCCTGGGGATTTGCGACGCTGCTCGTCTTCGGGGCCGCCATCACCGATGCACTCGCAAGCGCACCCGTGCCCCCCTTCATGCCGCTCGGCAGCGCCGCCGTGAGCGCCGCGTCGCCGCCGATGCGAGACGCGATCCACGCGCGATAGTCCTGCGCCGCAAACTTGGGTGCAGCGCCCGAGTCCTTTTTCGCAACGGCGATCAGGACGTCGGCGGTGGCGCGGGTGTTGAACACGGGATCCATCACCGGCTGCTGCAGCGAGAGCACGCCCTTCACCGTTTCCGCATCGCCCCAGCTTTCAAGCGAATGATGATCGGGAAGAATGAGATCGCACATCTCCGCGGTCTCATCCGGATAGCTCGTGAACGCGACCTTGAACGGCACCTTCGCGAGCGCACCGGCAACATCAGATTGCTTCGGGGACGTGTACGCGATGTTCGCGCCGCGCACCATCAGCACCGGGACGCTGCCCGATTTCATCCGCTCGAGCGCCTCGCGCACCTGTGCCGCCGAATTCAGTCGCTCGGCGCCGAGCATGGCGTCGGCAGGCTTGACGGTCACGCCGACACTCCCGAGCGCCTTGTTGATCTCCGCGGCGGCGAGCGCGACAGCCTTGGCATCCGGCCCCGTCGTTCCCGCGACTACGAGCGCCCGATTCCCGGCGGCCTTGAGCGCGTTGCCCAGCGCTTCGAGTGCCGCGACCGGGACACCACTCGCGTTGGCCGCACCGTCGAGCGAAACGCCGGCACCCTTGCCGACCGCTCCGAGCAGCGCGCGCGCAACCTGAAGCTCGGTGCCGGGTTTTGCGGCGATCCACTGATCCGAATTCAGCCCGGTGAGCGAACGACGCGCGCCGATGTACACCGCGCGTGGCGCGTCGGTGGTCTTGGCACGCGCATCCGCCCACGAGAGCTGCTGGGTGACGCTGTGTCCCCAGCCCTCGAGGAAATCGGCGCCGATCGACACGATCAGTTTCGCGGCCGCGAAATCGAGCGACGGCCACGCTGTGCCGTACGCTTCCTTGTTCGCTGCGAGCACCGCGAGGGGCGCTTCGGCGTCGTAGCTGATGTGCGCCGGCAAGCCGAGCGCCGACAGCCACTGGTCAAGGAACGCCGGGAAACTTCCCTGCTCGTGCTGATTGATGAAGACGGCGTCCTTCCCGCGCGCGCCCGCCAGTTTCGACGACAGCAGCGTGATCGCCGCATCCCACGTGATCGGCTTGAGCGTGCCGCCTTCGCGCTGCATCGGACCGCGATACCGATCCGGGTTATACAGTCCCTGGAGCGCCGCCTGGCCGCGCGCGCAGAGCGCGCCGTGATTCACCGGGTGGTCGGGATTGCCTTCGATCTTGATGGCGCGTCCGTCGCGCGTCTCGACGATGATGCCGCAACCCGCCGCACACTCGCGGCAGGTGGACGCGTAGTAATTCGAAACGCCCGGAACCGTGTGGTCCGGTGACACGATATACGGGAGGAGTTTCTCGGGCTTGTCGCCGGCCAGCGGGCCGCACGCGGCCGCAGTGCCGGCGGCGGTGGTCGCGCCGAGAACCTTCAGGAACTCGCGCCGCTTGACGCCTGCTTTCACGTTCGATTCGCTCATGTCAGGGGCTCGCGAGCGTCTAGTAGTGACACGTCGCGCAATCGTACGGAACCTTGCGTACGGGCGCTTTGAGATCTTCATCGCTGGGCGTGTAGCCCGCGGCGCGCATCCCTTCCGCGCGCGAATAACCGTTGAGATGGCAGTTCACGCACCAGCCCATGTTGAGCGACGCATAGCGAGTTACCTGCGGCATGTTCTGGATCTGGCCGTGACACGACTGGCACGTCACGCCCGCGTTCACGTGCTGCACGTGCGGGAAATGCACGTAGTCAGGCACCTTGTGGATCCGGATCCACGGAATGGTCCGGCCGCTGTCAGAAAACGCCTTGAGTTTTTTGATCTCGGGGCGCTGCGTGGCGACGGTCATGTGACAGCCCATGCACGTGCTCACCGCGGGCATGCCCGGGTCCGGCGACCGGTCCGCCGCAAAGTGGCAGAACACGCAGTTCATCTTGAGCGTGTTCACGTGCACCGGATGCGGGAAATGGATGGGCTGCTCGGGCGAGCGGCTCACCGGCACGAAGTAGCGATTGAAGTTCGACGCACCTGAATACGCCCATGGTCCCCGCGGAGCCTTCCCCTGCGCCTCGAGATTGGCGAGCGCCGTCGCGTAGCCCGGCTGACCTGGCTTCAGGTCACCGATGGGCTGGCCGGTGGGCTGTGCGGGGGCTTGCTGGGCTCCCTGAACGGAACCGCTGTAGGCTGCAAGAGCCGCCACGCCGGCGGCGACAAGAACGAAAACCGAAGCAACTGTCCAAGTCCTACGTCCCAGCATCCAGGCGGTCCGCGTATGGGTGGCGAAGGGGCGCGTCAGCTCGCCTTGTGAAGCTTTTCACAAGCCGAATTGATGGACAAAAAATGCACGGATGAACACGGCTGGTCAATCGCTAACTGCGTTCAGAATCGGGTTTTCCGTACCCGCCACGGTAGACACCTTGAATTCTGTCAATCGTGCGCATCACCTCGATCGCGACGGCGCGCGCGAGATCAGCTTCGCGGGCGTCCGGCGCCGCGCGAAACACCAGCGAGCGCACGCTCCGCATCACGAGCTCGGGGTTGCGCGTCTTGAAGAAGTCGATCGCGTCGAGCGCCTTGGCAAATGTGGAGAACGTGCGCTCGAGCTGCTCCTGGCTTGCGGCGGGCGCGTTGTGCTTGTGCCGGCGCAGGCTTCGCGTGGCGTCCGCGGACGCCACGTGAAGCTCGTACGCGGCGAGGAGCACGGCCTGCGCCAGGTTGAGCGACATATGGGCGGCCGTCGTCGGAATCGTGACCGTCGCGTGCGCGAGGTCGAGCGCGTCGTTTTCGAGGCCGTGATCCTCGGGCCCGAACACGATCGCCACCGGCGCCGTCTCCGCCGCCGCGAGCAGCGCCGCCGCGGAGGACTTGGGATCGAGCCGCGTCCACCGCGCCGCCCTCGGCTTGCCCGCGTACGCATGCACGAGGCTGCAGTCGGCGACCGCCGCCTGGAGTGTATCGAAGTGCGCGATCTTCGCGATGCGTTCGCGGGTGCCGTGGGCGATCCCCTCGATCTTCGCGACGTCGTACGCGACGGGTTGCACCAGGCGCAGCTGGCCCAGCCCCATGTTGGCCATGGCGCGCACGGTTGCCCCGATGTTGATGGGGTTCTGTGGCTGGTGGAGAACCACGGAAATGTTGTCGAGAATCGAACCCATTGTTCAAACGTACGCGATGAAACTCGGGCGCGGCGAGCACCGAATTACAGGGAGCAGGGAATGGGGCAAAGGGAAGAGGCAAAACAGGGAAAAGGGTAAAGGAGGAGAAAAAAGGACTGAGTCCCGCCACTTCGTGTCGCGAGGCCAAAGAACGAACACGGCCTTTTCGCTCCAACCTCCTCCTCGTCCCTGTGGCCTTTTCGGGCTTTTCCCTTTTCCCTTTTCTCTCCTCCTATCTTTCGCCCCGTGCACTTCCTGAGCGATTTCATCCGCAACCTGCACGACCTCGACTCGCTCGTGAAAACGGCGGGTTACATCGGCATGGCGCTGATCATCTTCGCCGAGACCGGGTTGCTCGTGGGCATTTTTCTTCCGGGCGATTCCCTGCTCGTCACCGCGGGCTTTCTGGCCTCGCAGGGTCTGTTCGACGTCTGGACGCTCGGCCTGCTCCTCAATCTCGCGGCGACGTGCGGCAACCAGACCGGGTATTGGCTGGGCCGCACCACTGGCCCGCGAATCTTCAAGCGTGAAGACTCGCGCTTTTTCAACAAGAAGCACGTCAAGCGCGCGAGCGATTTCTACGCACGGCACGGTCGCAAGACGATCATCATCGCGCGGTTCGTGCCGGTTGTCCGCACGTTCGCGCCCGTCATCGCGGGCGTCGGGAACATGGAGTACAAGACATTCGTAGCATTCGACATCATCGGCGGCATCATGTGGGTCTGGTCGACGCTGCTGATCGGTTACTACCTTCCGCGCTTCTTCCCCGGCGTTCAGAACCACATTGAGAAGGTGATTCTGGGCGTCATTTTCCTGTCGATGTTGCCCGGTGTCTGGGGGTGGTGGTCCGAGCGCCGTCGCGCAAGGGACCTCGCTTCCTGAAACACTTTCACGCTTTGCACGAGAGGCCGACATGCCGTTCACCCTTCCCGCATTGCCCTATGCCGCCGATGCTCTGGAACCGCACATCGACGCGCAGACGATGCAGATCCATCACGGGAAGCACCACAATGCGTACGTGACGAACCTGAACGCCGCGATCGAGAAAGCGCCGGCGATTGCGTCATGGTCACTCGAGGATCTGTGCGCGAAAATCGCCGACGTGCCCGAAGCTGTTCGTACGGCCGTACGCAACAACGCCGGTGGCCACTGGAATCACTCGCTGTTCTGGAAAACCATGGGCCCGAACGCCGGCGGCGAGCCCGGCGGCGCCCTCGGCGACGCGGTCAAATCCTCGTTCGGCGATTACGCGAAGTTCAAAGAACAGTTCGCCGCCGCAGCGATGGGACGCTTCGGATCAGGCTGGGCCTGGCTGGTGAGAAAGGGCGGATCGCTCGCGATCGTGAGCACGCCGAACCAGGACAACCCCCTCATGGACGGCACCGCCCCAGCCGACGTCCTGCTCGGGCTCGACGTGTGGGAGCACGCGTACTATCTGCGGTACCAGAATCGGCGGGCAGACTACATCGCCGCGTTCTGGAATGTCGTGAACTGGAAGCGGTAAAAAAGCCAGCGTAAAGGGAAAAGGGAAAAATCGGAAAGGACGAAGGGAAAAGGATGAGGGCGAGAGGATGCACCTCATTCCTCAGCTCTCATCCTTTTCCCTTCGCCCTTTGGTCCCTTTCCCTTTTCCCTTTTCCCTTTTTCTGGCGTTACCGAGCCGCCTCTCCCTCGAGATACGTATAGCCCTCGAGCCCCGCGACGTATTCGGCGATGAACATGTTCCCTTCTTCGCGGGTGATGCTTGTCGCGGCCTGCACCTTTCGCCGGAACGTGGCGAGCAGGTCTGACGCCTTGAACTGCACGTAATTCAGCACCTCGGTGACCGTGTCGCCGTGCACGAGATCGGTGAGCTGGTACCCGTGGTCCGCGAGACGCACGTGCACGGCATTGGTGTCGCCGAACAGGTTGTGCAGGTCGCCGAGGATCTCCTGGTACGCGCCCGTAAGGAACACGCCGAGGATGTAGCGCTCTTCATCGCGAAAGGCGTGGACGGGCAGCGACGGCGTGCCGTGGAGGCCGCCGATGAACTTGTCGATCTTCCCGTCCGAGTCGCACGTGATGTCCTGCAGCGTGGCACGCCGCGTCGGCTCTTCTTCCAGCCGGTGAATGGGCATGATCGGAAAGAGCTGGTCGATGGCCCACGCGTCCGGTAGCGACTGGAAGAGCGAGAAGTTGCAGAAGTAGCGGTCGATCAGCGTCGACTGGACGTCGTTGGCGATGTCCGAGAACGCGTCGCGCTTCACATGCACGATCCGTGCGATCGCGTTCATCGTGCAGAGGTGAACGCGCTCGGCAAGGGCGCGTTCGCGCAGCCCGAGCACGCCGCTCTGGAACAGGTCCTGGGCCTTTTCCTTGTCGAACGTCGCGTCGTGGTACACCTCACGGACGCGCCGGAGCGCCACGTTTTTCCGCTGGACGGATTTGCAGTCCTCCATCATCTCGTGAAGGAGCTGGTGATCGTCGTCCGTGAGGTCCGGGAGCGGCGGTTCGGCCTGCGATTCCACGTCAATCACGCCGAGCAGCAGGAGCGCGTGGTGCGCGGTCAACGCGCGCCCCGACTCACTGATGATATGCGGCATCGGCAGTTCCGCTTCGCGGCACGCTTCGGCGAGCGTGTACACCACGTCGTTGGCGTACTCCTGG
>DASRAP010000274.1:0-5342 GCA_035638155.1 Gemmatimonadaceae bacterium | reverse complement strand
GTTCGCGACCGCATCATCCTTGCCGGCCTGCGAGGAACGGCCGTCGCCCTCCTCATCCTCGCGCTCTTCCGGCCGACGCTGATCATTTCGAGCGCCGTCGCGCAGCGGAACGTGCTCGCCGTGATGCTCGACGATTCCCGCTCGATGCGGCTCACGGATCTCGGCAAGCAACAGACGAGACTCGCCGCGGCGCAGCGCGTGTTTGCCGACACCACCGACCTGATCAAGAAGCTCGAGAAACAGTACGTCCTGCGCTATTTCCGGTTCGCGGCGGACGCGCGGCCGGTGGGCAGCACGTCGTCGCTGAATGGCGCCGGCACGCGCACCGACATCGGTGCGGCCCTCGAGGGCGCACGCGAAGAACTCTCCGGCACTCCCGTCGCGGGCATCGTCGTGGTCACTGATGGTGCCGACAACGGCGGAAGCGACGTGGGCACGTCACTACTCGCGCTCCGTGCACGGCGGATTCCGGTCTACACGGTGGGCGTGGGCCTCGAGCGGTTCCCGCGTGATATCGCCATCGAACGTGTCGCCGCGCCGCAGAACGTCCTCGAAGGCGCGAACGTGCTCATCGACGCCGCGATTCGCGTGCGCGGACTTGGCGGCCAGAAAACAACGGTGACCGTCGAAGCGGACGGACGGATCGTCGGCTCCGAGGATATCACGCTCCCCGCGAGCGGCGACGTGACCAACGCCCGCGTGAGGCTCCAGTCGCTCACGCCCGGAACGTACCGGCTGACGGTGCGCGCCAAGCTTCTCGACGGCGAGACCATCGCGGAGAACAACGAGTACCACACGGTGCTTCGCGTGCGCCGGGGCCCGGAGCGCATTCTGTACGTCGAGGGCGAGCCGCGCCCGGAGTTCGGATTCATGCGGCGTGCCGTCGCGCCGGACACCGCGCTGCAGCTCGTCGCACTCCTGCGCAGCGCGGAGGGTAAGTATCTGCGCCTTGGCGTCCGTGATTCGCTCGAGCTGGTCGGCGGATTCCCGACGTCGCGCGAAGAGCTGTTCAAGTATCCCGCGATCATCCTCGGAAGCCTCGAGGCCAACTTCTTCACCGGTGACCAGCTGCGCATGCTGGCCGACTTCGTCTCACAGCGCGGCGGCACACTCCTCGCGCTCGGTGGGCGTAGCGCGTTCGCCGAAGGTGGGTATGGAGGCACCGCCGTCGAGGAAGTCCTGCCGCTCACGTTCAGTCGCGCGGTGATGGATACCGCCGGCCCGGCCACCGAAGTGCGCGTGCGTCCGACGCCCGCGGGATTCGCGCATCCAGCGCTTCAGCTCGGCGCCAACGACTCCGCATCGGCGAAAAAATGGCGTTCACTCCCGCCGCTCACGGTCGTGAACGGCCTTGGCTCCGTGCGTCCCGGCGCGACAGTGCTCCTCACCGGCCGCGCGACGACCGGTCAGACCGACCTCCCCATTCTCGCGTTCCAGCGATTCGGCCGCGGCGTGAGTGCGATCTTCGGCGTGCAGGACACGTGGCTGTGGCAGATGCACGCGGACATTGCCGTCGACGACGAAACGCACGAAACACTCTGGCGCCAGATGCTGCGCTGGATGCTGGAAGGAGTGCCGAACCAGGTGGAGATCACGGCGCTGCCCGCCCGTGTCGGCCCGGGCGAGCCGGTCACACTCCGCGCGCGCGTTGCCGACAAGAATTACCTCGACGTCAACGACGCGATCGTCACGGCGACCGTCACGACGCCCAGCGGCCGTTCGGTCAACGTGCCGCTCGAATGGTCGCTGCGCGAAGACGGCACGTACACGGGGCGATTCCTTACCGAAGAAGCCGGAGTGTACGCGCTCTCGGCGACGTCGGCACACGGACGCGACACGACGAAATCCGTTCCCGGATCGCTGCTGGCCGATGACCAGGGCGCCGACGTCGAGCAGGCGGAGCTCCGCACGCCCCTGCTCCGCCGCATTGCCGAAGAGACCAAGGGACGGTACTACCCGCTCGCGGATGCGTCGAAACTCCTCGAGGATGTGAAGTACACGGACAGCGGCGTCACCATGAAGGAATCGCGGGACCTCTGGGACCTCCCGGTGGTATTGCTTGCACTGATCGTGCTACTGGGTGCGGAGTGGACTTATCGGCGGTGGAGAGGTCTCGCGTGACGCGCGGCCGGTTGGTGCGTGGCGCGGCGCTGCTCACCGCGTTGTGCGCGGCCTCGGCGGGAGCGCAGCAGACCCACGTCCTGATCATCACGGGACTCGGCGGCGAGCCGATGTACAGCACGTTGTTCAGATCGGCCGGCGACGCGATCTACACGGCGGCGAAGAACGACTGGAAGGTCGCGCCGGCAAGCCTGATCTACCTCGCTGAGGATTCGTCGCGCGACATGTCGCGCATCAAGGCGACAAAGGAAGAAGTCGCGAAGGCCTTCACGACCCTCGCGCAGCGGGTCTCGCCGGGCGATATGCTCTTCGTGTTCCTCGTCGGGCACGGAAGCGGCGAGGGCAAGGATTCACGCGTCAACCTCCCCGGACCGGACCCGACGGCGGCGGATTACGCAGCGTGGCTCGACCTCTTCACGAAACAGAGCATTGTGTTCGTGAATGCCTCGAGCGCCAGCGGTGATTTCATTCAGGTCTTGAGCAAGCCGGGGCGCGTCGTGGTGACGGCCACGAAGACCGCGATGGAACGCAACGAGTCCGTCTTCTTCCGTTACTTCACGAAGGGCCTGTCCTCGAAGGAGGCGGACGCCGACAAGGACGGACGCATTTCGGTACTCGAGGCATTTCAGTACGCCAAGCAGGAAACGGCACGCGAGTACGAGACGGAGAAGAAGATTCTCACCGAGCACGCGGTGGTGAGTGACTCGCTCCTCGCGCAGACGGTCGCGTTCGGCAGCGCAGCCGCCAGCGCCGACCCGCGCGTGATCGCGCTCGTCGCGGAACGCCGCGCGCTCGAGGATTCGCTCGCGGCGCTCCGCGGCCGCAAGGCGCAAATGGATTCCACGGCGTATGCCGACGCGCTCGAGAAGCTCCTCATCGCGATCGCCGAAAAGACGCAGGCGATCAAGGGCGCCGGAGGCCGCCAGTGAACCGCGCCTGGCTATTCGTTGCGGCCGCGGCCCTGTTCTCGCCGGCGCAGACCGCGAATCCGCGCCGCCAGATTCAGGCACTCATCGAGACGGGCAAGCTCGACGAAGCCGAACGCACCGCGCGCGCCGGCGGAGCCAGACTGTCTGCGACGCTCGGCGAGGTGCTCGTGCTCCGGGGCCGCCTCGCTTCGGCAGACTCGGCGTTCCGGGCCGCAATCGCGAGCGGTTCACCGGAGCGGTGGATCGCGGAGGTGAATCTCGGCGAGCTCGCCGCGCGCCGCGGTGACACGAAGGAGGCATTCTCCCGGGCAGACGCCGTCGCTGCGGCGTACGAGCGGTCCCCAAAGCCCTGGTCGTCGGACGACGCCACGGCCGCGGCCCGTGCGTATCTCGTGCTCGGGACGCAGGCCAAGTGGGTGCGCAGTGCGCTCAGCGCATTCGACGCTGCCGTGGCGCGCGACTCGTCGAACATCGACGCGATGGTGCGCATCGGCGACCTCTTTCTCGACAAGTTCAACGCGCCGGACGCTCGCACCGCCTACGACCTCGTGCTCGCGCACTCCTCGACGAATGCCCGCGCGCTCCTCGGACTGACGCGCGTGCTGGACTTCCAGGACAGCGCCAATTCGCATCAGTGGCTGCTGCGCGCCATGGCCAACAACCCGAATCTGACGGGCGGCCACGTCTGGATTGCGCGCTCCTACCTGGAATCAGAAGCGTATGACTCCGCACGCGCGGCCGCGCATCGCGCGCTGGCCGTCGACTCGAGCTCGTCGGCGGCGTGGGCGATCCTCGGTGCAACCGCGTGGATTACGGGTGATTCCGCGGGATACCGTGCGGCGCTTGCCGCGGCGCAGAAACTCAATCCGCGTCCCGCCGAGTTTTTCGCGGAGCTGGCGGACGCGGCTGTGCGCAGCCGGCGTTACGCCGAGGCCAACGCGCTCGCGGAACAGGCGGTGGCGTACGACTCTGGCTACGTGCGCGCGCTCGGCATTCTTGGCACGAATCGCATGCGCACCGGTGACATGGCGCGCGCCCGTCTGGCGCTCGAGCGCGCCTTCGCGCTCGACCCGTACAACATCTGGCACAAAAACACCCTCGACCTGCTCGACGCGCTCGACAAGTTCAAAACGGTGACGCGGGGACGATTCACGTTCGTCACGCCTGCACCCGAGGCGGAGCTGCTCACGACCTACCTGAGTCCGCTGCTCGAGCAGGCGTATGACTCACTCGCGAAACGATACGACTATCGCCCACCGACACCGGTTCGCATCGAGATCTACGGAAATCACGCGGACTTCTCGGTGCGCACGGTGGGGCTCGCGGGACTTGGCGCGCTCGGCGTGAGCTTCGGGACCACCCTTGCGATGGACTCGCCTTCCGCGCGCGATCCGGCCGAATTCAACTGGGGCTCGACGGCGTGGCACGAGCTCACGCACACGTTCACGCTGGGGCGGTCGAAACACCGCGTGCCGCGCTGGCTGTCGGAAGGACTCTCGGTCTTCGAAGAGCACCGCGCGCGGCCGGGGTGGGGCGCCGATGTGACCGCCGAGTTTCTCGCGGCGTTCAAGGGCGGCAAGGTGCGCCGGCTGAGTGAGCTCAACGAAGGATTCACCGAGCCGCGCTACCCGATGGAGCTGCAGTACAGCTACATCGAGGCATCGCTCGTCTGCGAAATGATCGCGTCGCAGCGCGGCATGCCCGCGATTGTCGCGCTGCTTGCGGCGTACGCCGACGGCCTCGATACACCTGCGGCGTTTCAGCGCGTGCTCGGCGCGCCGATCCAGACGCTGGACGGGCAGTTTGACGCGTGGCTCAAGCAGCGATATGCGCAGCCGCTCCGGTACATCGACGCGAACCAGGGACCCCCGCCACCGACCGGACTCTTCGTCACCACGACCGTCGAGGGCGCGAAGTTCTTTCAGGCGAACCAGTTCGACTCTGCACGGGCGGTGCTCACGCGCGCGTCCAGCATGTTCCCGAATTACTCCGGCCTCAAGGGCCCGGCGTGGTATCTGGCACTCCTCGACCGGCAGGACGGCAACATCCAGGTCGCCATCGACGAGCTCACGAAGATCACGACGCAGAACGAAACGGCTGCTGAGGCGAACGTCCTCGAAGCCGACCTCCGGCTCCAGCTCCGCGACTCCGTCGGCGCGCTCGCGGCACTCGACCGCGTGATCTGGATGTCGCCGTTCGACGTTTCGCTGCACAATCGTCTCGCCGATCTCGCCGTTGGCACGCGCCGCTTTCCCATCGCGGTTCGCGAGCGTCGCGCCGTCATGGCGCTGA
>DASRAP010000273.1:0-2621 GCA_035638155.1 Gemmatimonadaceae bacterium | reverse complement strand
GATGTCCGCTGTCAGTCGCGCGATCACCCACGGAGCGCCGGGGGGATTGACGCCTTGCACGATGTTCGGGACCGGGGTGGGGTTGCCTCGCAACGGCTGAACGCCGATTCCTCCATCGAACTTCACGAGCGGACCTTCCGCGAGTGCCGGGAGGGAAACGAGCAGACCCAAAAGCACGCAAACCGAAATCTTCTTCATCACTGTCACTCCTGTGTTGAGTCGAGGGTTGATTGCGGCCGATGAGTCCCTCTACGACTTGCGATGGTTCAATCATGTGCGCGCACTGTTCGACGCGATCGAGCATTGACTCTGCGAAAGCGCATGGAGTTAAGCGCGACCTCCGTATAGCGCACGCCGGTCAGCGCTTGCGCACCATCACGTTCCCGTTGAACGTCTTGAACCGAATGTCCGGCCCGCCCTTGCCCACGGCGACCACGGTCTCGCGCTCGAGCCGCACCTCGTAACGGCCGTTCTGGCCGCCGCCCTGCGTCACCACCGCCGGTTGCGACTGCACGGCCACGTCGAAGTCGGTGTAGAAGTCACCGTGCCCCGTCGTCACGCGCAGCGTGGCGACGAGCTTCGCCGGGAACGTCACGTCCACGTCGCCGTTGAAGGTATTGAACGACATCGGCTTAGCAGTAGTGACCTCGGTGAACGATGCGCGGAGCGTGCCGTTCGTGGTGCTCGCGACGAGCGAGCCCGCGATGTCGTTTGCCACGATGCGGCCGCTGACGTTCGAGATCTCGTGCTCGCCGCGCACGCCCGTCACCGTCACGTCGCCGCCATTCACAGCCTTCAGGTGCACCGACGTGTTGCGCGGCACGGAGATGTCGAGCGCGAGCCGCTGGCGCGAGAAGTCCGTCTTCACCGTTACGAGGTTGTTCTCCTCGGTGGCCGTGAGGCCGATCGAGGTGTTCGGTATGCGGTGCAACCCGGCGGTGCTGGCCTCATCGTCGCCATCGGCTTTGCCCCGCTCGCGTGGCGGGCGCGGCCTCGGTCCCGGCACCCGGTGGTCGTCGTCGTCCTCGGCCTCTTTGGCGGTGTTCTCACGCGCCACGATCACTACCTCTTTGCCGTCGTAGGCGTTCACGTTGATCGCGGTCCCGAACGCGTCGACCTCGAGCACCGCGGGGCGCGCTGCGTCGGACAGCGGCACCGCGATGCGCTCCTGCGCCTGCGCGCCCCAAGCCGTGAGGCCGCCGAGCGCGATCAGCGCAGCGTTGCGAAAAATCATCGTCGTGTTCATCGAGTGAGCTTCCGGATGTAGACGCTGCCATTCAGTGTTTCGAACGAATACGCGGGCCCGCCGCCGCCGATGCGAACAGTGGAGCCGTGCTCCGCGCGCACCACGAGCTTGCCGCCGTCGCGCGAGCGCTCGCTCACGGGCTGGCTCGCGATCGCCTGCGAGTCGAAGTCGGTGTAGATCTCGCCGTGCATCGTCTTGAAAGAGAGATCCGCTTTGAGATCCTGCGGAAACGACACGTCGATCTTGCCGTTGACGGTCTTGAACGTGGTCGCCGCCGTGGGCGCACGCTCGAACGTCGCGCTGACCGGGCCGTTCACTGTCTTGATGTTGCCCGCACCGCGCAGCCCGGTGAGCCGCACGCCGCCGTTGACGTTGCTCACCTCGAAGTGGCCGCGCACGCCCTCGACGACGACCTCGCCGTCGTTGACGGTGGCCACTTCGATCGCCGCGTCGCGCGGCACGCGCACTTCGATGTCGTAGGCCACGCGATAGCCGTCGCCCCAGCGGTTGTTCCAGCCGTTGTCTCCCTGCGAGCCGATGCGCCGGACGCGAAACGCCACGCGGCCTTCCTCGCTCTCGGTGCGCAGCTCGACTTCTTGGCGCGCGCGGTCGATGTCGGCGCGCAGATCGCCGCTCACCGTCTCGGTGGCCGTCATGTCCACGGTCGCGCCGTCGTGCGCCACCACGTGCACGGAGCCGAACACGTTCCTGACGATCACGGTCGGCGGGCCTAGCCCAAGAACGCGCACGCTGTCCTTCAGCATTCGCGTGTCCGTGACCTCGGCGCGCGCGGCGCCGGCCGCCACGGCGAGCGCCGCGGCGCAGAGTGCGAGCTTCAGTGCTTCACGCATCGATGTCATCGGGGTCTCCTTTCAAATGCCCGTGCGCGGCGGCGCGACGGCGCCGCCGGGTTGCAAAGCCGTGTCGAGGTAGTCGCGCACCGTGGGGTCGAGGCCGCTGCTGTCGCGCAGCCGGCGCACGGCCGCCGTGTCGTTCGCGTCGCCCGTCTCGAGCAGCGCGTTCGCGAGCGTCACCTGTAGCAGCGGCGCGTCCTGTCGCTCGAGCGCGGCCGCGAGTCCCGAACGGACCTCGGGCTCGGCGAGCCGCGAGCGCAGCGCTTCGACCGCGGCGAGGCGCACGCTCGGGTTTGGATCGTTGGCCACGCGCTCGAGCAGCGCGCTCACCACCTGCGGCCCCGTGCCGGTGCGCTCGGCCCACGCCACGCCGAGCAGCCGTTCGGACGCCGACTGATGATCGAGCAGCGCCAAGCTCACGCTACGCACCTCGGCGCGCAGCTCCGCGATATCGCCGTCGCGAGCCGAGGGCCATGCGTGGCCTATGGCCACGCCGACGGCGAGCAGCGCGGCGGCCGCGG
>DASRAP010000272.1:0-13030 GCA_035638155.1 Gemmatimonadaceae bacterium | reverse complement strand
TCGTTCTGCTCAGTGCGGACGCTGTGAGCGCGGCGCCGTGGCCGCTTCCGGCCGGGCCCTGGCGCGAAGGATTGCACGCGCTCGCGCGCGCGCGCCTGGTATTCGTCACTCGAAAGACCGCGGGGGCCGAGACGGCCGGGGCGCTTGCGTCGCATGTCGCGCGGCACACGAAAATGGCAAACCCCGGAATTGTGCACATTGCGCCGGGGGACATTGTGCGCTGGGGCACGTCCGAGCGCGCGGCGTTGTCGTCATTCGCGGGGCGAGCAGTCTTTGCCGTCTCGGCGATCGGTGATCCGGCGGCGTTCGAGGGCCAGCTTCGCAACGCGGCACTTCGCATCGAGGCGGCGCGGTATCCGGATCACCACGCGTTCACCGAGGCGCACGTGGAGTCCCTGATGGCGCGTGCGGGGAGGGCGGACGCTGTTGTCAGCACTCTCAAGGACGCGGTGAAACTGGGGCCGCTCTGGCCTCGCACGGCCCCTCCGCTATGGTATCTTTCACAGCATGTCATCATTGAGCGCGGGCAGGAGTCGCTGGCGGCGCTGATCGCCGAACTGGTCGCGTTGCGGCGGATCGGCTGACTCCCGAATCGTCTCCCTACATATCCTATGAGCCAAAGTCTTCTACTCCCCGCGGATAGCATCGTCCGGCCCGACAAGGACCGATTTCTCAACGAGGAGAATCCGTTCGAGGCCATGATGTCGCGGTTCGACAGGGCGGCCCAGCTGCTCGATCTCGAACCCGGGTTGTACAAGGTGCTCCGCCACGCGGAAAAGCAGATCACCGTATCGGTACCGGTGATGATGGACAACGGCGAGCTGGAAGTGTTCACGGGCTATCGCGTGCTGTACAACACGTCGCGCGGCCCGGGAAAAGGCGGCATCCGGTTCGACCTGCAGGTGACGCTCGACGAAGTAAAGGCGCTGGCGGCCTGGATGACGTGGAAATGTGCAGTGGTGAACGCGCCTTTCGGCGGCGCCAAGGGCGGCGTGATCTGCGATCCGTCGAAGATGAGCGCCGGCGAGCTCGAACGGCTCACGCGACGCTACACGGCCGGCATCATCAGCACGCTCGGCCCCGATTCCGACGTGCCCGCGCCCGATGTCAACACGAACGAGCGCGTGATGGCGTGGGTCATGGATACGTACTCGATGCACGTGGGCCACACCACCACGGCGGTCGTGACCGGCAAGCCGATCGAGATGGGCGGTTCGGAAGGGCGCCGTGAAGCGACGGGGCGCGGGTGTATGCTCGTCACGATGGAGGCGCTGCAGTACCTGGGCATGAAGTCCGCGGGCGCGACGGTTGCGGTGCAGGGATTCGGGAATGTGGGCTCGGTGTCGGCGAAGCTCCTGGCGCGCGAAGGATGCAAGATCGTCGCGGTGAGCGACCGGTTCGGAGGCGTGCACAGCGCGAGCGGGCTCGATGTAGATCAGTGTTCCGCCTGGGTCCGGCAGCACGGCTCGCTCAACGGCTATCCGCAGGGCGACGCGATTTCGAACGAGGAACTGCTCACGCTGGACGTGGACGTGCTCGTGCCGGCCGCGCTCGAGAACGTGATCACGACGCGCAACGCGCCGAAGATTCGCGCCAAGGTGATCTGCGAAGGCGCAAACGGGCCGACGTCGGCGGCCGCCGATGCGATCCTCGATGAAAAGGGCATCTTCGTGATTCCGGACATTCTCGCGAATGCGGGCGGCGTCACGGTCTCGTATTTCGAATGGGTGCAGGACCGCGGCGGCTATTTCTGGACGGAGGACACCGTCAACCGGCGGCTCACCGAGATCATGCAGAAGAGTTTCCAGAGCGTGCTCGAGCTGTCGCGGCAGCACAAGGTCAACATGCGCACGGCCGCGTACATGCTCGCGATCAGTCGCGTCGCCACCGTGCACCGGTTGCGTGGCGTCTACGCCTGATGCGCTTCACGGTCGCCGCCGTCGGGAAGCCGCGCGATGCGGCCCTGGCGGCGGCGATCCGCGAGTACGAAACACGCGCGTCCCGGTACTGGCCGCTCGCGTTTGTCGAAGTGCGCGAAGAGCCCGCACGCGGCCGCCGGGCGGACGACGTGCGTGCGCGCGAAGGCGCGCGGCTCCTGGACGCTGTACCGAAGGGCGCGCGCGTCTGGATTTGCGACGCGGGCGGCCCGGTGCGAACATCCGAACAATTCGCTGCGCTGCTCACGAAACAGCGCGAGGCTGCCCAGGACGTTGCGTTTCTGCTCGGCGGCGCGTACGGACTGGATACGTCGTTGCGCGAGCGCCCGGCCGGCGTCCTTTCCCTCGGCGCCATGACGTTTCCGCACGAGCTCGCCCGGCTCATGCTCGCGGAGCAGCTCTATCGCGCGGGGACGATCGTGCGCGGCGAGCCGTACCACAAATAATGCGCGACTGCCCGAATACCCGGTTGGCCGATTGGCGCTTGACCGAATGTTCGGAGAGGCCATGATCCGGATACTCGAAACGCCAATCGTTCACGCGCCGTCCGCGGCGCTCGCTGCATGGTATCCGGCACAGCCGGCGACTGCGGCGGAATGGCGCGACCGCGCCCAGGCAGTTGGCCGGGAAGACACGTGGCTGGAGGCGCTTCGTCCGGCACTCGGTGACGGCGCTGCGCTGCTCGAGCGCGCCGAGGCGAATCGCGGCGTCGTCGTGACCACGGGTCAGCAAGCGGGACTCTTCGGTGGCCCGCTGTATACGTGGCACAAAGCGCTTGGCGCACTCGAAGTCGCGTCGGCGATCGAGCGCACAACCGGAGTCCCCGCCGTTCCCGTTTTCTGGGCCGCGACAGACGACGCTGATTTCGCTGAAGCCGCGTCGACGGTTCTTGCGGCGAATGACGGCGCTCTCAAGCTCACGCTCACCGGCCGGCCGCCGGATGGCGTGCCCGCATCGCACACTCCGCTCGGCGACGAGATCGGCGGCTTGCTGGATGCGCTCCGTTCCACGACCGGTTCGCTGGCCGATCCGCGTGCGATGCGCGCCGCCGAGTCGTTCCACGCGGGCGCCACGCTGGGCGGTGCGTATGTGAACATGCTGCGCGCGCTCCTCGAGCCGCTCGGCATCGTCGTGCTCGACGCGGCGCATCCGGCTGTCGCGAACGCGTCGCGCGCCCACCTCGCACGTGCGCTCGAATGCGCGGAGCCCATTCATCGCGCACTCGTCGAGCAGCGCGACACGCTCCGCGGCGCGGGCGAAGATGTCCGGGTCGAAGCCGGGCGCGAGCTGTCACTGGTGTTCACGTGGGACGGGGAGCACGAGCTTCCGCGGAAGCGGCGGCTGGCGATCGGCGAAGAGGTTTCACCGGACGCGCGCCTCAGTCCCAACGTGCTGCTGCGGCCGGTCGTGGAGCGTCTGCTGCTGCCGACGGTTGCGTATCTCGCAGGCCCGGGCGAGCTCGCGTACTTCTCGCAGGTCGGCGTCGTTGCGCGCGGGCTGGGCGCGCCGGAGCCCCTCGCGATTCCGCGCTGGTCGGGGATGATCGTACCGAAGGAAGTCGAGGACGTGCTCGAGCGGCTTCACCTCGGCATCGAGGATCTTCGCGACCCGCACGCCGCCGAGAGCAAGCTCGCGCGCGCGACGCTGCCCGAGGGCGTGACGACATCCCTGAGTGCGCTGCGTTCGCTCATCGGCGAGCAACTGAACGGGCTGTCCGGTGCCATTGGCGCTCCGACGCTCGACGGCGCGCGGACGCAGTTCGAGCACCGCATCGCGCGCCTCGAACGGCGCGTGATCGCGGCGGCGAAGCACCGGAACGGCGACATGATGCGGCTGGTCGCGGGTGCGCGCGCCGCACTCTTCCCGTTCGGCAAGCCACAGGAGCGCGCGCTCAACGCCGTCCCGTTCTGGTGCAAGTTCGGCGACGAGCTCGTGACGTCGGTGCGCGAGGCGTGCGCCCGTCACGCGGCCGCGCTGGTGTCATGAGCGAAGACGCGCACGAGCGAACGGAGCGCGGTGCGCGGCTGATCGGGGCAGGCATCATCATCAGCAGGCTGCTCGGCGTGGTGCGTCAGTGGTTGTTCACGCACTTCCTGGGAAGCGGCATGCAGACGGACGCGTACAACAACGCCGTCAAGGTTCCGAATGCCCTCCGCAATCTTCTGGGTGAGGGCGCTATCAGCGCTTCTTTCGTGCCGGTATACGCCGCGGCGTTGGAGCGCGGGGATGAGCAGGGTGCCCGTGCACTCGCGAACGCGCTTCTCGGTGTGCTCCTCGTTGGCGTGTCGCTGCTGACTATCGCCGGCATCGCGCTCGCCCCGCAGCTCACCGCCGTGCTCGCCGCCGGGTTCGATGCTGAGCGCGCAGCGCTCTGCAGCAAGCTCATGCAGGTGATGTTCCCGATGACGGGGTTGATGGTGCTTTCCGGCTGGTGCCTCGGTGTGCAGAACGCGCATCACCGCTTCTTCATGGCGTACGCGTCGGGCGCGATGTGGTCGATCGCGCAAATCGCGCTCCTCCTCGTTGCCGGCCCGTCGACGAGCGATCTGACAACGCTCGTCTGGTGGGTCAGCTGGGCCACGGTCGTCGGTGCTGTTCTGCAAATCAGCGCGCAGATCCCGCAAGTGATGCGCCTGATGAAATCCGTCAGGCCAACACTGCAGCTGTCGACGCCCGGGCTTCGGCAGACGCTCAGAAACTTTGTTCCCGTCGTGGCCGCGCTCGGCCTGTTTCAGATCTCGAGTTTCATCGACATGCAGATTGCGTCTTTCCTCACCGTGGGCGCACCAACGAATCTGCAGTACGCGACCAATATTTACCTTCTGCCGCTGTCGCTCTTTGGCATTGCCACGGCGGCGGCGGCCCTGCCGCAGATGGCGCGTGAGACAGCGCGCGGACAAACATCGTCCCTCACCGAAGGATTATCGCGGGCGTGGGAGCGCGTGCTGTTCTACACCATTCCATCTGCCGTCGCGTTCATCGGCATCGGCGATGCGATTGTCGACGTGCTCACGGGACGAGGCAAGTTCTCTCTGCAGGACCGCCACGTCGTGCACGTCACGCTTGCCGCTCTCGGTGTCGGACTCGTCGCGTACGCCTCGTCGCGACTGCTGACGTCGTCGTACCAGGCGACGGGCAATTACCGGCGGCCGTTTGTCTCTGCCGCGTGGGCAATCGCTGTGAGCACGGTCGTCTCGATCGCCCTTGCCATTCCCTTCCGGGAGCACCCGCTGGCCGTCGCCGGCCTCGCTGGTGGTGCGGCGCTCGGAGCATTCGTAAATTTCACAATGCTGTGGAAGGGAGTACATGCGCAGATTGGGGTGGTTGACGTGTCTGGCCCGCTCAGCATCGCTCGCCGAACTCTGTTGGTGTCGCTGATTGCGGTTGCGCCGGGAATCGCCGTGCACCTTGCTTTGCCTGATCTGCGCTGGCAGGGAAACTCGATCCTCACGATTCTCACCTATTGCGCCGCGTTCCTGGTCGCAGCGAAGCTGGCAAGGCTCGCTGAGGCCGAGCGCATGCTGGCCGCGGTTGCGCGGCGATTCAGCCGGCGCGGATGAAGCTCGCCGACGCCGGCGCCCTCGGCGCCAAGCTCGCGCATCTCCCGGAATCACCCGGTGTGTATCTGTGGAAGGATGAAGCGGGGCAGGTCCTGTATGTCGGCAAGGCGAAACGCCTCAAGAGCCGCGTGCGGAGCTACCTCGCCGCGGATCGCGACGCGACCAGCAAGACCGAAGCGCTCATGCGTGCCGCCACGGATGTCGACACGATCGTGGTGCCCAGTGAAGCGCACGCACTCATTCTCGAAGCGAACCTGATCAAGGAGCACCATCCGCGATTCAACATCCTGCTCCGCGACGACAAGACGTATCCGTTCATCAAGGTCACCGTCCAGGAAGCGTTCCCGCGCGTCTTCGTGACCCGCCGCGTGCTCGACGACGGTGGGCGCTACTTCGGGCCGTACACCGACGTTGGCAGCATGCGCCGCGCCCTCAACGTGGTGAAGCGCGTGTTCACGGTGCGTTCGTGCCGGTTCAACCTGCCCGACGATGCGCCGGACCGGCCGTGTCTCGACTTCTACATCAAGCGGTGCAAGGCGCCGTGCGTGGGCGCGCAGTCGCAGGATGACTACGCGGCGATGATCGACGAGGTCGTGGCGTTTCTCGACGGACGCGCGGCGGATGTCATGAAGCACGTGCGCGAACAGATGCTGGACGCATCCTCCAGACTCGACTACGAGCGCGCGGCGGAGCTGCGCGACGCGCTGCAGCGTCTTGAACGTCTGGAGGAGCCAACGGTTGTGCTCGACGTGGGTGGCGGCGACCGTGACGTGATCGGCTTTGCGCGCGACGGCGACGATGCCTGCGTCGCGTGGCTCCGGATTCGCGACGGCAAGCTGCTGGCGCGCGAGCACCGGTTTCTCGAGAACCTCGACAACGAGCCCGACGCGAACATCCTGAGCGTGTACTTGAGCGGCAGCTATCTGCCGGCTGCGGAACGCGCGCAGGAAGTGTTGCTGCCGTTCGGCGTGCCCGATCAGGACGTGTTGCAGGAGGCCTTGGCGCGCACCAGGGTGCTCGTGCCCGGACGCGGGCCGCGCCGCGAGCTCATCGATCTCGCCGAGCAGAACGCGCGGCATCTCCTCGAGGAGTTCAAGCTCGCTGCCGACGAGGTGGACGAGCGCGCCGCCGACCCTGTCTACGATCTGGGGCGGGAACTGGGCCTCCAGCGGATCCCGCGGTCGCTGGTCTGCTTCGACGTATCGACGACACAGGGGACGGACACCGTCGCCTCGATCGTATGGTTCGAGAACGGCCGGCCGCGGCGCGGCGAGTATCGTACCATGCGCATGAAGACCGTCGAGGGCACGGACGATTTCGCGTCGATGCACGAAGCGGTGCATCGCTATTTCCGGCGCAGGCTCGAAGAGAAGAAGCCCCTCCCTGACCTCGTGGTCGTCGACGGCGGGAAAGGCCAGCTCGGCGCCGCCGCCCAGGCGCTCGAGGAACACGCGCTCGGCGCGAGCCCGCTCATCTCGCTCGCCAAGCGCGATGAGGAGATTTTCATTCGCGGACGCGCGGAACCGCTGCGTCTTGCACGCCGCTCGCCCGCGCTCCGGCTGTTGCAGCAGGCGCGCGACGAAGCGCACCGCACCGCGGTGACGTACAATCGAAAGCGGCGAACCATGCGTACGGTGACGTCGGAGCTCCTCAGCATCCCGGGCATCGGACCGCTCCGGCGCCGCGCACTACTCACACGGTTCGGGAGCCTTCAGGGCGTGCGCGACGCGAATATCGACGATATTGCTTCGCTTCCGGGATTCTCCCGCGCGAGCGCCGAAAAACTGCTGGCACACCTTTCTCCCGCAGCACCAAAGACCGAATGAAAACGTGGAACGTGAAGTGCACGTCGTGCGACACCGTGCTCCCGGGCACGACGCGCGTGAACCTGTGCCCGAAATGCGAGCAGCCCATGTGGGCGGTCAGCACCGAGCCGCTACCGGGCCGCGATGCGATTCTCGCGAACCGCTGGGACATGTGGCGCTACTCGGCGCTCCTGCCGCTGCAGGCAGGTGAGGTGCCGGCGTCGCTCGGGGAAGGGTGCACGCCGATGCTCGACCTGCCGGCGCTCGCGAAGGACGTCGGCGTGCGCCGGCTCTGGGTGAAGGACGAAGGCGTGAATCCGACGGCGAGCTTCAAGGCGCGTGGCCTGTGCGCCGCCGTCACGCGCGCGCGCGGCGTCCCCGGTATCGTCGTGCCGACGGCAGGCAATGCAGGTGCGGCGCTGGCCGCCTACGGTGCTGCCGCTGGTATTCCCGTTCGCATCTTCGCGCCACGCACCACACCGCGGCCCATTCTCGACATCATCCGCGCGTACGGCGCGGGGCTCGAATTGCTCGACGGCCACATCGGCGACGCGGGCAAGGCAGCGCGCGCGTACGCGGCCGAGCACGGCTGGTTTGACGTGTCCACGTGCCGCGAGCCATACCGCACCGAAGGCAACAAGACCCTCGGCATGGAAGTCGCCGAACAACTCGACTGGACGCTGCCCGATGTGATCGTGTATCCCACGGGGGGCGGCGAAGGCATCATCGGCATGTGGAAGGCGTTCGCGGAGATGCGGGAAGCGAAATGGATCGCGGCCCAGGGCGCGTTGCCGCGGCTCGTCGTCGCACAAGCCGCAGGATGTGCGCCGCTCGTGCGCGCATACGGTGCCGGGGCCGATCGCGCCACGCCTTGGGAGAATCCTGTCACGCACGCGGCGGGACTTCGCGTGCCGGGTCCGCTGGGAGACCGGCTGGTGCTTCGCGCGTTGCGTGAATCGCGCGGGCTCGCGGCGGCAGCGAGCGAGGACATCATTCGTGAACAAACGGCAGTGCTGGCCTCGATGACCGGCGTCGACGCCGCTCCGGAAGGCGGATGCGCATTGGCCGTGCTGAGAGGACTCGTTCGTGCGGGCCAGATTGCACCGTCGGAAAGTGTGGTCGTGTTCAACACGGGATCCGGCGCTTCATACCGCGCATAACTCACGGCCTGACTCTCACGTGCGCGCGCTCATCGATCCGTTTTCGGGAGTCGCCGGGGACATGTTTCTCGGCGCGCTCGTCGATCTCGGTCTCGAGTCCTCGTTCATCGAATCACTTCCCGGCGCGCTCGGGCTCGAGGGCATCGGGGTACGCGTCGCGCGCGTACAGCGCAGCGGCATCAGCGGCGTGAAAGTCGACTTCGACATCCCGCCGCAGCCGCACGGGCGGCACCTCAAGCACATCCTCGACGTCGTCAATCGCTGCGCCGCCCCGGACCAGGTCAAAGCGCGCGCGTCGCGGGTGTTCGAGTTGATCACGAACGCCGAGGCCGGAGTGCACGGCACGACGGTCGAGCGCGTGCATCTGCATGAAGTCGGCGCCGTCGACGCCATTCTTGATGTCGTGGGCACGGTGTGGGGACTCGAGCGGCTCGGTGTGAGCGACGTCCGGTGTGGTGTGATCGCGCTCGGCGACGGGCATGTTGACGGTGCGCACGGGCGGATGCCCGTTCCAGCCCCAGCGACGGCCAAGCTCCTGGAGGGACTTCCGGTGTCGGGCGGCCCCGCGGGCGCGGGCGAGCTCACGACACCCACCGGGGCCGCGCTCGTGCGAGTGCTTTCGAGCGGGCCGCTCCCGCCCGGTTACGTGGGGAAAACGGTCGGCTACGGGGCCGGCACAAAGGACTTTGCGGACCGGCCAAACCTGCTCCGCATCACGCTGGCCGAAGACGCGCCGTCCGGCCAGGACGAAGAAGCCCTCGTGCTGCTCACGGCTGACATCGATGACATGTCGCCGGAGCACCTCTCCGCATCCGCTGAGATTCTCCGCACTGAGGGAGCGCTGGACGTGACCGTGACGGCGATCGCCATGAAGAAGGGGCGCTCGGGGCAGCGTCTCGATGTGCTCGTGACGCCCGCCGACGCCTCACGAATTGCACACGCGATCTTAATGAAAACCTCATCCATCGGCGTGCGGCGCGCGGAGATATTTCGTCGTGCGCTTCCGCGCAGTGAGAGCGTGGTGTCCATCAGGGGACACAGCATTCGTGTCAAGGTGACGCGGCTCCCCGATGGTTCCCTGCGCATCAAGCCGGAAGCCGATGATGTGCGTGATGTCACCATCGCCACAGGACTCTCTGCGGAGCATATTTCAGCCATGGCGGTCGTAGAGGCACACCGCCTGGAGGTTCGTGTATGACGATCCGAAGTTCGGTCCTCTCAACCACGAGTATTGCAATGTTTCTACGTTCGTCAGCAGCGGCACTCGCAGGTCTCGCATTCGTCGCGTCCATCGCGTCCGCGCAGGGATGCGTCATTGACGTCGATCATCCCGCGCTGATCTTCGGCGCCAAGATTGCCGTCGGCAAGATTGCCGACGAAGGCGATCAGGCGCATATGAGTGAAAAACCCGATCACCTCAAGCGCGCGCTGGAAGTTCTGTACAACCAGACGCAGAAGGTCGACAACCAGATCGCGCGGTACTACCTGCTCGGCAAGGCGTACGCGCTGTTTCTCAAGATCGACATGAAGGGCTGGTCGCCGATCGTGCAGCGCAAGCGTCTCAACCTCGCCCAAGATCCGAACGGCACCCTCGACATGTACGCGGCCATCGACACGGCGTTCAGCAAGGTCGAGGAGCTCAACGCGGCGTGCGCGGATTCCACGAACAAGTACCGCCAGGGTGTGAGCGCGATCGTCTACAACCAGGCGAACGAACAGCTCAACCTGAAGAAGTACGATTCGGCCATCGTACTCGCGAAGCGCGCGCTCGTCGTGAATCCCAAGGGCGCGGCGCCGTGGAACGTGATCGCGGCCGCGCAGCAGGCCAAGGGCGATACGGCGCAGTACAAGGTCGCGCTCCGCAAAGTGTCGCAGTCAACAGAGACAGACGCCGCCATGGTGAAGGTGCGCCAGACGGCGTTGTACAACCTCGCCGTGCTCACACTCACACAGGCGGCGAAGAAAGACGGTGAAGAGCGCAAAGCGATGGCGGCCGAAGCCGAAGCCGATCTACGCGCGCTCATCAAGGTCAAGCCGGACGATGCGGCAACCCAGGCCGCGCTGTCGCAGGCGCTTCAGCTCAAGGGCGACACGGTCGAGTCGCGCAAGATGATGGAGGCGATGGTCGCCAACCCCGACAAGTACACGTCGGGAACGCTGTTTGGCGCCGCGGTAACGCAGTACAACGGCGAGCAGTACGAAACCGCGATCTCGTTGTTCAAGGCCGGACTCAAGAAGAACCCGTACTACCGCGACGCCCTGTTCAGCCTCGCCAACACGTACGTCAAGATGGGCAAGTTCGACGACGCAGTGCCGATTCTCCTTCGCCTCCAGGCGGGTGACCCGAACAACGTGAACACGCACACCATGGCGTGGAACGTGTGGCGCGGCATCATCAAGAGCGGCACCGACGAAAAGCTCAAGGCCGTCGCGACTGACTCCTCGATCAAGTACTCGGGTCTCCGTCAGGACGCGCCAGTCAGCGTCGAGATGAGCACCGAGTTTGATACGAGCAATGAGCAGGCGACCCTCACGGGCGCCGTGCAGAACCGGTCGGCGGCGCCGAAGTCGTACAAGATCACGTTCGAGTTCCTGGACGATAAAGGCGCCGTGGTGGCGTCCTCCGTGGCTGATGTCCCGAACGTTCCGGCCAAGACTGGAATGGCCTTCACCGTGAAAGCTGCGGGCAAGGGGATCGTCGCCTGGCGTTATAAGCCGGTCGAGTAACGCAAAAGTCGCTCAAGTCTCTGCAAATGCTTGATTTCGGTTCTTTGGGCTAGCAGATTACTTGAGGTCGGCGTGTGAGCTGCGGGGGAGGCCGCCAAGGTCTCCCCCGCGCGTTTTTTTCCCGAGAGGTTTTCGTGCCCGTTCGCGTTCTCCGAGTTGCTCCGAAGTCCATTGCCGCGGAGCTCGGTATCGAGCCGCAGACGGAGCTGCTCAAGATCGGAGACCGCGAGCTTTCCGACTTCCTGGACTGGGAGTTCCTCTCCGCCGAAGACGCGTTCGTGGTCACGGCCAGGCTCCCGGCCGGTGAGGTCGTCGAGTATGACATCGAGCGCCCGGAAGGTCTCCCGATGGGCATCGAGCTCGAGCCGCCGACGGTGCGCCGCTGTGCCAACAAGTGTGAGTTCTGCTTCGTGGAAGGGTTGCCCACGGGTCTCCGAAAGAACCTCTACATCCGCGATGACGATTACCGTCTGTCGTTCGCGTACGGAAACTTCGCCACGCTGTCGAACCTCAAGGATCGCGACATCGCGCGCATCCTCGAGTACCGGCTGTCGCCGCTGTACGTATCCGTTCACGCGACGCCGTGGGAAGCTCGCAAGGTGCTTCTCAACAACCCGCGCGTTCCCGACATCATCGCGCAGCTGACGCGTCTCGCGGAAGGCGGAATCCAGTTCCATTGCCAGATGGTGGTCGTGCCCGGCCTCAATGACGGCACGGTGCTCGAACAGACGCTCACGGATCTGTGGAATTTTGGCGACGCCGTGCTGAGTGTCGCGATCGTCCCCGTTGGCACCACGCAGTTCTCGCATCTCTACAACGGCAAGCCCATGACCGTCGCGAACGGGCGCGCGTTGCTCAGAACGGCGAACGCGTGGGCGGATCGCGCGCTGCGCGAGCGCGGCAAGCGGTGGGTCACCGGCAGCGACGAGCTCTACATGGTCGCGCACATGGATCTCCCGGGCGAAGATCACTACGGCGAGTTCGCGCAGATCGAAAACGGCGTGGGCGCCGTCGCGTATCTCCGGAAGCGCGTGCGCGAAGGCATTCGGGATCTCCCCTCGCACGCAGGAAAGCGCATCGCGGTCGTCACAGGCTCCGCCATGGCGCCCATTCTTCCGCCCATTCTTGGCGACCTCGCGAAACAGACCGGCGCGGAATTCGAGCTCATGCCGGCCGTGAACTCCCTCTTCGGTCGCACGGTGACCACGGCGGGCCTGCTTGTTGGCGCGGATATCGAGCGCATGCTCGCGGGGCGCTCGGAGTTCGACCTCGCGCTCATTCCGGCCGAAACGCTGAACGACGACGAGAAGTTCCTCGACGATCGCACGCTGGCCGGTGTCCGCGACGCGGTACCGATGCCGATGTATCCCTCCTACGACTTCATCGACGTGCTGCAGCATCAGGATGCGGGAGTGCCCGCGTGATCGGCTCATGAGCACCCCAGTCGTTGCACTGGTTGGCCGGCCGAACACGGGAAAATCGTCACTGTTCAATCGCATCGTGGGAACGCAGGCGGCGATCGTGAGCGACGAACCGGGGACCACCCGCGACCGCCATTTCGCGCGCGCCGAATGGAACGGACACGCGTTCTGGCTCGTGGACACCGGCGGTCTTCCCAACAACGAGGTCGGCATCAACTCGGCGATACGCAAGCAGATCCAGCAGGCGATTGCCGAGGCGGATCTCCTGCTCTTCGTCGTCGACGCGCAAGCCGGCGTCGTGCCCGAGGATGAGCGACTGGCCGCGATGGTGCGTGAGAGCGGAAAGCCGTCGCTGCTGATCGCGAACAAGGTCGACGACCCCAAATCCAACGAGTACTTCGAATTCTTCGGGCTGGGCGC
>DASRAP010000271.1:0-8755 GCA_035638155.1 Gemmatimonadaceae bacterium | reverse complement strand
CGAGGCCGCGCCGGGATTCGAGAAAGCGCAGGCGTTGTTGCTCAGGCTGCGGCGTCCGCCGGAGCCGGCGCCGTGAACCGCGCGCTGTTCGTGGCTCTGTTCTGCGCAACCGCCGGCGTGCTACCGGCGCAGAATCGCAACGTGGTGTGCCCGGGTTTCCGTCCCTACGAGAACGTCGAATACGACGGGCGCTACGCGTTCGTGCGCGTGGAGTACGGCCGCGGCAACGGGCCCGGCGGCTTCGGACGCGGGCGCATGGCGGGCGGCTGGTGGCACGACTACCCCACGGCCGAGTGCCACTTCAACAAGCTGCTCGCGAACCTCACGACGATCCGCGCGCGCCAGGATGGGAGCCTCATCCTCTCGCTCGACGATCCCGAGCTGTTCAAGTATCCGATCGTGTACATGTCGGAACCCGGCGCGTGGTTCCCGACGGAATCGGAGGTCACGTCCTTTCGCAAATACCTGCAGAAAGGCGGCTTCATGATCTTCGACGATTTCGACGGCTACGATATCAACAACGTCGCCCGACAGATGGACCGTGTGTTTCCCGGCGTGCGGCTCTACAGACTCGACGAGAAGCAATTCATCTTCGACTCGTTCTACCGGGTGAAGACGCTGGACTTTCACCACCCGATGTTTCCGTCGATGAAGTCGTCGTTCTACGCGGTCTACGAGAACAACGATCCGCGCGGCCGGATGCTCGCGATTCTGAACAACGACAACGACGTCGGCGACTACTGGGAATGGTCGGACACCGGCCTCTACGGCATCGATCCCGCGAACGAAGCCTACAAGCTCGGCATCAATTACATCCTGTACGCGATGTCGAGATGAAGACGCGCGCCGTAGTGACCGGCTGCTCGCTGGTGATCGCGCTCGCCGCGGTTTCGCCGATGCCGCTCGCCGCACAGCAGTGCGGCCGCGGCGGATTCCGGAATCCCGGCGTGCAGCTGCCGAACGCGAAATACGACGGGCGCTACACGTTCGTCCGCATTGCGTATAACGAAGTGAGCGCATTCGGCGGGCGATTCGGCCGGCGCGAGCCCAACTGGCACCACGACTATCCGGACGCGGACCAGCATTTTCCCAAACTGCTCGCGAATCTGTCGACCATCAGGGCACAGACGACTGCCACGCTGATCACGACGCTCGACAATCCCGATCTCTTCAAGTTTCCCGTCGCGTATCTCGTCGAGGCCGGACACTGGCTCCCGAGCGACCGCGAAGCTACGGGTCTGCGCAATTATCTCCGGAAGGGCGGCTTCATCATCTTTGATGACCTGTCGGACAATTCGCAGACCGGCAATACCGACATGGACAACCTGATGGCGCAGCTCACCCGCGTGCTCCCCGGCGTGCGGCTCGTGGAGCTCGCGCCGGATCACCCGATCTTCGACTCGTTCTACCGGGTCAAGGAGCTGGACTACTACCACCCGTACTACTGCATGAAGTCGCAGTTCTACGGAATCTTCGTCGACAACGATCCCCGGAAGCGCATGATGGGGATCGTGAATTACAACAACGACGTGGGCGAATACTGGGAGTGGTCGGATCAGGGCTGGTTTGCCGTCAACCCGTCCAACGAAGCGTACAAACTGGGCATTAACTACATCATCTACGCGTTGACACGATAGCCGGGCTGGATCTACGCACCGCAAGGCACCACCCACCTACAGGAGCTCGCGTGACCGCTACAATCAGTGCTTCAGACCTCGACCGTCTCGACGACGCGGCACTGGCCGACCGCCTGCACGATGCGGCCGGCCGCGTGACGGGCGAACTGCACAAGATCATCGTCGGTCAGGAAAACGTCGTCGAACAGGCGCTCATTGCGCTTTTCGCCGGCGGCAACTGCCTCCTCATCGGCGTGCCCGGGCTTGCCAAAACACTGCTCGTCCATACGCTGGCACGCGCGCTCGATCTCAAGTTCTCGCGCATTCAGTTCACGCCGGACCTCATGCCGTCCGACGTCACGGGCACGGACGTCATCCAGGACGACCCGCAAACCGGACAGCGCAAGCTCGCGTTCATGGCGGGCCCGATTTTCGCCAACGTGCTGCTCGCCGACGAAATCAACCGCACGCCGCCCAAGACCCAGTCGGCCTTGCTCGAAGCGATGCAGGAACGGCGCGTGACCGTGCAGGGACGGACGTACAACCTCGAGCCCCCCTTCTTCGTGTTCGCCACGCAGAACCCGATCGAGCTCGAAGGCACGTACCCGCTGCCCGAAGCGCAGCTCGACCGCTTCATGTTCGAGGTCGTTCTCGATTATTCGCCGGAAGAAGACGAAGTGTCGATCGTGAATCAGACCACGACGATCCCGGTCGACACGGTTACGCCCGTCGTGACGCGTGAGGAAATCCTCGCGTACCAGCGCGTGGTCCGCCGCGTGCCGGTGGCCGACGCCGTGACACGCTACGCCGTTCGGTTTGTGCGCATGACGCGCCCCGTGAATCCCGACGCGCCCGACTTCGTGAAGCAGTGGGTCTCCTACGGCGCCAGCGTGCGCGCCGCGCAGGCACTCATCCTCGGCGGGAAGGCGCGTGCCCTGCTCCAGGGCCGCACGCACGTCAGCTTCGACGACATTCGGGCCCTCGCGCGCTCGGTGCTGCGCCACCGCATTCTCGTGAACTTCCAGGCACAATCCGAGAAGGTGACCACGGATCACCTGATCCAGAAACTCCTCGACGCGGTGCCGGTACCGCGGTCCTCGCTCTGAGCCGCGCGTCGTGACATCGGTCGCCCCCGCCACGTTCCTCGATCCCGCGATGCTCGCGCGGATCAGCGATCTCGCATTGCTCGCGCGCACGGTCGTGGAGGGCTTCATGCACGGCATGCACCGTTCGCCGCGCAAGGGATTCTCCATCGATTTCGCACAGCACCGGCAGTATCAGCTCGGTGACGATCTCCGGCGCATCGACTGGAAGGCGTTCGCGCGCACCGACAAGTTCTACATCAAGGAGTACGAAGCCGACACGAACGCCGGCGTCGTCTTCGCGCTCGACGCGTCGGGGTCGATGAACTTCGGTAGCGGTTCCGTGACCAAGTTCGATTACGGCCGCTTCCTGACCGCCTCGCTCGCGTGGCTGTCGCAGCATCAGGGCGACCGCGTGGGTCTCATCACGTTCACGGACGGGCTCGCGGAAGTGATTCCGCCGTCCACGCGCCATCTGCAGCTCATGCTGCACACGCTCGGGCATTCGCACGCGTCAGGCGCGGGACAGCTCAAGACGTCGCTCGACCGCATCGCACACATCACGCCGCGCGCCGGGATCATCGTACTGGTCACGGATTGCTACGAGGACCCGGAGCTCATCGGCCGGGCCATCGCGGTGCTGCGCGCGCGGCGGCACGACGTGATCGTGTTTCATCTGATCGATCCCGCCGAGCGGGACCTGCCAGGGCGCGACGCCGCGATCTTCGAGGATCTCGAGAGCGGCACGCGCATTCCGCTCCGCCCCGGAGAGCTCCGCACGAAGTACCGCGGCCTGGTCGACGCGCACCGCGCCGCACTCGCGGACCGCATGACCAACGCCGGCGCCGACTACGTGCCTGTTGAAACGGACAAGCCGCTCGACGCGGCGCTCTACGCCTACCTCGACGCGCGGCTCGCCAAAAGCCGCGTCCGCTGATGAGTCTCGGTCTCCTCGTTCCGGCGTTTCTCGCCGGTCTCGTCGCGCTCGCCGTGCCGGTCTACCTGCACCTCCGGCACAGCGAGAAAACGAAGCCGTTCCGTTTTCCGTCGCTGATGTTCCTCGAGAAGCTGCCGATTCGGACGTCGTCGCGGCGGCGCATCGTCGACCCTCTGCTGCTGCTCCTGCGGGCGCTCGCGCTCGGACTGATCGCGCTGGCGTTCGCGCGCCCGTTCTTCTCGCGCGACGTCGCCGCGCAAATCTCGAAGCGTCCGCGCGCGGTGGTGCTGCTGCTCGACCGGTCGGCGAGCATGTCGCACAAGGATGTGTGGCCCGCGGCGGTCGATTCGGCAAAGCAGGTGATTCAGACCATCGGCCCCGGCGATCAGATCGCCGTCGTGCTGTTCGACGAGGAGGCGGAAATCGCGCATGCGTTCACGGCGGATCAGGGCGTGGCGCGCGCCGCCGTTCAGGCCGCGAAACCGGGACAGCGCGGTACGCGGTACGCGGCGGCGTTGCGCGCGGCGCGCCAGCTCCTGACCGCCGCGCCTGACGCCACGCATGAAGTGGTCGTGATTACCGATGCGCAGCGCAGCGGCGTCGCCGGCCTCGCCGGCCTCGACCTTCCGACGGGCATGGCCATTCGCACGGTGGCCGTCGGCACGAAGGACAAGGGCAACACGGCGGTCACCGGCATCGACATTCGCCGAATTACCACCGGGGACAAGACGACGATCGCCGCGCAGGCGCGCGTGACGTCGCACGATCTCCCGGGACCGCGCAAAGTGCGCGCGACGCTCGCGCTCAATGGTCGCGCGAGCGGTGCACGCGACGTGACGCTTCCGCAGTCCGGCGACTTCACCGTCGCATTCGATGCCGTGCCGCTTCCCGCAGGACACGTGAACGGCACCGTCGTCGTCGACGCAGACGCCATGGCGGTGGACGACACGTTCCACTTCACGCTGCCCGATGAGGACGAGCTGCGCGTGCTGCTCGTGGTCCCGGATGACGCCGCGGCGAACGAAACGTTGTTCTTCGAGCGTGCGCTCGCGATCGGCAAGGCACCGGCGGTGACGGTCGAGCGCCGGCGTCCCAGCACGATCGACACCAAGTCGCTCGAAAAGGCCGGGCTCGTCGTGTATTGGGACTCGCCGCCGCTCGCCGGCCCGATCGAACCGTGGGTCAAGAAGGGAGGCGGCGCAGTGGTCGTCGCGGGCCATCGCCTCGCGGCGCACCCGGGCACCTCGCCAATCGTCCCCGCGTCCATCAGTGGTCTTGCCGATCGCATTGCCGATCGCGGCGGCACATTCGGTGAGCTCAGCATCGACAACGCGCTGTTCATTCCGTTTCGTGATGCGCGCGCGTCGCTCGGGGCCGCTCGTTTCTGGCGTTATCCACGGCTCCAGCCCTCGAACGGCACGGATGTGATCGCGCGCTTCGACGACGGCCTCCCCGCCATCGTCGAGCGCCGGGAAAGCGCGGGCCGCGTGGTGATGCTCGCCGTGCCGCTCGACGCGGACAACGGCGATCTGCCGCTTCAGCCCACATTTCTGCCGCTCATGCGGCGGCTCGTCCTGCACACATCGGGACACGAGTCGTCCCCGCTGTGGAAAGTGACGGGCGAAAGCTGGAATCCGCAGGCCATCGTGCGCACCCCCGTCGTGTCGACGCCCTCAGGCGAGATCATTCGTCCGGCGGCAGACAGCGCGGGCGCGGCGGTGGCACTGACCGAGGCGGGGGTGTACTCACTCTATGACGGTCGCGTCGGGGGCGAACCGGCGGCGGTCGTCGCAGTCAACCCTCCGCCGGGTGAGTCTGATCTAACTCCTGTAGACCCGCGCGAGCTGCTGCTCGGGGTTCGTCTCTCCAACGATGCGGTCGACGCCGCCCAGGCCAAGGCCGCCCCGAAGGAGCTGGAGAACCGACAAAGCCTCTGGCGTCTGGTTATCGTGCTATCGGCACTGGTGCTGATCGCCGAGACGCTGCTCGCCACACACGGGTGGCGCGGGGTGGCCGGCCGTGTCACTGCAAGTCCAAGTCAGTCCGACTGAACGGAGCGCGCAATGAGCCCTGCGAACCAACTCACGGACGCCCTTTCACACCTTCGTCGCGAATGGCGGCGTCGCGTCCTCCTCGAGTCGGCGGTGGTCATCGTCGCCTCCGCAATCACGGCGATTGTCGCCGGCGTGCTGCTGACAAAACTGCTCGGACCCGGGGGCACGACGCTCGTCGTGGTCCGGGTGGTGGGCTATCTCCTCATTGCCGCGGCCGTGGCGCGCTTCATGGCGTGGCCACTGCTTCGCCGCACTGACGACGCGCACTTCGCGCTCTACGTCGAGGAGCACGCACCGCAGCTCAAGCAGGGACTCATCTCGGCGGTGCACGAGCTCTCGCGTCCTGAAGCCGAGCGCGCGTCGCCATCGCTCACGGCACGCATGGTGGAACGCGTGCTCACGACGCTCCGCACGCTGAGCGGCGACAACGGCATCGAACGTCCGCGTGTGCAGCGCGCATTCAAATCGCTCGCGGCCGTCACCGTGATCGCCGTGGTGCTGCTTACGCTCGGTCCGCTCTCGCTGCGTCGCACGGCGTCACTGCTGTTCGCGCCGTGGGGCACCGCGTCGGCCGCGATGCCGGTGCTCTCAGTGTCCGTTACGCCGGGCAATACGTCGGTCGCGAAGGGCGGATCGATCGACATCAAGGCGAACCTCGTGAACTTCACGGCCGACGCCGCGGAGATCGTGTTCAAGACGGACTCGGCGAGCGACTGGACGCGTGTGCCCATGTCGCCCGACTCGGGATCGGCGGGCTTCGCCTCCCGGCTCTTCGATCTTACGCATCCGACCGAGTACTACATCGAGAGCGAAGGCGTGCGGTCGCCGACATACAAGCTCACGATCGCGAATCTCCCCGCGGTCTCGAAGCTCGCGCTCGAGCTGCACTTCCCGAAATACACGGGTCTCGAGCCCGAGAAGATCGAAACCGGCGGCGACGTCGCCGCGCTCGCAGGCACGACCGTCATCGTGAAGCCGACGGTGACGATGCCCGTGAAGGGCGGCACCATCCACTTCGACGACGGGCGCACGCAGCCGCTGACGGTCGGCCCGAAGGGTGAGGTGACGGGCTCGTTCGTGATCAGCACCGACGGGTTCTACCGCATCGATCTCATCGCGGAAGACGGGCGCGCGGTGCCGGGGCGCGTGCAGTATGCCATCGAATCGCTGGAAGATCATGCGCCGGTGGTCACCATCGAGAAACCGGGGCGCGATACGCGCGTGACGTCGGTCGAAGAAGTGCCGATCGAAGCGCACACGACCGACGACTTCGGCGTGGTGCACTTCGAGCTTCGCTACACGGTGAACGGCGGCGAAGAGAAGCACGTCGTGTTGTCCGACACCGGTCTCAAGCGTTCGAAGGACGTGCGCGCGAATCACACGCTGTTCCTCGAGGAGCTCAAGCTCCAGCCGGGCGACGTCGTTGCGTATCACGCGGAAGCGAAGGACGCCGCGGGCAATGAAGCCCTGAGCGACGTCTACTTCCTCGACGTGCGTCCGTTCGGCCTCAACTATCGCCAGGGCGAGCAGCGCGGGGGCGGCGGCGGGGGCGGGGGCGGGGGCAACCAGGACAACCCCGCGCAGTTTGTGCAGCGGCAACGTGACGTCATTGCGGGCACGTTCAACTGGCTGCGCGACAGCGCAAAGAAGAACGCGACGAAGCGGCGCGATGACATGTCGACGCTGTCGACCTCACAGGGCCGCCTGCGCGAGGATGTCGGCACGCTCGTTCGCCAGCTCTCCGACCGCGGCATTGCGCAGCAGGACACGTTGTTCGCGCAGATTCAGCGCGAGCTCGCGAGCGCCGCGAGCGAGATGGACGGCGCGGCGAAGCAGTTGTCGGGCAGCGCAGCGCGCAGCGCGCTGACGCCGGAGCAGAAGGCGCTGCAGCATCTCCAGCGCGCGGAAGCCATCTACCGCGACCGCGTCCTGCAGATGGGCGGTGGCGGCGGAGGTGGTGGCGGCGGCGGTGGCGGCCAGCAGCGCGCCGAGGATCTCGCGGACCTTTTCGAGCTCGAACGCGACAAGCTCGCGAATCAGTACGAGGCCGTGCAGCAGCAGTCGCAACAACAGCAGCAGCAACAGCAACAGGTCGACGAAACGCTCGAACGCCTCCGCCAGCTTGCCAGCCGTCAGCAGCAGGAGAACGAGCGAATGCAGCGCATGGCGGAGGCGCTCCGCGACAAGGCCGGCCAGCAGCAGAGCGGCGGCGGTGGCGGGGGTGCCCAGCGCGATCTTGCGCGTCAGGCGGAAGAAGAGGCGCATCGCCTCGAACGCCTTGCACGCGAGCAGAACAACCCGCAGATGGCGCAGGCTGCGCAGCGCATGCAGGAAGCGGCGGATGCCATGAAGCGCGCGGCCAACGGCACGGCCGCGGAAGGCCAGGCGGCGCTCGAGCAACTCAAGAACGCGCAGCGCGGACTCGAGAATTCACGCTCCGACGGGTTGAGCGAGGCGGTCAAGGATCTCGCAAACCGCGCGTCGGACATGGAGAAGCGGCAAGAGCAGATCGCGAAGGACGCGGCCGCACTTCCGCAGAAGTCGGGGCAGGAACAGCAGCAGGCGGCGCGTGATCTCGCGGGCCGGAAGGCTGAATTGTCGAACGATGTTTCCAAACTGGAGTCCCAGGCCGACGCGGCGGCGCGCCAGGCGCGCAAGGATCAGCCGGGCGCGGCTTCGCGCCTCGCCGACGCCGCGGAAGCCATTCGCGATAACCGCATCAAGGACAAGATCGATCTCACGCGGCAGCAGATGAATGCGGCGGGATCCGAGTACATGAACGGCCTCGAAGACAAGATCAAGGACAACCTGTCCGAGGTGTCGGCGTCGATGCAGCGCGCCGTGACCGCGATGACCGGCGAAGCGCCGGCGCGCGCGCAGGATCGCACCCTGCAGCAGGTCCGCGACCAGATCCAGGGCCTCGAGTCGCTCCGTGATCGCACCGGCGCGCGCACCGGCATGAACCAGCAGGACTCCGCCAACCGCGCGCAGGGACAGCAGAACGGACAAGCGCAGGGGCAACAGCAGGGACAGCAGGGACAGCAGGGACAGCAGGGACAGCAGGGA
>DASRAP010000270.1:0-3132 GCA_035638155.1 Gemmatimonadaceae bacterium | reverse complement strand
TTGCCGGCAGCATCATACCAGACGAGTCGATCCATGAATGTTGGATTCAGCACTCGCCCGTCGGCGGTTACAAAGAACGATTCGCCTGCGCCGAAACCCGTATTGAGCAGCCACCCGCTGAGATACGTGCCGTTCTGCGCGAACAACGACATGCGCATGTTTCGGTCGCGCACCATGACTCGGCCATCGGGAAGAACGTGGAGCGCACTCGGCACCTCAAACTCGCCAGGTCCCTGGCCGCGGCGGCCGAACGAACGAAGGTGCTCGCCGCTCTTCGAGAACACGCGCACTTCATGCGCTTGAAGATCGAGCACATACACGCGTCCAGCGGAATCAACGTCGATGGCGCGAACATAGCCGAACACGTAGGCATCGGGGCCGTCGGGTTTGCCGATTGCGGCATCGGATACGAGAGTCATGGTGTCGCGCCACACGCTGCCGGACAGCGTGCGAACGATCGACGTATCGCCCGCGCGTGTACGTTCGACGCGTGGAGTGCTCTGCCCCTTCAGGTCCAACGCAAGCACAGCGCCAACGCTGGCGCTGAGCAACGCCGCATGACGGTTCACCTTCGATCGTCAGCGCACGTGACTTTCGACGGAATCTTTGATGTGGTCCCGCCGGTGATCTCGGAGTAGTGGAAGGCCCGGCACACCATGATCGACCCGCCACCGGCCGCCCCGTCGTCCATCGGACTCACGCCCTTCACGCGTGCGCTCAGCTTCACGGTCGTATCCACCGGCTCGAACGTGATGACGAAATCGCCCTCAGGTTTCGTCGCAACATCGACCGGCGTGCCAAGAATGAAACCGGACCCGGCAGGCTTGGGGTCAACCCCGGAAACCGTACGCGCTCCCGGCCCACCGTACAGCATGCGAACCTGAACTGAACGGCCATCGACTGACTCAACGCGGATATGCCCTGGCTGCAAGTCCGATCGCATTTCGGAAGCCGAGATCGGCATGACCCGTGAGTTCGGGTCTCGCGGATCAGCGAGCGAGGGGGGCGGCATTCTCGGGAACGTGTGTGTGCTGCCCTCATAACGGGGGAAGCTCACCATCGGACCCCAACCACGCGCTGATCCCGCGTTGCCATTGTACGCATATCCCTTCGGCGCCACAGCCTGGATTTCAACTTCCGTCCCCGACTCGAGCGCCGTTGCAACCAGCTTGTAGTACTGCGACCGCTCCACACGGAACTCCGCTGGCGTCGTGAACTCGGCGATCGTGTCCGCGGGTGTACTGATCGTGCCGACACCGTTCGTCGGCATCAGAAACCCGCCGCCTTCGGTGATCACCAAACGCGCGCGCAAATGTTCGCGCGTGTAACCATTCACGCGTACCATGCCCGGCTCCGTGAAGTCGAAAGCCAGCTTGGCCGTGGGCGCCTGCCCGAGCACCGCAGGCTGCGTCGGCGCCATCGTTTCGCATGCGCCCAGCACGAGTGCGGCCGCGACGAGCGTGAACGCACCCGTGCGAAGGACCCGCGCTCGCGGCGGACGCGCGGTCATCGCGAGAATGCGATGGCGAAGATCTGCCGCCTGCTCACGCCACGCCGGCGCGAGCAACGAATACGCGGGCGCGGTGCCGGCGGTGCGAATGAGCGCCGCTGCGTACGACCTGCGGTCGGCGCCGCGCGAAAGTACACGGGCATCGCAGTCGGTCTCGATGGCGCGGCGCAAAACCAGATGTTGCCACCACAGCGCGACGTTCCAGGGCATCGCTATCAGCGCAAGCGTCCCGAATGCGAGCAGCAGCTGGTCGTGCGCACTGATGTGTTCCTGCTCGTGCGTCAGGATCATGCGGCGCTCCGCGGCATCGGCTTCAGTCACCCAGTGCGGTATGACGATTTCGGGATGGACGACGCCGATGACGGCGGGACCCGTTCCCGCGACGACCCGCACCGCAACGCCATCGATATCCCGGCGCTCCGCGCGAGCCCGCACGCGGCGGAGCCTGACATATGCGGCCGTGAACATGGCGAGCATCAGCAGTGAACCGCCCAACCACGCGCGGCGCGCCGCCGCGTCAGCGTCAAAGAGCGAGCGCACGCTGCTGGTGGCGGCCGCCTGCGGGTTGAGCACGATCGTCGAAACGGATGTGGCGGGCGCGCCAGGCTGCAGCGCACTGACCACCGGCGCCATCACACGAGCGGGCAGGATCGATCCGATACGCGGACCGAAAAACGGAAGCGCGAGCGAAAGCGCGAGCACGGCGACCCACGTCCACCGGCGCGGCACGCGATACGCCGCAGTCACGCGATCGATGGCGAATCCGCCGAGCGCGAGAAGCGTTGCCACCACGACCGCGCGTGCAATCCAGATGATCATTTGCTCTCCTGGCGGAGACGTTCATCGAGCAGCTTGCGAATCTGTTCAAGCTCCTGGACCGGCACGCTGCGCTCGCGTACGAGCTGCGCAACGAGCATTGAAGCCGAGCCGTGAAAGACCTTATCGACGATCTGACTGAGCGCGCTCCCACCGGCTTGTTCGGGACGAATGGCCGGGTGGTACCGGTGCGCGCGCCCTTCCTTCGTATGCCGCACGAATCCCTTTTCGTCGAGCGTCTGCAGCACCCAGAGCACGGTCGTGTATGCGAGATCGTCGCGCAGGTCTTCGCGAACTTCTCCCACGGTGCCCGATCCACGGCGCCAGAGAATGCTCATCACGTCGAGCTCGCGATTTGTCAGCCGGGGGCGCTTCGACAACGGGGTTCCTTGCTACGGGTTGGCCAGTAGTTTGCAACGCCTTGGCCTTTTTGTCAACGGGAAGACCCGTAGTACGGGTCGACGGGTCGACGGGCGAACGAGGGACGCGTAGTTTCGTCGCACTCGCAACCCGCGCTTATCGACATGTCTCGCCTCGTTCGTTTCGCTTTCCTGGCCACGCTCGCACCGCTCACGATCTCCACGTCGTTACGGCCGAGCCCGCAGCAATCGCGTGAGCTGACAGGCAACTGGCAGCTCTGGCGGCGCCCGCTCACTGGCGTCAACTCCAACTTCCCGAACGCCTTCCGCATTTCGGTGGCGCGGGTTGGCGATTCGCTGGTGGCGTCGGCGACCAACGGATTCCGCGTCACGGCGCGCGCGAGCGGAGATTCCGTGATCTGGCGCGGCACTCTCGCCAACGGGACG
>DASRAP010000269.1:0-8802 GCA_035638155.1 Gemmatimonadaceae bacterium | reverse complement strand
CGCCCCGCTCTGGTGAGTGAGTAGTACCTCGCCTCGCGGTTGTTTTCCGTGGTGTCCCAGGTGGACGACACCCAGCCTCTCGCGACGAGGCGGTAGAGCGCGGGGTAGAGCGACCCCTGATTCACGCTCAAGAGGCCTTCCGACCGGCGCTCGATGATCTCGGTGATGCCCCAGCCGTGCATCGGCTCGTGCTGGAGGACTTCGAGCACGATCATCTCGAGCGTTCCCTTGATGACTTCCCCGCCCCGGTCGTCGGCCATGCGACTCCTTTCGTTTCGCCCAGGGATGGATGACCGCCTCCTTTCGTTTTGTCAAGGGAGGGAGGGGCGGCCCGCCGTGTCGACGCGTCAGCCGGAGCGCATCACGGGCACGATCCCGCGCCACTTGAGGATGACGAACCCTGCGGCGACCGCGATCAGGACGTACGCGACGGCGATCCCGCTATACCGCGTTCGTGTCCGCTGATGCGCTTCGGGAGACATGTGCGCGCCTCCGTACTCGTCGGCGCCCCGCATGTGCAGATGATATGCGAGCCGCCACCCGAAGAGCGCGGCAATCCAGAGCAACGCAGCGGCCCATGGCCATCCGGGATGCGCGACGCGTGTGAGGACGGCGAATGCAACCGCGAGCAAAACCGGAGTTCCAAGAAACGGGATACCGCCATGGCCATTGGGCATGGGCACCACGCTGCATTGCTGCTACGGTGAGCGCAAGCGCTGACGCCGCGCGATGTCGCCCTCTCGCGTTCCATAACAGCAAGGCGCAACGACCGAATGCGTCGTTGCGCCGAGACCCGTTGCTGTGCGCGCGTGATCAGTGCCGCGCCGCGAGCTCTGCCCTGAGGGCGGGTTCGTCGATCATCCAGAGCTCGCTCTTGAGTGTTCCACCGATGTACACGAGGCGAGTGGCATCAGGACTGAGCCACGCACCGGCGGTCTGCCGGTTGTTGAACTCGATGCCCTTTGGTGCCGGCCCGAGCTCGGTCACGGCGCCTCCGCTCAGCGGCACGCGCCACAATGTGAGCGTGTGCGCTCCATCCAACTTCGGCGCCAGCAGAATCTGCGCGGCGAGATCAGCCGTGAAGCCGAGCGCGCGCTGTCCGCCGTTGGCAGTATCCGCCGCGGGCACGGCCGCGGAAAGATCCCGGACCGCGCCGCTCGGGATGGTGATGGCGAGGATCTTGTACGGGTGCTCGCTGAGCCGGTGCACCAGCGCGACCATGAGCGTCTTGCCGTCGCGACTCACCGCGCTCGCAAGCACACTCGAGCCGCTCGGCGCCGTATAGACCGTGCGCTCCGTCCCTGTCACGAGCTCGCGCGCAACGACGCGTCGCACGACCGAATCGGTATGAACGGACGGCGTGTAATACAGGATCTTCCCGTCCGGGGCAAACGCCAGCGGAGAACGTGCACGCCTGACGAGTGTGCGGCGCTCACCCGACGCGAGATCGAGTCGCACGAGATCCTGATCTCGCGTGGAATCGTACACGGTCAACGCAAGCGCCTGCGAACCCGGAATCCACTGCGCGCTTCCTGCGAATGTCGCGACCGGGAATTCGCGCACCTCGTCACCGGCGAGCGAGCGGATGAGTACTGCGGCGGACTTTCCTTCACCGACGCGGCGCGTTGTCATGGCGACGTACTTGCCGTCCGGCGAAAACTGCGGGCTGAAGTAGTCCGCCCCCGGCGCCTTCGAGAGTGGCATGGGCTGCGAACGTGTGCGACCAGTTTCCAGGTCGATGTTCACCATGTAGGCGTCGCGGTCGCCGGCGTTGATTTCGTAATACAGACGGCCGACGGCATCAAGAAAGACTTCGCGCAGCCCCCAGAGGTCGCCGCGCACGAGGTGCGGTTCACCCTGCGGTTTCCCGTTGGTCAGCGGCTGTCTCCACACTCCGGGCGAACCTCCACGATCACTGGAGAACACCAGGCCGTCGGAGGTGAACCGGATGAGGGTGACGCTGGAGGAACTCGGTATGCGCGCCACTTCTCTTCCGTCGGCGACGCCAATGATCACGATCTCAGGACGGTCGCGACGGATGCCGGCAATGAATCGGCCGTCGGCCGAGATGATTTCGCCGGCGTCGCTCGTTCCGGGAATGAGACGCGGGGCGCCTCCCGCGCTGGCGACGAGCGCCAGTGACGAGCTCTGCTTTACGCGATTGCTGTCCTTGTGGCTGACCCACAGGAGAATCGACGTGCCGTCCGCCGTCCACATGGACGGCCAGAGTACGGTACCCGTCCTCGGCGCGCGGTACACCGTCTTCAGATCGGAGCCGTCGATACCGATCGTGCGAAACTCGTCGAGCTGCGCCTTGCTGTCCCACCAGTTGAAGAGAATGCGCTTTCCATCGGGCGAGAACCGTGCGATCTCCGCCTCGTCGTCATGCACGGTCTTCTTCGTGAGGTCGCGGGTCGAACCCGTCGCGAGGTCGCGCACGACAAGGTTGCCGTCCGTTTTCCAGTCGATGTACGCTGCCAGCTTTCCGTCGGGCGAGACGTCGAACAACTGATCGAAATCCGTGAGCGTCCACAGGCGTTGCGGTGGGCGCGGAGCAGGCCGGTTTGCGGCGGCGAGGCACACGGCCGCGGCGCAGAACATCATGCCGGCGACCAGCGCTTTGGGTCTCATGTTCGCTCCTGATGAGGGGTTGAGGTGCGTTGCGTCCCGTTGCTCCCCGTTCCATCGCAACTCTCTCGCCACTCGAACCAGGAAACCAAAGTCACTGCGCAGCAACCAGTTGGCCTGTCGTGCGCCTCCGCCCGTCACCGCATGCCTGTCACGCATTGTTACGCGGCGTGCGACGCGCTCGGCAGATCCACGCGCACGACAGTACCGCCGCCGGCGCGCGGCCGCATCGCGATCTGGCCGTGATGCGCGTCGACGATTCGCTTCGCCACGGAAAGACCGAGACCGGTCCCTTCGGGTTTCGTTGTGAAGAACGGCTCGAATGCGCGCGCCGCCGCATCCGACGAAAGGCCGTTTCCGGTATCCCAAACGTCGATCGTCACATGTGTGCCATCAGCGCCAATATCGACGCCGACGCGGCCGCCAGACGGGGTCGCCTCCACTGCGTTGAGCAGCAGATTGAGCATCAATTGCTCGAGCGCGGCAGGGTTGCCCGTCGTGCGAGCCTGGCCGGCGTCGCCGGCGTTTACTTCCAGTGACAGCCCGCGTTTCGCCGGATCCGGCAACGCGACGCGCGCCGCGGCCGACACCACGGGACCGATCGCAACGACGCTCATCGGCATTCGGCCCGTCCGCGCCAGGCGCAGCGCACCGGCAACCGTGTGTTCAAGCCGCGCGATGTCCCGCAGCGCGTTGCGAACCGGCTCCTGCAGCATCGGGTCGTGCAATCGCTCCTCGACGTGTTGCAGGTTCAGCCTCATCGCGCTCAGCGGATTCCGGATTTCGTGCGCAAGCGCGGACGCGAACTCACCCACTGCGGCAATGGCCTGGCGCTCGGACAAGGCAGCGAGCGTTCGCTGCAAGCTCTCGGTCATCGTGTTGAACGCCGCAGCAAGACGACCGATTTCATCGTGTGCGTTGACGTCAACCCGTTTGTCGAGCTGGCCGCCGGCCACCGCAGTGGCCGCCTCCGAAAGACCAACCAGCGAGCGCGTGACCCGGCGCGTGAGCGCGGCGGCGACGACGAATCCGAGCACGCCGACGACGATCAGCGCATAGAGCCCCGTGCGCGCCGCACGTTCGAACGGGAGCATGAAGGCCGCGACGGGCGCCGCCACCACAACGTCGACGGCCGGTTCACTGAGGTGCCGCGATACCGCCAGCCACTCCTTGCCGCCCCACGTAAATCGCTCGCCGCCAAGCGCGGCCGCTTCCAGCGGGATCGGCGCCGACACGCGGCCCGTTCCGCGATCGACGATCGCCATCAGGCCCCCCACTCCCATTGACGTACCGATGGGCCCGCTGATCAGCGACGCCAAACGGAAGCGTGCGTCGATGAAACCTCCCGCTGCGCTCGATGTCCCGTCGATCGCAAGACGGAACGAGAGATGATCGGGATCGGATATGGCCATGAGGCGCATCGAGTCTCTGGCTGCGACGAGCGTGGGCCGGCCATCGGCGTCGGCCGACACGATCCATCGTGGTACGTGCGCCGCGTCAAGCAGAAACACGACTTCAGTCGCCGCACGGACGCGTTCGACTCGGCCGCGAAGCTGCGGATCGAGCGCCACGACACCGTGCGCGCGCGTGGCGAGCGCGCGCCGGACGGAGGTGTCCTCGGCGATGTCCGTCAATACCGACCGATACGCCACCCATTGGGTCCCGAGCTCGGTCGCAGCGTGCGTCAGCGCGGAGTCCAGCCGGCTGCGCAGCAGCAGTTCCGCTGACCGCCGGGTATTCGTGGAAAGCCAGGCCCCCACCGCACCCAGCGGGATCATCGCGCCGAGGACGATGATGAGTACGAGTTTCGTGCGCAGCGAGAACGTCAGCCGGTGCATCACGACAATCCGTGCTTTGCGAGGAGGCGGTCGAGCCGCGGACGGGACACGCCGAGGATCCGCGCGGCCTCGCTCTTGTTCCCTCCTGCCGCCGCCATGACTCGCTCGACGTGCGCCCCTTCGATGACGTCGAGTGTCGGCAGCGCGCCACTCGTCGACGATGAGTTCGCGAGGACCACATGCTCGGGCCGGATCACGTTGCCCCGGGCAAGGACGAGCGCCCGCGTGAGACAGTTCTCCAGCTCGCGCACGTTGCCGGGCCACGGGTATTGCGCGAGGAGAGCGAGCGCCGCATCGGAGACGACGGGCGGAGCGCGGTGCATGGCGTTGCTCGTCACGCGAAGCAGATGGTGGACGAGCAATGGAATGTCGGCCACGCGGTCGCGCAGGGCGGGCACGGTGATCTCGAGCACGCGAAGCCGGTAGTACAGATCGGCGCGAAACGTCCCCGCGGCGATCATGTCTTCGAGGTTCCTGTGCGTCGCCGCGATGACACGCGCTTCGGTGCGTTCGGCCCGTTCCGCGCCCACCGGATAGTATTCGCGCTCCTGCAGCACGCGCAGCAACTTGGTCTGAAACTCGGCGCTCGTGTCGCCGATCTCGTCGAGGAAGATCGTGCCCCGCGCCGCGAGCTCGAAACGTCCGCGCCGAGAGCCGGTCGCGCCCGTGAACGCGCCCTTCACATGGCCGAAGAGCTCGCTTTCCAATAACGTCGAGGGAAGCGCGGTGCAGTTGAGCGCAACGAACGGATCGTTCTTGTCCGCGGAGTTGTAGTGCACGGCGCGCGCGATCAGCTCCTTGCCGGTGCCCGTTTCACCGCGAACGAGCACATTGGAACGCACGGCGGCCGCCTGCCCCACGAGTTTGTATGTAGCAACCATCGCGGGATCACGGCCGACAAGGCTGTCGAGCTGGTACGGCGCGGCATCGTCCTGGCGTGACAATCGGGAGCGTTCGCGCGTACGGCGGTCGTCGAGGACGCGCGTGATCACGCGTCGGACGTCGTGCAGATCGAGCGGCTTGGCGAGGAAATCGCAGGCGCCTTCGCGCATCGCCGCGACCACGGTGGGCATGTCATCAAAGGCCGACATCATGACGACGTCCACTCGGGGCGACCGCTCGCGGAGCAACCGGAGCAGGGCGAGCCCATCCATGCCCGGCATCCGCACGTCGGACAGCACGACGTCGGGACCGAACGACGCGAACCCGCTCAGCGCGGCCTCGGCGCTCGGCGCCGTCTGGAGCTCGAGCTCCTCCGAGAGCGCCCGCGTCAGGGCCTCACGAATCGAGGGATCGTCATCCACCACGAGCACGCGCATCGCCATTGAACCGCTAAGTTCGCGCGCGCCCGTGGGCGCGCAAGGTTCAACTCAGTTGCCGATCTCGTAGTGCAACCGCGTGTAGTACAGGCCCTTGTCGACCGCGAATTGATCGGTGTTGTAGAGATCGAACAGTCGCCCCACGCTGCCATCGGGGACATCGATCACCCACTTCGTCGCGCTTGCGCGATAGATGGTCCCTGACGACGTGCCTGAGCCGAAGACCGCAGTCGGGGCCGAATGGCAGTGACCGTACGGCTGCGGCCCCATTTGCAGAATGTGAAAGCGCCCGTTGATGTGAAACGTGACGTCAATCTGGGCCGCAGTTACCGTCTGGCCGACCGGAATGTCGTGCAGGTTCTGACGTGCGTCGCCAACGCGATACCACTGGGTTTCGATATTGATGTCGCTCCCGTCCGTGATGGTGCCGAGCGGAACTCCTCCGCCGCCGGGAACAGGATTGTTCAGATTCACCGAGTACGTGCGTGGGTGCTTGACGCTCTTGCTGCTTTTGCCGAACGACACGGTCGCGACGGTGACGACGACGCTGTATGTCACGCCGTCGGTTCCCTGTATGTAGGGACTGCGGCCATCGCTCGAAACGCCGCCGGCGAAATCGGCGATAATCGTGGGGGCGACTGTTGCGGTTCCGTCCTCAGCGGTACACACGAGCGGCCCGGCGGCGCAGTCGCCCGCTCCGCTGCAGGTCGGCAAGGCGCTCCCGCCTCCGTGTCCGGCTCTATCTGCCGCCGGTGGTCGCGGCCCGGTCGGGATGGAACCCGGTGCATTGTCGCACGCGGCGACGACCAGGACCAGGGCGGACAGCGCAAAACTCGTCAGGCGATGCATTTTCTCAGCCGGTGTGAGTTGCAGCGTCTCAGCGCAACTCGCATGCCCTCGGGGCGTCCCGCCGTAACTCGCGCCACCGCACCAGGTTCCCCTTCCGCGTCGCCACGGCCGTCCCACCGGCGTCGTAACGAAACGTGGCGACGCGTGCAGCGCGGGCCGGCGAACGGTGGCGGCCCTTGCCGCGGCGACCTACTGCCGTAGCGCCGCGGTAAACGTGAATGGGCCGGCAGGGCGGGAAACGGGCTGCCGCAGGAAACCGGCGTCTGCGCGTTGAACGCTTCTATGCGCCCGCTCATGTTCGCCGCGTCGCCGAACGTGCCACTCACGCCAATGCGTTCCGACAGGAAGTTCACGCCGTTGATGACGCCGTACAGCCCGTAGAACAGGTGGACGTTCGGGCAGCCGGATATCACGGCGCTCGGCATCTCCCACGTTTCGACGACATTGAACCGAACCTGCAGCCGAATCACGAGTCCCGCCTGGCCGGGCGCGATGGTCACGCCTTCCCAGGTTCCATCGTAGGTGCTCGGCACACCTGCGGCCATGTTTGGCGAATCTTTTCCGGCAACGGTTGCGTGAACCGTGAACGGGCCCGGCGCAACTCCCGTCAGCAATCCCGCTGGGCTGATGCTCGCCACCAATGAATAGGCCGGTGGCGTTCGTTCGGCTTGCACGGACCACGTGATTGGTTGCGACCCGATCACGTCACCGGCTGCATCAAACGCGACGGCAGCGAGCTGGACAGTTTCGCCGATACGCAATGACGTGACTGCGGGCGAAACCTCGACGTGATCAGCGACCACCATCACCGTGGCGCGCGCGGTGTCCCCTTCGAACACCGCGGAGATCGTCACCGGCCCACCGAGTTTTTTGCCCATAACGGTGCCGCTTGCATCAATGCTTACCGATGACGGATCGCTCGATGACCACGCAATAGCGCCCGCAGCGATGGGCTGCAACGTGACGCCATGCACGCGAGACGCGCTGATTGTGAGTGATCCCCGCAGCGGAACGGCATACTCCGAGTGAGCGAGCCTGATCGGTCCGTAGCCGTTGAGATCGGGGTCCGACTGGGTGAGATCGAGTGAGCCGCACGCTCCTGCGGCAGCCACCAGCGCAGCAAGCGCAGTGGCCAAGCGCCGTGTCAACGCGTGAACGACTGTTCGAGTCATTTGTGTATTGCGCAGGCCGCCTGAGACATTGTGACGCAAGGAGCGGATAACGTACGCGGCGCCCGCCGGTTCCGGAACGTGCTGCGCCCCCCTACACTCCCGGGTTCGGATGCGCGCCCTGCACTGGTCTCTCGTCCTCGTCGTTGCTGGATGCGGCGGCGAGCACGGCCCAACTGACGACGGCGATTTCACCGGAGGCATCGCGCCGCCGCCCGGCGCGGTCGCCGAGTTCACGCGCATGCCGGTGGACTATCCCGCCGAGGGAACGATTGAACCGCTCGGCCACCTGAATCCCCCCGGCCACACGCTTCCCACCGATCACACGTACTTCTATCCCGTCGACTACGACCATCCGCCGGCGGAACGCGACACGGCGACGCGCACCGTTTATGCACCCGCGACCGGAGCGGTCTTCTTCATGATTCAGCCCGTCGGCACGGACTGGAAAGTCGACTTCCGCGTGACGAGCACATTCACCTACTATCTGGACCACATCATTCCGCGCCCCGACATCAAGGTGGGGACGATCGTCCATGCGGGCGAAGCGATCGGGACCACGAATCCCGGCGGGTCGATCGATCTCGGCGCGGCTGACCAGGCCGTGCCGGTGCTGAGTGGATTCGCGAACACGAATCGCTACGGACTGGAGACGCTGCATTGCGTGAACCCGTTCGCGTATTTCGCCGAACCCCTGCGCTCGCAGATCTATGCGAGGCAGCGCCGCGTAGCCGGTGCGAACCCCGAAGCGCGGATCGACTTCGATGTGCCCGGCCGCCTCATCGGCAATTGGTTCGAGCAATCCGTGCCGAACTCGATGGAAAGCTCCGGGCCGGCGGGGTGGCCGAAGTCACTGGCGTTCGTCTACGACAACTATGACCCGGGCAAAGTGCGCATCGCGATCGGTGGTACGGTCGCGGCGCCGGGCATATGGACCATCGACGACGATGCACCGAGACCGGAATCCGTGTCGATGGCGAGCGGGCTGGTCGCGTACCG
>DASRAP010000268.1:0-21141 GCA_035638155.1 Gemmatimonadaceae bacterium | reverse complement strand
AACACCTGCGAGAACGACTGGGATTGGTACGGCGTGACGCAGCCGACGATCGAGTCGGACAACACCGGTCCCAAGTCACCCGGCAGCGTGGGGCGTGTGACATTTGCCGCCGGCTTCAACGGCGGCAGCGGCCAGGGACAGGTCTGCAAATTCCTGAACCACACCAAGTTCTACATGTCCGCGTGGATCCAGCTCTCGTCCAATTTCGAGGGACATCCCACCGGCGCGAACAAGATTTTCTATATCGCGATGAACAACAACACGACGTTCATCGTGCCCGAAGCCGATGGTGCCGGCTCCAATCCGCTCTTTGCGCGTTTCGTCATACAGAACCTCGCCGCGAACTATCAGGACCAGACCGGCAGCTTTGCCACGACCATCGGGCGCACGGCGAACCTGGCGCAGGGCGTACAGATCTCGCGCGGTAACTGGACTCGGTACGAGTACGTCTTCACGATGAACACGCCCGGCAATGCCGACGGCGCGATCGAGATGTGGCAGGATGGTGTGAAGACGTTCGACCTGCAGGGCTTTACGTTCCTGCCCGCCGGCGCATCCAGCACGAAGTTCGAATCCGTGTGCTGGCAGCCAATCTGGGGCGGACAGGGCGGCACCGTCGTGAACACGTTCTACATGCAGATGGACCACATCTACATCAGCGGCAAGTAGGGCGTTTCCTTCGTCCGCTCGTCGCTCGAGCATTTCCTCTGTCGACCGCCTCCGGGCGGCGGTTGCCGATGTCTGCTTTGCGTCGCGCACACGCGCTGGGTCTGTTGGTTGTTGCGGCCGGGGCGTGTCACACATCCTCCACCGAGCCGCGCCGCGTTGCGACGGCGGTCGTCGCGCCGGACACCGCCAGCTTTTTTCCGGGTACACAGCGTCAGCTGGTTGCCGCGTTCGCCGATGAGCACGGCAAACCGATTACCGGAGTCCCCGTGACGTGGCGTAGCTCGGCGGCGACAATCGCAACGGTTTCGCTCACAGGCATCGTGACGGCGGTCGCGCCGGGAACGGCCACCGTCACTGCCACGATCGGTGACAAGGTCGCCGCCGCGGACATTTCCGTGCTCGCGCCCGTCGCGACGGTCACGCTCACGCCGGGAGCGTTGCGCATTCCGCCTGGCGACGGGCGGCACCTGGTCGTCTCGCTCGCGGACGCGGCCGGACACGCGCTTTCCGGACGCACCGTCACGTGGTCCTCGAGCAACACCGACGTTGCGCTGGTCGACCCGAGCGCCGCGCTCGCCATCGGACGCCGCGACGGCACGGCGGTGCTCACGGCGACCGTCGAAGGCAAGACCGCATCGGTGAGCATGACCGTTTCCGCCGAGCCCGACAGCCTCACGATGATCACGGACCGGCCGTTCAACTGCATCCGGCCAACGGAGTGCGAGAGCGACTGGGACTTCTACGGCAGCGATCAGCCCACCATTCACAACGACCCGACCGCGCCGAAAAGCCCGCCGAACGTCGCGCGCATCACGTGGCATCCGGGCTTCGAAGGGGGGAGCGGACAGGGACAGACGTGCCGCAAGCTCGCACACACGACCGTGTACATGTCGGCATGGCTGCAGCTTTCGGCGAACTTCGAAGGCCACCCGACGGGCGCGAACAAGCTGTTTTACATCGCGATGAATGGCAATCAGACGTTCATCGTTCCCGAGGCCGACGGCGTCGGCGACGCACAGCTCGCGCCGCGTTTCGTGCTGCAGAATCTCGCCGCGCCATATCAGGACCAGAACGGCGCGCTCGCGACGACCGTGGGGCGGCGCCAGAATTTCTCGCAGCCCGTACAGATTGTCCGCGGCGAGTGGCACCGTTACGAGTACCTGCTCGTCATGAATACGCCGGGTGCGCCCAACGGCTCCATCGACGCGTGGCAGGATGGCGTGCGCACGTTCAGTTTGCAGAACATCGCGTTCATTCCCGCCAACGCCCACAGCACGACGTTCGAATCCATCTGCTGGCAGCCCATCTGGGGTGGCCAGGGTGGCGTCGTTCACACTCAGTTTTACATGGAGCTCGACCACGTGTACATCAGCGGAAAGTAGCGGCTGATGAAATCGATTCTGATCCAGCTCCACGTCCAGTCGAACACGGGTTTTGCGATTGGCCCGCTCGAGGCGGCGTTCTTCAGCATGGCGCTCGAGCTCACGGGCGGCGACGCGAAACGCATCCACTTCGCGTATCCGACCATGGCGCGCGGGCCCTCCGACACGCTGCCCGCTGATTTTTCGCAGTACGTCGTGACCGACGCCAGAACGGAAGATCCCGCGGCCTGCCGCCGGGCGGGCGATTACGTCGCGAACCACGGCATCGACACGATCTTCGGGTTCGACCAGCCGGTGCGCCGTCCGATCTATCGCGCGTGGCGCGACGCCGGGGTGAAGCATTTCGTCTCGTACTGGGGCGGCCCCATGAGCTCCATCAATGGGATCCTCAAGCGGACGCTGAAACGCATCGACGTTGCGCTCAGTCCCACCGGCCCCGACCACTACATCTTCGAATCGCACGGGATGGCGGAAGCCGCCGTCCTCGGCCGCGGCGTACCGCGCAGCCGAACGACGGTCGTTCGGCTTGGCGTCGACACGGATCGCTACCGCCCCGAGAACAAGGACGCGCGGTACATCTTCGATCACCTGCGTCTGCCGCCGGGCAAGCGGGTGTTCTTCTATTCCGGCCACATGCACTCGATCAAGGGTGTCGACGTGCTCATGCGCGCGGCGAACACTCTGGCCGAGTTTCGCGAAGCGGATGACTGGAGGGTGGCGCTCTTCGGCAACCGGAACGGCGACGAGCAGGAGTATGTGAACATGTTGTCGGCGAAGGCGAAGCCGCGCGTGGTGTTCGGCGGCTACCGCTCCGACCTCAACATGATGCACCGCGGATCGTACGCCGGCGTGATTGCGTCGACCGGATGGGACTCGCTCGCGCTGTCAGGCGTCGAGATGCAATCGAGCGGGCTGCCGCTCATTGCGTCGAACATTCGCGGGTTGCAGGAATCGGTCGTCCCCGGCATGACCGGCATGCTCTTTCCGCCGGGAGACCACGCGGCACTCGCCGCGGCGATGGCGGCGATGCTCAACGATCCCGCCACGCGCGACCGGCTGGCGCTGCAGGCGCGCGCCAGGATCGAGAAGGAGTTTTCGACGGCTGCGCAGGTCCGCAACCTCGTGCAGGTGATGCGCGGCGTGCTCTCGCGAAACTAGAGCGACGCTTCGCCAGACTTACAGCGAGTCGAGTATTTCGCGCACGACGTCGACCTGGCGTCGGCGGTCGTAGCGTCCCTCGACGTCGAGCGGCTTGCGCAGCTCTCCGCGTGACCAGCGCCCGTACGCGTTCGACAATTCGGTATAAATCGCGTCCTGGTCCTTGAGCGCGCACACGCGAAGCCCGAGCGGTGCCGCGGCGTCGGCCATGGCCCCGTCGGGATTCCCAAGCAGAAGCATCGAACCGCTCAGCTGCGCGTACTCGTAGAACTTCGACGGCACGGACAGCGGGTGCGGGCAATCGTAGGCCACCATGACCGCGGCTTCCTGCTGGATACGCCGCGCCTGGTCGCGCGGGACGCGCGCGCTGCGCGTGAAATACGCGCCCAGTCCGTACGCCTCGGCGAGCACCTGAAGGTCGACGCCGCCGAATTGCGCATCCGTTCCGACGAACTCGATCCGCAGACGGTCGGGTCCGAGATGGTGCTCGCCCTGCAGCCGTTTTGCCGCGGCGAAGAGCGGACGCGGATCCATGTACGGGTAGAGCCAGCCGGTGAACACGATGCGGAAACACTCCGGATCGGGCGCGGTCACCGCGATCACCGAGTCGTAGCCGTTCGGAACCGCGAGGTGGCGTCCACGAATGCCGGCGGGAAAGCGCGCACCGATCTCGCGCTGTGCGCGCGGCGTGTTGTGCAGGATCACGGTCGCGTCGCGCAGCCATTCAGGCTCGCGGCGGCGCGCGATGACGCGCTCGAACAAATTGAGATAATTGTCGAGCCACTCGATTCCGAGCAGCCACGGGTCGCGGTAATCCGCGATGTACGGAATACCGAACGCGCGCGAGAGCCGCGCGCCGACTCGCTGCGTGTAGTGCGGCGGTGACGACACCACGACCGCGCGGTAGGACCGTTTCCGCGCGAGATCACGCGCCACCCGCAGCGCCCGCCCCGACCAGACGGTGTCCGTGATCCACGCTTCAATGCCGTCGAGCACGCTGGTGATATGCTCGCGGAGTGACCGCTTCTGATCCTGGCGCCAGAGCTCGCGGTCGATGCGTGCATCGAGCTCGGCCATGGACGGCGGCGCACCGTTCGACGACGACAGCGCGCCGCCGGGCGCAGCATTGCGGCGCCCCGTGAGAAACCGCACGGAGCGCGCGAGTGCGCGCAGTGCCCGCTGCGGAACGTCGGTGCCGCGCACACGGAAAAACTCCAGCATGCCGTCGGGCGTCTCGAACGCGGGTGCCAGCCCTTCACGGTCGAGCGTGATCACGTCCACGCGCCAGCCGGCCGCGACGAGATCACGCATCATGGCATTCCACCGAATGCCGCCCGTGGGACTGTTCCGTCCGATATGATATGAGACGAGAAGCAGCCGCTTCTCCGTGGCCGGCGCGCTCACAGGCATGTCTTCCCGCCTCGACTCCCGAGTGGCCACGGTTTTGGCATCACGAAATTCTAGAGCGGGGGGATGCCGCTTGGGAGAGCGGACTCGGCGTTTCTGCCGGGTTTCCATTGGATTGCCTACCCCAACACCGCCCAAGTAGACTCAACGTACGCCATGCCGGATCAGACCCGCCGCCCGACCCATTTCTTCACGGTCGACGTCGAGGAGTACTTCCAGGTCCGAGCCCTCGAGACTGCCGTCGACAGGTCGGCGTGGGAAACGCTCCCCCGACGCCTGGACCGGCCCATGCACATTCTGCTCGACCAGCTGGAGGCCGCAGGCGCCCGCGGGACGTTTTTTACGCTGGGATGGGTGGCGGACCGCAATCCAGACATCGTCCGCCGTATCGTGAAGGGCGGACACGAGCTCGCATCGCATGGCTACTGGCACCGGCGCGTGGCGGACATGACGCCCGCCGAGTTTCGTGAGGACCTGCGCACATCCAAGGTAGCGCTCGAGAACTGCGGGGGCGTGTCCGTCATCGGGTTTCGCGCACCGAACTTCTCGATCGTGGAAGGATGCGACTGGGCGTTCGACATTCTCCTTGAAGAAGGTTTTCAATACGACTCGAGCGTCTTTCCCATCTGGCGTCCGGGATACGGCAACCCCAGCGCCCCGCGCGCGCCGCACCGGATCACCCGGCCCGCCGGGACGCTCGCGGAGTTTCCGCTCGCGACGACGACGGTGCTCGGGCTCAGGGTTCCCGCAGCCGGCGGCGGCTACCTTCGTCAATTCCCGTTCGCCCTCATCCATCGCGCCTTCGCCGAAGCGTCTGCCCGCGGCGTGCCTGCCACGTTTTATGTCCACCCCTGGGAGCTCGACGCTGAACAGCCACGGTTCGACGTGCCGCTCCTCACGCGCGTGCGCCACTATCGCGGCCTGGCCGCGACGGAGGGACGCATCGCCCGGCTGCTGCGCGATTTCCCATTCGGAACGATTGCGTCGAGCCTGAACGACGTCGTTCCGGCTTCAGCGTGAGCTCAGCATGAGCACGGTCTGATGCGCGTCGATCGGTTCGCAGGCTCCGAGACAGAATGGAACGCGTTCGCGCGTGCTCAGGCGGGATTCACGCATTTCCACCTGTTCCGCTGGCGCGCGGTCATGGAGCGGGTGTTCGGGCACGAATGCATCTGGCTCGCGGCATACGACGGCGCGACGCTCGCGGGGGTTCTGCCGCTCGTGCGCGTCCGAAGCGCCATCTTTGGTCATTATCTCGTCTCGATGCCGTTCCTGAATTACGGCGGGCCCCTTGGCTCACCCGCCGCGGTGAAGGCGCTCTGCGACGAAGCCGTTCGCATGGCTGCGCGCGACAAGGTGAAGCTGCTCGAGCTGCGAAGCCGCATTCCGCTGGACGTGGACCTCCCAGTCTCGCACCGGAAGGTCACGATGCTTCTCGAGTTCGCCCCCACGCCCGACGCCACCTTCAAGCGTTTCGAGTCGAAACTCCGAAGTCAGATCCGCCGGCCACAGAAGGAAGGCGTGACCGTGACGTTCGGTCTCGATCAGGTCGAGCCGTTCTTTGGCGTGTTCGCGCAGCACATGCGCGACCTTGGCACGCCTGTCCAACCCCTCTCGCTTTTTCGCGCGATCGCGGACGAATTCCCCGACGACGTCACGTTTGCATGCGCGTACCTGCACGGACGCGCCGTGGCGGCGGGATGCGGATTCCGGTTCGGCGATGAGTTCGAAATGACGTGGGCCTCGTCATTGCGCGAATTCAACCGCGAAGCGCCGAACATGCTGCTCTACTGGGCATGCATGGAGCGAACGCTCGCGGCGGGCGTGCGGACGTTCAATTTCGGCCGGTGCACGCCTGGGTCGGGCACGCACCGATTCAAGCTGCAGTGGGGAACGCGCGAAGAGCCCCTGTGGTGGTACGACGTGTCGCGGTCCGCGGGAACCACGACGCCGTCACCCACGGAAGGCGCCTTCAGCTGGGGGCCCCGCCTGTGGCGCCATCTCCCCCTCGGCGTTGCCACGCGTCTCGGTCCGCTGATCGTGCGCAACATTCCGTGAGCTGGCGCCGCGTGCCGCCCGTGTACTCGCCGGTTTCGCTCGGCTCGCTGGCGGCGGGAGCCTCCGTTGCGCTCGGGTTCGCGCGCGGTGAACCCGAGCCGGTCACGAGCCGTTTGCGCCAGTGGTTCGGTCCCGCTGGCGTCGTGCTCACCGACAGCGGTACGTCGGCGCTTGTCCTGGCGCTCCGTTCATCAATACGGCGCGGCGGAACAATCGCGCTTCCGGGTTACGCGTGCATTGATCTCATCGCCGCATCGATTTTCGCGGGGGTGTCGGTCCGTCTGTACGACCTCGACCCGGCAACCCTCAGCCCCGATCTCGACAGCGTGAGGAGGGCGCTCGCACGCGGCGCTGACGCCGTGCTCGTCGCTCCGTTGTTCGGCTACCCGGTCGACATTGACGGGGTCATGAGCATCGCGGCGCAGCACGGTGTGCCGGTCATCGAAGACGCCGCACAGGCCGCCGGTGCGACGTTCGCCGGGCGACGCATCGGCAGCAGTGGCGCGATGACGGTGCTGAGTTTTGGACGCGGCAAGGGCACGACCGGCGGATCGGGCGGCGCGCTCCTCGTGCGGAATCCGGGCACGCAGGAGCCTGCGGGCACACCATCAGGCACCCGAGGGCGCGGCGCGATGGATGTCGTGAAGCTTGCCGCGCAGTGGACGCTCGCGCGGTCGTCCATGTACGCCGTGCCGGCGTCCGTGCCGTTCCTCAAGCTGGGAGAAATGGTCTACCATCCTGCTCATGAGCCGCGAGCGCCCACGGCGGCGTCCCTCCGCATCGCCGCCGCGGCGCTCGACAATGACTCGCGTGAGGTGATGGCCCGGCGCGAACGTGCGCGCCAATTCCACGAGGCAGCGCGGAAGGGCGAGCGGGCGGTGCCCATCGCCCCGGTCGCCGGCGGCGAGGCCGGGTATCTCAGATTCGCGATCACGACGAGCGCCGAGCGCGCGGTGGCTCGGCCCGATCTGGGCGCCGTCCGCGCGTATCCGGTCACGCTTGATCAGCACGAGGCCACGGCACAGGTACTTGTTTCAGGCGAGCACGCGGAACCCGGCGCGGCCACGCTGCGCGATCGGTTGCTCACGCTTCCAACGCACTCCCGCGTTTCAGGCGCTGACGCTCAGCGGCTGATCGCCTGGCTCGAGAACGGACGGGACTCGTGACGAGGAAAGACGGTTCGAAAAAGAAACGAAAACCGCAGGGTTCGTGGCTCCGGCGCCGCGCGGGCGCCATATACCGTGGGCTTCGCCGCAGGGCAGACATGGCGCTGCATTCGCGCCGCCACAGGGCGGCGCTGCGGGTCCTGCGGGAAACACCACCTCCGGGGCACGTACTCGTGATGTGCTATGGAAACATTTGCCGAAGCCCGTATCTCGAGGCGCTGCTCCGTATGTCGCTGCCGAACGTCGAGGTTTCATCGGCGGGATGGGTCGGACCGGGGCGTGGCGTTCCCGAACATTCAACGGCAATCGCCGGCGCGCGCGGCATCGATCTGTCGGCGCACCGTTCGCGCCTCATCAACGGCGACATGCTCGACAGCGCCGACGTCGTCATCGTCATGGACCGGCAGCAATCGCGAATGCTGCAGGGCATTTTCCGTTTTCCGCGCGAGCGGATCATCATCGCCGGCGATCTCGACCCGGTGCCCGATGACCGCGCCATTCACGACCCGTGGGGACAGTCGCGCGCCGTTTTCGAAGCATCATTCGCACGGCTCGACCGCTGTGCGGCAACGTTCACCGACAGTGTGAAAGGCGTCGACGACTGATTCAGCCGATCGGGTTCGCCGCTGCGTCGGCCCTGACCGCGGTGGTGATGCGGTCGTTCCACGCACCGTCGAGACGGGACGCGAAAAGGAGCGCGATGCGTCGCGCGATTGCCCACCAGTCATGCTCCGCCGCGACAGCCCGACGGGCGGCAGCCGCCTCGGGCGAACGCGCCGCCGGATCGAGCGCGGCAGCGATGGCTGCGGACCAGGCGTCAGCCCCCTCGACCAGCGCTAAGACGTTCCCGAAGTCCTGAAGCGTGCGAATGGGACTCGCCACGGTGGGCACACCGGTCGCGAGATACTCGTGCAGTTTGAGCGGATAGATGTACTTGGTGTAGTCATCCACATCGTACGGCATGATTCCCACGTCCATGTGCTGCACGTACGCCGGCAGAGTCGCCACCGGACGGCCGCCGAGCAGATGCACGTTGGAGCGGTTATTCAGCACCTCGAAGGCCTCCGCATCGGTGCCGAGCGACCGGACCGGACCGACGAGGACGAACGACCACTCGGGGTGCCGCTCCGAGAGCGATACGAGTAGCGGCAGGTTGAGCTGTCCTTTCACGACGCCCACGTAGCCGATACGGGGGTGCGGAATTGCGCGCAGGTCCTCCGGCTCTGGCGTCGGCGTCGAATACGCCGAAAAATCCACGCCGTTCGGAATGAGCGATGCGTGCTTCGCGAGGCCGCTTTTCTTCTCCCACAGCGCCGCCGAATGGATGATGACTTCGTCCACGCGGGAAAGGAGCGCGCTTTCGAGATCGCTCACCGGCTTCTCGACTGACGAGAACGAGTACTCGTCGTCGACGTGGTAGCAGCTCAGGCGGTGCGGTACGAGATCGAGCGAATGGGCGTATTCCGGATGCCAGAGATACACGATGTCGCTGTCGGATTGTCTCCGGCGCAGCATGCCGCGAGCCGCCGCGATCCGCCTCCGCTCGAAGAAGTCCGCCGCGGCGCGTGGACGGTATATCATCGGCCAGCGTGGCCGGTAGAGCGCGAACGTATCCGGAGACGGAAGCGGCCCGTCGCCCTGGGCGATCGGCTGCCCGTGGATCTTCAGCATGTCGCGCCACTCGCGCGGCCGGTCCATCCACGCCACGGGAAAGAACCGGGCGAGGCGCGTCACGATCTGGTGACGCGTCATCCACGCGTTCTCCCAGACGTCGGGAACGAATGCCAGGATCCCGGGCACCCGGTCGCGTGCCATCAGCCCAGAATGATTTTGCGGGCGAAAAACGCCTCCGCGAAACCGGACGGTGCGCGGCACTCGACACCGCGGAGCTGCATCATGGCGAGGAACACCTCCTCGCGGAACCACGGCTTGCGGGCCTGTGTGCGGAACGTCGTCATCAGCGCCTTTACTTTCCGCCGCGCGGTCGCGCGCGCCAGCGGCTGGTAGACGCTCGGCGCCGCGAGATCGCCGTCCCACTTCGGGATCTCATATTCGAGAATGAGGTGATCACGAAACGTGCTCCACGTGACGTCTGACACCGTTCGGTGATCCTGGTGCCGGTCGCCGCGGAAATGCGTGAACACCACGTCCGGGCGCGCGGTGCGCGCGAGCGCTTCCACCGCCTCCTTGATGCCGGTGAACTCCGCCGGAAAAAAGCCGTCCCGAAACGCGAACTGCGTGAGACCGGCGCCACCCTTTGGTCCGAGGAAACGCCTGGCACTGCGGGCCGCCTCGCCAGCGCGTTCGGCATCGCCACTGAGCACGCCCCACTGAATCTTCGCGCCCGCGGCCGCGAGCTCGAGCAGGGTGCCGCCACAACCGATTTCGATATCGTCCGCGTGGGCACCCAGCGCGAGCACGCGCAGACCCTTCGGTCGCCGGCCGAACGAGAGTGCTTGCAACCGGTTTACTCGCGGGTCACGGCCCCGAACTTGAACTCGGGATAAAGGTTGGCGACGCCCTTGATGTCGATGTCCGACGTCACGAGCACGGATGCGGCCGCGGGCCACGTGTCGTACACGAACTGGTCCTGGGGTCGCACAAGGCCCAGGCCCACGCGGTACATGCCCGGTCCGCAGTTGAGCTGAAGATTGATGCGCACGGACGTCCGCTCGCCCGCGCGCAGGGACAGCGGCGCGAGTCCGAGCCGGGACGACGACGTATTGAACACGTTCCAGACGCGATCGTCGAACCAATCGATGACCACACCGAACTTGTCCACGTCCTTCCGCGCGACGACGTTCACGTCGAGGGCGATGGGCTCCCCTGCCTTGAAGAATGCGCGGTCCTCGCCGGCCGGCGTGCGCGTGGTAACCGACTCCACCACGACATCCGCGTCGACATCCACGCGGCGGCGTTCCTGCAGGCTGTCGGTGTAGCTCCGCACCACTTCGTCGCTCGGCCCGATCTTGAGAATGTTGCCCTTCTTGAGCAGCACGCAGCGCTGGCAGAGGTCCGCGACGGCCTGAAGGTTATGCGAGACGAACAGGACCGTCGAGCCGCGGTTGATGACCTCGTGCATGCGCTCGATACAACGGCGCTGGAACGTGAGGTCGCCGACGCTCAGAATTTCGTCGACGATCAGGACATCGGGATCGACGTGCGCGGCGACCGCGAAACCCAGCCGTGCGAACATGCCGGACGAGTAGCGCTTGACCGGCGTGTCGATCGCTTCTTCGAGTCCCGCAAACGCGACGATTTCGTCGAACCGGCGCCGGACTTCCGCGCGGCTCATGCCGAGAATGGAGCCGCTCAGAAAGACGTTCTCGCGCCCGGTAAGATCGGGGTGGAAGCCCGCGCCGACTTCGATGAGCGCGCTCAGCCGCCCGCGTACCGCAATTTCCCCCTTCGTCGGGCGAAGAATTCCGCTCAGAATCTTGAGGACCGTGCTCTTGCCCGCCCCGTTGTGTCCGATCACACCAAAGGCTTCGCCCTGCGCGACGTCGAAGCTCACGTCGTTGAGCGCCCAGAACTCGCGCTCGCCGAGTGATCCCGACTTCGCGCCCTTGGTCAGCCGGCCGGCGAGCGCGGGAATGAGATCGCGGAGCGAGTCGTAGACTTCGCCCCGGCGAAATTTCTTGCTGACGTTCCTGACGGACAACGCGACGTCGGCCACGTCAGATGCTCTCGGCGAAGTACGGCTCCGCCGCGTCGAACACGGGCCCCGCAATCGCCAGCAGGCCGATCGCCCACGCCGTCGAGTACAGCGTCCATAGAGGATCGGGCGCCTGGTGGTGCACGATGACGTCCCCGATTCCCTGGAAAATCGGCGCCACGGGGTTCAGCATCACGGATTTCTGCCAGCGACCGAAGTCGTGCGCTTCCAGGAATACGGGCGTGAAGAAAATTCCGAATGTCATGATCACTTCCACGAGGTATTTGACGTCGCGGAAGAAGAGGCTCGCCGCCGACAGCAGCATCCCGGCCCCCGCCGTTATCATCAGCAGTTGCGCGATCAGCACCGGGAGCCAGAACCACAGCCATTCCGGCCGCGTGCCAGTGGCAAACAACAGTATGAACAGCACGGCGGTCGACAGCAGAAAATCGGCGAACTGCGCAAGGACGGACGCAATCGGAAATACCTCGCGCGTGAGGTACACCTTCGTCACGAGGTTCGCGTTGCTGATGAGACTGACCGATGAAAACCGGATGGCCGCGACAAGAAACGCCCACGGAACACCGCGCACGGCAACGGACGTCGCGTCCTGCCACGCCACAGGCTTGCCGGCCGAGATGGCCATCGCAATGCGGACGGTGACGCCAGCGGCAACGATCAGCATGGGCATCAACAGCGCCCAGGCCGCTCCCATTACCGATTGCTTGTACCGGATCTTCAGCTCACGCCAGACCAGCGTGTAAAGCAGTTCGCGATTGTCGTACAGCCGCAACATCCACCACCGGCCGTGCTCGTACGGGTTGACCCGCAGCTCTGCCGTGGTGGTCAACAGGCACCTGACATCAACTGGACACCGTGGATAAGCGCTTGCGTCGAACGATAAGCAGCACCCGAAACCTTGGCGAGTACCGAGCCGGAGGGGGTGATCCAGGACACGTGACAGCTTTTCGTCATAGTTTTATGGTTTGTGTCGGTTATTGAATGATCATGCCATTCCCGCTCACCCGGGGCGAGGTTGCCCCCGCATCCGTCGAAATCAGCGTGGTGGTGAGCACGCGGAACCGCGCTGCGAACCTCCCGCGGCTGTTCGATGCCCTTGAACGGCAGACGTTCAAGGGCGCCTGGGAGCTGGTGATCGTCGACAACGACTCCTCGGATGAGACACCGGAGGTCATCGGTGCACTGGCGTCGCGGCACAGCTTCCCGGTCGTGCAAGCGGTTGAGCACCGACGGGGAAAGGCGTACGCCCTGAACGCGGGAATCCGCCTCGCGCGCGGAACGCTCACGGCGTTTACCGATGACGACGCCATCCCGGCCCCCGATTGGCTCGAGCGCATTACGGCGCGTTTTGCGGCGGACCCGACTCTCCGGTGTCTCGGCGGCCGTGTCGAGCTCCTCAACCCGGAGGACGCCCCGATCACGGTTCGCCTCTCGCGCCAGCCGAGCGTCGTCGACAGGACGAACTACGCGCCGTCGAACATTCCGGTGATCGGATGCAACATGGCGTTTCGCTCGGAAACGCTCCGGAACCTCGGGCTGTTCGACGTGGTGCTCGGCCCGGGCAGCAAGGTGCGCGGCTACGAGGACACCGACCTGCTCTACCGCGTCGTGAGCTCGGGACACCGGATTCACTACGATCCGGATCTGCTGGTGCACCACGACCACGGACGCCGTGCGGAAGCAGACGTCGCCGCTGTGCGGAGCGATTACTCGAGCGGGCGCGGGGGCTTCTACACCAAGTGGCTCATGCGCGGCGATACGACCGTGATGCGCTGGGCATACTGGGACCTGCGGACGGTGTTCATCGACATCGTCCGTTACGGGGTGGTCACCGGACGCGCGCGGCGCGAATGGCGCGAGCTGGGGCTCTCGATCCTCGGTGCCGCGCGGTATCTCCGGTACAGCGGTCAGGTCGATCGCACCTGAGCGAAGCGCGCGGTCAGGTCGAGTGCGGAATCCGCGGCTTGGCCACTTCCGGCTCGTCGCGAAGATCTTCATCGATTTCTTCGCTCGCGTAGTCCGAATAGTCGCGGTAGTAGTACCGGTATGTCGAGTTCGCAGAAATCCCGTTGATGACGGCGCCGATGACGGCGATGGGCATGCGGTCCAGCGTTTCGAGGTGCAGCGCAGCGAGCTTGCGGTCAGTGACACCGGGACGAAGCACCACGAGCATCGCGCCGCACGCAGCGCTCAGCGCATACGCGTCCATTCCGGCCAGGAACGGCGGTGCGTCCACAATGAGCACGTCGTACTGATGCCGCAGCTCGTTGATGAGCGACGCCATGCGGTCTGACACCAGCAATTCCGGGGACCGGCGGCTTCGCGCGCCCGACGTGATGACGGACAGATTCTCGGTCGACGTGAGACTGATGATCTTGTCCTTGGTGATCGTGCCGGCGAGATAGTCGACAAGCCCCGGCCGCCTGGGCAAACCGAACGTGGTGTGCACGACACCGCGCCGCACGTCACCGTCGACCAGCAGGGTGCGATGACCGGTGTTCGCGAACGCAATCGCCAGGTTCGACGCGACGAGCGATTTCCCTTCGCCTGAGCCTGGGCTCGAAACGCACAGCACAACGGGCTGTTCGCCGGGGAAGTGATGTCGCACGCTCAGCCGCAGGGCGCGGAACGACTCGACGACCTGCGACATCATTGGCACGGCGAGTGTCCCACGCCGGCTGGCGCGGAATTTCGGTACGGTACCGATGATCGTGAGGCCGAGCTCGACGGTGGCCTGTTCCGGATGCCGGAAACGACGGTCGAGCCGGTCGAGCAGGAGCGCGATGCCAACGCCGAGTCCGAAACTTCCCACGATCGCGAGAATGAAAAGCCGCGGCCCGTTGTTGGAGCCAGGCGTGTTCGGCGTTTCGGCCAGCTCCTGGATCTTCACGTCCGCCATGGTCTGCGCGTCGGCGAGACGATTTCGCTCGTAGTCCGCCTTGATCGCGGAGTAGAGCTGATCCGCCTGCGTGTAGTCCCGGCGCAGGCGCTGCTCTTCCAGCGCGCGCGCGGGAACGCTCTTCAAGCCCGTCGACAGCGTGTCGATCTTGCTCCTGACGTCCGCTTCGCGCGCATTCAGGGACGCGATGACGCTATTGGCGATACTCGGAATGGTGCCTTTCAGCAGCGCGTCGCGCGCCGCGATCGCCGTCTGGACTGGCGGACTGTTGTCGGCGAATCCCTGCCGCTTTGCGGTCTCGACATCGGCTTGCGCCTTGGCCGCCTGATTGAGCGCGTCCCGCAGCTGCGGCGACGTGATGCTCGCGGCCGCTGCGAGATACGCTTCCTGCGTCGGCTCGGCGGTCGAAACCGCTTTGAGAGCATTCTGGAGCGCGGTACGATCGCTCCGAATCTGGTCACGGTCGGAGATGAGCTGAAAATACTGGGACGTGTTGCCTGTCCCACCGCCCGGATTGTCCTGTAGCTCGGTGGCGTGGTTCTCGCGAAACGACCGCAACCGCTCCTCGGCGCTGACAAGTCGCTGTTCCGCTGAGCTCAGCTGGCTGGCCTGAATATTGAGGATATCGGTCAATCCTCCCTTCTTCATGGCCGTCGCCGTGCCCACGAACTGCTTCACCCACTCATTGAGGATATCCCTCGTAAGCCGGGGATTCGTGCCGCTCAGGGACAGCATCATGAATTGGCCGTCGACGCCGGGAATGCTCGTGGTGAGCTGGCCTCGGAGGGCCCTCGAACGGTTTCTCACCGTCGACACGCTGAACTGCACGACGCGCCCTGCCGTCAGCAAGCCCGGCGGCGGATCCCAGAGAAAGCCCAGGCTTCTTCCGATCGAATCACCAACCGTTCCGCGCTCGACGACGATCTTGCCGCCACGAACCAGCGAGTAATGTCCCGCGGAATCCGTATTGAGCGTGTACTGCCCCGCCTGGAACGTCGTGTCCAGCGCAAATCCGCGCCGAAGGGCCGAATCCTGAGCGGCGAACGAAATGTTGAGCGAGAGCCGGCGCACCACCGCGTCGATGATGTCGTATTCGCGGATGAGGCTCTCCCACGAGCTCGATCCGAGGACCTGTTGGGCACGAATGGGACCGCCCGCGCCAACACCCGACCCGTACCGCGGCGTCGTGATGAAAATCGTCGCCTCGGCTGTGTACGTCGGCGCGATGCTGTTCTTGAGATTTCGGCCGACTGCTACGCCCGCTCCGAGCACGATCACCACGATCCACCAGTACCGCCGCAGCGCGTCCAGATAGCGCCCCCACGGCACTGCCTCGGTGGTGGCGTCCATCCCGCCCACAGGCTGCGCGTTCCGTCCGGCAATGATGACATTGGCCGGACGGTCGTTGGCCGTCATGGGGACGGGCAGATTGCTGCTCGACTGGTCTGGTGGGGTCATGGGGAGCGACGTGCGGGGTGGCGTAACGTGCGTTTACCGGGACGCTTCAACCCGCTGGCGCGTTATCAAAACTAAGCACTGCGACCCTCTCACGGCGGAAACGTTCATCGTTCGTGGCGCTTCGCAGCTTCCCGATACAGACGCTCGTAGGTGTCGGCCATCACACTCACGGTGAAGTGCTGGTGCGCGCGCGCCCGCGCAGCCTCCCCGAGTGCCTGCCGGCGTGCGCGATCGGAGAGGAGTGCGCGAAGAGCCCCGGCCAGCGCATCGACATCACCCGGAGGAACCAGGACCCCTTCGCGTCCGTCGGTGACCGCTTCCGGAATGCCCCCTACACCGGACGCAATGATGGCGTTTCCGGCAACCATTGCCTCGAGAACCGCCATGGGCATGCCCTCCCGGTACGACGGCATCACGAAGACATCGGCGAGCGCCTGAAGATCCGCGACATCGTTCCGGCTGGTCACGATGTGAACGCGCCCGGCCAACTCGGGTGCGGCGGCCTGTTCGAGTAGCGCCTGATGCTGGTCGCCCCCCCGTCCGCCGGCAATGATGAGTCGCCACGGTTGGCGGTTGCCCGCGCGCTGCACCTGCACGAGCGCGCTCAGGAGCACGCGGTGCCCCTTGTTCTCCTCCAGTGTGCCGACCGCGAGCAGCACGACATCGTCGTCCGCACATCCGAATTCCCCGCGCACTCTCGTCGCGTCGCCACGCGTTTCGGGCACGCCGTTGGGCACGATCGTGAACGTGGCCGGACCGAGGCCCAGGTCGCGGGAAAATTGCGCGCCCGTGGCGCGCGATACGGCGACGGCGGTTGCGGAGCGTCCGATGGCCCAGCGGAGCGCGAGACGCCGCCGCAGCGCGTTTGTCACCGTCAGACCACCGTGAATGGTCATGACCTGCGGCACGCGTTCGAGCCAGGCTGCCGTTCCGCCGTATACGCTCATCTCGAACTCGTGACTGTGCACCACGTCGATGCGGCGCTCGCGAATGAGCCGCCGGATCCGCTGAATGCGCTGCACATCGAGCCAGCTCGAGCCGAGCGGAATCTCTTCCACCTCGAAGCCCGCGCCGCGAAAAAGACCGCCGAGCCAGCCAATCAGCGGAACGGGCAACACGGGCACGACCGTGTGGCCGCGGCGGCGCAACTCTTCCGAAAGCCGGAACACCATCATCTCCGCGCCACCGGGGCCGTCGGTCTCGATCATGACCGCGAGGCGCATCGGCGCGCCCGTCATCGGCGCAGCACCCAGTTGATGGATTCGCGAATGAACGGCCGCGGATCGGACCAGCGGAAGATTTCCTCGCGGTCGCCCGACCGCAGCACTCCACCCACCGCGTCGGCAGCAACACGCGCCGCCCCCGCGGTCCCCGGCGGCCACTCATCGTGCGATTTCATTCGGGCAATGAGATGGTCGACGTGCCCCCACCACCAGCGGGAGCGGACACCCGCGCGGTATTCGCGTACCGGTACGACAGGCTTCCCGAGCGCAACGCCGGCGAGAAGTGCGGGAAAGTCCACGCCCGCGTCGATCGCGAGCTGCAGCGAGCCCCAGAATCGCCCGTTGATCTCCATCAGGTACGCGCGCCCGGTGGCATCGTCTCGCTTGTACTCGATCATCGCAACGCCGGACCACGAGAAATGCTGGAGCAACACGCGCGACTGCGCGAGCAACGCGGCATCCATGGGAATGCTTTCGCGGTATACACTCACGCCGCCCGACGGCGGTTTTTCCGTGATGCGGCGATGCGCAAATTCCGCGATCACGTCGCCGTTCCAGACGAGCAGGAATATGCCGATCCCCGGCCCGACGATCCGCTGCTGGAGCAGCACGGGATACGCCGCGGCCGGAAGCCCGGCGATGCTGGCGCGCAGCGCATTCGCGTCTGCCGCGTACTCCACGCCGAGCTTCCGGCGCACGCCGCCGGCCTCACCGACCGACCGCGCGGGCTTGATGACCACGGGGTACGAGAGCGCGCCGGCGTCGAGCGACGATGCCGCGCGGGCATCGATCAGGGACACCTGCGCCGGAACGTGAATGCCGGTCGATCCGGCGATGCGCAGAAGGTGTTCCTTGTCGCTGAGCGCACGAAACTGGTCGAGGGGCGGGACGGGGAGTACGCAGTCGCCGAGCGCGCCGCGCACCGGAGCGAGCGCGAGAATGGCGGCGTCCGTCATGGGAAACACGGCCCGCGCGCGTTCGCGCGTCACGAGGGCCGTGAGCGACGCGGCGAACGCGGCGGGTTCGGACAGGGCGTCGGGCACGCTCGCGTCGCGCGCTGCGAACCGGGAGGCGCCGGCGAGCGAGTGCCCCGTCGCGGACGTCACGACGCAGCGGTACCCCGCGCGGCCAAGCGAACGCACCGCGGCGAGCGCCGAGCGCTGCTCACCGTCGGTGACGATGATCGTGTCGCGAGTCACGCGCTGAAGCTCGGGCGGGCGCGAGCGCAGAGCGGCGCGTGCAGAATGCGCGTGTGTGACGCTATTGCGCGGACTGCATGCTCGCCTTCCCGAGCCCGAAACGCCGATCGCTCGCCAGCACGCGCCACCCCGGCGTGCTGCGCGTGATCGCCGGCAGGCTCGACGGCGTCGGGGCCGTCGTCCGGGAGCGCTGATACACACCCACGCTGACGTACAGCCCCGTCATCATCGCGAGCACGATGTAGAAGATGTCGAGCCACGCAAAGGAGACGAAAAAACACGAGACGGCGAAACTGGTGAGCGCGATCGCGAAATAGCTGGTGGAGTTGTAGAGCAATCGCTCCACGTCATTCCCGCGCCGCCAGCTCCGCGGCAGACGGCGCCGCAGGCGCCACATCGCGAAGATGCCTCCGAACACCGTGGTCGCCCAGATGAGGCCGCCGACCACCCCCAGCTCCGACGCGGATTCGACGTACGAATTGTGCGGCGCGCCGCATCTCGTGCCGCCGCCGCCGACCTTGATCCCCGAGATCTCGCATTCCGCACGACCGAAATTATCGATCCCGACGCCGAAGAACGGATACGCCTTCATGTATCCCAGACCGCGCATCATCAGCGCCTTGCGGCCGTTGGGATCGATCATGTTGTAGTCGTCCTTGGGCGACGTGATCGTCTGCATCTGCTCCCAGTACCCGGTCGGCGCGAAGGCCGCCATGCCGGCGAGCACAACCAGCAGCAGCGATACGCGGCGCGCGACCGACGCCGTGTTCATGAGCAGCAGCGCCGCAGCGCCGAACGCGATGAGTCCGAGGAATCCGCCGCGCGACCCCGAACGCGCGAGGCTCGCACCGATCGCCATGGCAACCACGATCAACCCTACGCGTTTGATCCCGCGCGTGACCTGGAGCAGCAGCAGCGTGAACGCCAGGCCGATCAGCATCACGACGCATACGTCGTTCGCGTCGTACATGTAGAGCTCGCTCAGGCGCGCGTTCTTCGCCACGGACGCGGCAGCCGAGAGTTGGAACACGAACAGCGCGAAGTAGCTCAGAATGCCGCAGCTGATCACGTAGGACCACAGCATCGTGTACAGGTCGCGCGCGTTGCGGATCGCCAGCGCGAGCAGGAGACACGTGAATAGCGTCTTCGCGTAGAAATTGATGATGTACGATGCCGACCCGCCGAGCGACAATCCGAACGGCGCCGACAGGCATGCCATGACTGCAAGGATCGACACGCGTCGCATGACCCAGACGCGGAGCACGTTGCCGCGCGAGAGCGCGCGCGGATACAGAAACGCGTAGACCCCCGCCGCGCCCACCAGCAGGAGTGCCGGGCGCAACATTCCCAGCTGAGGAATCGCCTGGTGCAACCGGCTCACGTTGAGCAGCGTGAGGCTGAACAACATGAGGCGGAACGGATCACGGACGAAGGCCAGCTTGCCCGTTTCTCCGGAATCCTGGGCGGCCTGCGACACGCCCGCCGGGGCCGGCACCAGGGCGGTGCTGCCCCGGGGCCGCAGGTTCAGGGAGAGAACATCGCTCATGCGTTACTCATACGGGCGCCACCGGAATCGCAGGATGGCCAGCGCCGGGACCACTGTCAAGCGGCCCGCGGCTAAATTCGACGCGTGACGTCACGGCCCTGCGGGCAGTCGCGAGCTCGAGCGCGGTGAGCGGCCTTCGCCGTCGGTTCACGCGCGCCGTGCGCGCCGTCGAGTCACGCCTGACCGGCTTGTCCATTGCCGAGTTCTCCGAGTGGTCGCGGGTGCTCGACGATGCGTTGGCGCAGCTGCCCGAGCTCTCTTCCTGTACGCATGACGTGTACCGGACGCTCGCGGTTCCGCGTGGCGACGTTCGTAAAAAGTTCGTCCTCGTCACTCGCGGTGATACCCCAGCGGCCGTGGTCGCCCTCCGATCGGGACGAGACTGTTGGGAACCCGTCACGACCTGGATCGTCCCCGGCATCCCGTTTCCGCACGCGGGCGTAGCCGTGCGTGACATCCTTCACGCGATCGCCCTCCCGTTGACGGTTGCGTGGTGGCGATGTTCTGCCCCGCCGCCCGCGTCGCGCCGCATCGTCGCCGGCCCTCCGGAGCCGACATATCGCCTGCCAGCCGCCTTCGACGCCGAAGCGCACTGGCGCGCGTCATCGCTCTGGGCCGACATCGAGAAAGCGCGCCGGCGATGCGCCGCTTTTCGCGTCGTGACCGACGAGCCGGGCGCCAACGCGTGGGTGATCCGGAACTGGGGGCGCGCGTGGAACGTGGCGCCGCCGCACGTCGAAGACACGCTGGCCGCCGCGGAGCTGCGCACGACGCTGGGCACCTACCACAACCTCACGGTCTACGACGGGGATCGCCGGATCGCGGGCGCGACGCACCTCACGGATGGTGGTGATCTCGTGGGTCAGGCCATGTACCGCGACGCGGACTACGAACGCGCCTCACTCGGCACGTTCGTCATCGATCGAGTGTTCGCCTGGTGCGTGGCGCAGCGATTCTCCGGCCTCGATTTCGGGGGATCGGCCGCGTACAAGGAACGCTGGGCGCCTGCCGGCGGCCAGAAGTACACCGTGAACGTGATGCCGCTCTCCGAGCGCGTCGCACGGCGCGCTGGAGTCTCGTTCACGGATTGAAACCAAAAGAGCCGAGAACGGGCACTATGCGAACCCGGTTACTCGTACGTCGCGACAGCGCCGCTCTGCTTTGAATACCGGCGGAGATCGAGATACACGCGTGGCCGTGTCGCGGTGAGCGCGTCCTTGCCGAAGAGATAGTGGAGACGCGCCCCGAACACGCCGATGTATCCGAGCACGCCGGCGCGGTCACCGCCCAGTCCGAGCAG
>DASRAP010000267.1:0-16623 GCA_035638155.1 Gemmatimonadaceae bacterium | reverse complement strand
GGAACGGCGAACACGAGATCCGCGCCCGGCGCCGGCGCTTCGCGCGCGAGTGCACGGCCGAGTCCGCGCCGCGCCCGGTCCACGGATCCGCCGAAGATCGCGCTGTCGGGGCGCGCGAAATACACGTACTCGAACACGCAGCGCGTCTGCGGCGTCGGGGGGAACGGCTTGATCGAACGCACTCCGTCCGCATCGACTGCAATGATCTCGCCCGGCTCGACGTCGCGAACGACTTTCGCACCCATGATGTCCAGTGCGCACGTTTCCGACGCGAACACGATCGCGTCGCCCACGCGTCCCATCACGAGCGGACGCCAGCCGTGCGGGTCCCGCGCGCCGAGCAGGCAGTTGCCGATGGTCACGACGAGCGAATACGCACCTTCGAGACCCTTGAGCGCCTCGGCCAGCATTTCCTCCGGCTTGCCGGGACCGACTTTCGCGAGCTGGTGCACGATGACTTCGGAATCCATCGTGGATCCGAAAATGCTTCCCGTGGCCTCCAGCTTGTCGCGCAGCAACTCCGCGTTCGTGAGATTGCCGTTGTGCGCCAGGGAGATGTCACCGCGCCGAAGATGTACGAGTACCGGCTGCGCGTTGTCGATGGTCGACGTGCCCGCGGTCGAATACCGTGTGTGGCCGATCGCGAGCGACCCTGGAAGATCCGCGAGCTCCGTGGCCGTGATCGCGTCGGACACGAGTCCCATCTTCCGCCGGACCACCGCTGTCGGGCCGTCGACCGCCACGATCCCGGCTGATTCCTGCCCTCGATGTTGCAGGGAGAACAGGCCGAGCTGCGCCAGGGACGCCGCGTTGGTTTGTCCGTAGACGCCGATGATGCCGCACATGTCTCTCGTTGCTCCTACGCCGGTACGCCGGCGGCCGCCGGGACCCGCATGCGTCCTGGTATCGCGTCATGATAGGCGCGCGCAAATCGCACCGCCGCGCCGCGTAGATCGCGGCCGCCCATGCGAATGGTGATGCCGTCGTCGGCGTGGCCGACCGCGCCAATCCGCCGGGCCGCAATCCCATGACGCGTGGCGATGGCAATGACTTCGTCGGCCGCATGGGTCGAGACAACGGCGCACGCCTGCGCCTCGCCGAACAGGACTGCCCGCGCACCCTGCGCGTTCCACGGCGAGAGATCGACGTCGAGTCCGAAATGCCGTTCGTCGTTCCCGATCGCACACTCCGCGAGTGCAACCGCCAGGCCGCCGTCGCTGACATCGTGCGCTGACCGCGCGAGCCCGCCGTTCGCGATGTCAACGAGCGTGTCAATCAATGCGCGCTCGCGCAGGAGATCGCACGGCGGCGGCGCACCGGCCACGTCGCCGTGAATGACCCGCAGGTACTCCGTGCCGCCGATGCTCTTCGCGGGCTCGCCGATCAGCACGATGGCGTCACCGGCATGCTGGAAGTGACTCGGAACGGAGCGCGACGCGTCCTCGAGTACGCCAATCATTCCGATGACCGGCGTCGGATACACCGCGCCCGCTGGACTTTCATTGTACAGTGAAACGTTGCCACCCGTGACCGGCGTGCCGAGCGCGCGGCACGCTTCGCCGATACCGAGCACGGCTTCCCTGAGCTGGTAGTACGTCTCGGGTTTTCGCGGATTACCAAAGTTGAGACAATTCGTGATCGCCATCGGCCGGGCGCCGGTACACGCCACGTTGCGCGCCGCTTCCGCGACCGCGATGCGGCCGCCGACGCGTGGATCGAGATACACGTAGCGCCCGTTCCCGTCGGTCTTGACCGCAATGCCTTTCTTCGTCCCGCGAATGCGGAGCACTCCCGCATCTCCTCCGGGGGCACGAACCGTGTTCGTCCGCACCGTCGAATCATACTGGCGATACACCCACGTCTTGCTGGCGATGGTCGGCGAACGAAGGAGTTGCTCGAGCGTCCACGCCGGATCGGCTTCTTCCGCGCGCTCCGGCGTGGCGTCGGCGTTCTTGCCTCGCCGCTCGGCGACCGCGGCACTCTCGCGCGCCTCAGGCTGATACACCGGACAGTCCGACACGAGGCGGCTGCCCGGAAACTCGGCGACCACGTGATCGCCCTCCGTCACGCGGTACACGGGCTCGGCGATGACCTCGCCGATGACCGCGGCGTTGAGGTCCCACCGCTCGAGGATCGCGCGCACGTCGTCTTCATGCCCGCGCTTCGCAACGACGAGCATGCGCTCCTGCGATTCGCTGAGCAGAATCTCGTACGGCGTCATTTTCGTCTCGCGCACGGGCACCTTCGTGACGTCGATCGTCACGCCCACTTCACCGCGCGCCGCCATTTCGGCGGACGACGACGTGAGCCCCGCGGCGCCCATGTCCTGGATGGCGACGATGTGGCCGCTCGTGATCAGTTCGAGCGACGCTTCCAGCAAAAGCTTCTCCGTGAATGGATCGCCGACCTGCACGCGCGGACGCTTTGCGTCGCTCTCCTCGGAGAGATCCTCGGACGCGAACGACGCACCGTGAATGCCGTCGCGCCCGGTGCGAGCTCCGACGGCGATGATCGGGTTGCCTACGCCGCTGGCCTTGGCGCGAATGAGGTCTTCCGTGCGAAGGACGCCGACGCACATCGCGTTGACGAGCGGGTTGTGCTCGTACGCGGGATCGAACACGACTTCGCCGCCGAGGTTCGGCACGCCCACGCAATTGCCGTAGTCCCCGACACCCTTCACGACGCCGGCGAACAGGTAGCGCACGCGAGGCTGGTCGAGACTGCCAAAACGGAGCGAGTCGAGTACGGCAATCGGTCGCGCGCCCATCGTGAACACGTCGCGCAAAATCCCGCCGACGCCCGTTGCCGCGCCCTGGTATGGCTCGACGGCCGACGGATGGTTGTGGGACTCGATCTTGAACGCGACCGCGAGCCCGTCACCGATCGCGATGACGCCGGCGTTCTCACCGGGGCCCTGGAGGACGTGCGGTCCTTCCGTTGGAAGCGTGCGGAGCAGGGGACGCGAGTGCTTGTACGAGCAGTGCTCGCTCCAGAGGGCGCTGATGATGCCCAGCTCGGTGAACGTCGGCGTGCGGCCCAGCATGCCGACGAGGATGTCGTATTCGTGCTCGGTGAGCCCGTGTTCTGCAACGAGCGCCGGCGTGATCGCCGGATCGCCGGGACGCGGAGACGCTCCCACTATTTCTCGAACCCGAGAATGGATCGCACGAACGCGCCGAGCCGCGAATGATCGATGCGGCTGATGAGCTCCATTTCACCCGCGTCGAGGAACGTGCCCTTGCACTCCGTGCAGACGTCGATCTTCACCCGGTGGAACTCGCGCTCCACCAGATCAGCGCCGCACTTGGGACACTTCATGTAGTGCGCGGCGCGCTCGGCGCGCTTGCGCTCCGCGTCGAGGCGGGTGCGCTGCGCGGCGATCAGTTCGGCGTCGCGCTTGTGAAAGAACTCTTCTTCGCTCTTGCTGGGCTTCGTTTCTTCCATGAGTCGTTTGAGGGAAATGCGTCAGCCGCGCTTGAGCGGCGGCGTGCCGCTCTTGTTCTTTGCGTCCTTGCTGCTCATCGCCGACGGCGACGAGCTCTTGCCGGTGTAGCTGCGATACGAAGCACGGAGCACGGCGTCGACCACCTTGTCGTTCTGGAGTGTGATGACGTCATCGGTGCCGACCTGCTTCTCCTTGCCGTTGGCGTAGAAGAGGTAGGTGAACTCGCCGCGTGAGCTCTCACGCGCAGGCTTGCCGAAGCGCTCCATGACCTGCGCTTTGCTCATGCCGGGATCGATGCTTACCGTCGCGTGCGACGTGGACTGCTTCGGCGCCGGGGCTTTTGTGGGAGCTGGTGCCGGCGCTTTCGCCGGAGGTTGCTTTGCCGGGGGAGCGCCGCCCTGCGCGTACGCGGACGTGGTGAGAAGTGCCAACGAAGCCGATGTGACGAGAAGCGAGGTGAGACGCATGGTGCCTCCGAGTGCTCCTGGTTACGCTGCGACCTGGGCCATCAGCGATTCGAACAACGCGAGTCCGTCTGTAGAACCCAGCAGATCATCGACGGCGCGTTCGGGATGCGGCATGATGCCGAGCACGTTGCCGCGTGCGTTGCGAATGCCTGCAATATCGTTCGCCGCGCCGTTGGGATTGGCCCGCGACGTCCGCGTTCCCGTCGCGTCGACGTAACGGAACACGACCTGCCCGTCACTTTCCAGACGTTCGAGCGTCTCGGCGTCGGCGGTGAAGCGCCCTTCGCCGTGCGAGATCGGCATGCGCAACACCTGCCCGGCCGCGTAGCGCGACGTGAACAGGGTGTCGTTGCGTTCGACGCGCACATACACCGGCGCACCGACGTACAGCTCGTTGTTTCTGCGCAGCGCACCAGGAAGGAGTCCCGCCTCGCACGCGATCTGGAATCCGTTGCAGATACCGAGCACGGGACCGCCACGGTCGGCGTGCGCGATCACTTCGCGCATGATCGGCGAGAATCTCGCGATCGCGCCCGCACGCAACGCGTCGCCGTGGGCAAACCCGCCGGGCAGGACGATGACGTCGGCGTCCTGCAGGTCGTGATCCTTGTGCCAGAGCCGAACGGCCGTCGCGCCGAGGTAATCGGTCACGGCGTGCACCGTATCCTCGTCCGAATTGGACCCCGGAAAGGTGATCACGCCGAACTTCATGTCGCCTCCACGCGCTCGAGCTCGAAGTCTTCCGTCACCGGATTTGCGAGCAGTTTTTCGCACATCGCGCGCGCATCCTTTTCCGCGTCGGCCTGACTGGACGCCGCCGTTTCCACGACGAGATGACGCCCGATGCGTACATCGCGCACGCCGCCAAATCCGAGCGTGTGCAATGCGTTGGCGACCGCCTGGCCTTGCGGGTCGAGAAGTCCCTTCCGCGGAACGATGTGAATGTGAACGCGAAACGTCATCCGATGTCTTCTGCTCCCTGCGGGCGATGAGCACGGCCGTGACGGCCGTGGTGGTGGCGGGTGCGTCCGGAGGACGGCCCGAGATCGTCGTCAGTGGGAGGTTCGGGGCCCTCGCCGTCACGGTCTACCATGCCGAGCAACGCGGCCCGAAGGATCCCATACAAAACATAGATCACTCCCACCGGAAAAAAGAACTCTTTCGGGAGGAAGATCAGACCGAACAGGAGACCGACGAAAACGACGAGGCCCACCGCGCCCTTGAGTGTGCGAGCCGAGAAAGTCGGCCACGCCGGATACGGCACGGAGCTGATCATGAGCGCACCGAGCAACACCATGAGGAACCTGAGCATGGTCTGCCACGGCCACTCAGACAGTACCGTCTGGTTGTACAGTGACGTCTGGCTGAACCAGTAGTACGTGGCGAGGGTGCCGCCCGCCATCGGCGAGGGCAGGCCGATGAATTCCCGCTTTGGCCGTCCCGCCTGCATCACGTTGAACCGCGCAAGTCTGAGTACGGCGCAGGCCGTAAACAGAAACACGAACACCCAATCCCAGCCCTCATGGCGCAGCACCGCGAAGTACATGAGGAGCGCCGGCGCGAGACCGAACGAGACGGCGTCCACCAGGGAATCGAGCTCCTCGCCGAACCGCGAGGCGCTTCGCGTGGCGCGCGCCACGCGTCCGTCCATTCCATCGCACACGGCCGCAACGACGATGAACCATGCCGCCCGTGTCTGGTCATGGTCGTTCTGCTTCGAGGCCGTCACGATCGCGAAGATTCCGAAGAAAAGGCTCGCGAGCGTGAACCCGTTCGGAAGCGCGAGGACGGCGCGGCGCGGTTGACGCGGGTCTTCGTTCATCACGTGAGCTCCGCGAGGACCGATGTGCCCGCGCTCACCCATTCACCGCCGCGCACCGCGAGCTTCGCGCCAACGGGAACGAACACATCCACACGCGACCCGAAACGAATGAGTCCGAACCGCGCACCCTGCTCGGCGCGATCGCCCTCGCGGCTGTACGTAACGATGCGGCGCGCGATGAGCCCAGCGATCTGGCGAACCAGTACGCGGCGCGGCCCCTGCTCGATGCCGACGGACATCTGCTCGTTGTCGAGGCTCGCCTTCTCGAGATGCGCGCTCACGAAACGCCCGGGATTGTAGTGCAGATACCGCACCGTGCCGTTGGTCGGATACCGGTTCACGTGCACGCTGAAAATGTTCATGAAGATCGAGATCCGCATGGCGCGCCCGCGAACGAACGTCGGCTCGTCGACCTCGACAATGGGAAGCACTTTGCCGTCGGCCGGCGAAATCACGTACTGGTCGCCGCGCGTGCCCGTTCGGTCCGGATCGCGAAAGAAGTAGCACACCCACAGCGCGATCAACGACAGGGCCGCAGCGGCCACCCACCACGCGGGTCCGCCGAGCGTGAAGGCGAGCGCGTACCCGGCCGCCGCCAGCAGCAAGCCGATGGCGATGAACGGGTAGCCCTCGCGCGCGAATTTCACGCGCCGGCGCTCTCGGTGAGGCGCTCACCGGTAATGCGGAAATACGCCTCACGGTATCGCTCGCTCGTCGCGTTCACGACTTCGTCCGGGAGTTTCGGGCCCGGTGCGTCGCCATTCCAGCGGCCGGCCTTCTTTTCGCCTTCGAGCCAGTCGCGCAGTGGCTGCTTATCGAAGCTGGGCTGTGTCTTCCCGGGCTCGTAGCGGTCCGCTGGCCAGAAGCGCGAGCTGTCCGGGGTCAGCACTTCATCGATCAGCAGAATCTTTCCGCCCTGCTGGCCGAATTCGAATTTCGTGTCGGCGATGATGATGCCGCGTTCGGCGGCGAGATCGCGCCCGCGCCCGTACACGAGGCGGGACAATCGTTCCAGCTCCGACGCCACGTTCGCACCCAGCAGCTCCGCGACTTTCGCCACCGTGATGTTTTCGTCGTGTCCGGTCTCGGCCTTCGTGGCCGGTGAGAAGAGCGGCGGATTCAGCCGGTCGCTTTCCTTCATGCCGGGGGCGAGCGGCTCACCCGCGAGTGTGCCGTGCGACTTGTATTCCTTCCACGCCGAACCCGAGATGTAGCCCCGGATCACGCATTCCACCGGGAAGACGTCCGTGCGGCGGCAGAGCATCGCGCGCCCGCGGATCTCATTCTCGTGCGCCGCGAGCGCAGGCACCTCGCGAACGATCTCGCTGGCGCTCGCGCTCAGCATGTGGTGCGCGAGATCCTTTTCGAGGTGCCGGAGCCACCACGCCGTGAGCTGCGTCAGCACGGTGCCTTTCCATGGCACGGGCTCCGCCATGACGACATCGAACGCGCTCACGCGGTCGCTCGCCACGAGCAGGAGGCGCGCGTCGTCGATCTCGTACACTTCGCGGACCTTGCCGCGGCGAAGGAGCGGAAGGGGCAGGGACGTCGAGGCCACAGCCTTCATACGCGCACCTCCTCGCCTTCACGTCCGGTCGCTGAGCTCAGCAGTCCCGAGATCTCCGCAAGGAACTCGTCCACCTGCTGCGGTGCACGGCCGACGAATCGCGAGGGATCCGCGGCGTCGCGCACATCGCTGATCGGCACACCGAAAGCGGGATCGCGGCCAAGGCGTTCGAGCATGTCGTTCGGTCCGCCGTCCTTGACGGCAGTGGCAGCCGCAATGCTGTGACGGCGAATGGTTTCGTGCGCGGCCTGCCGGTCGCGGCCGGCGCGCACCGCGCGCACGATCAATTCCTCAGTGGCCATGAAAGGGATTTCTGCGTTCACGCGCGCGGCAATGCGCGCCGGGTGGACTTCGAGCCCGCGGGCAATGTTCTCCATCAGAATCAAAATGGCGTCGGTCGCGAGGAAGGATTCAGGGATCGACAGGCGCCGGTTGGCGCTGTCGTCGAGCGTGCGCTCGAAGTACTGCACGGCGTGCGTCTGGTTGGCGTTCGGCTCGAGCGAGAGCACGAAGCGCGCAAGCGAGGCGATACGTTCCGAGCGCATCGGATTCCGTTTGTACGCCATTGCGCTCGAACCGATTTGTTCCTTCTCGAACGGTTCCTCGATCTCGCCGAACGACTGCAGCATGCGGATATCGCCGGAAAACTTGGACGCGGTTGCCGCGAGTCCGGCCACCGCACCCAGCACCTGCGCGTCGATCTTGCGCGTGTAGGTCTGTCCCGACACGGGGATGCTGCTTGCAAATCCCATCTCCGCCGCGACGCGGCGGTCCAGCTCCCGGACGCGTTCATGGTCGCCGTCGAACAGCGTGAGGAAGCTGGCTTGCGTGCCGGTCGTGCCCTTGACGCCGCGAAACTGCATCGTCGCGATGCGGTGATCGAGGTCCGCAATGTCGAGCAACAGGTCCTGCATCCACAGCGTGGCGCGCTTGCCGACCGTGGTGAGCTGCGCCGGCTGGAGATGCGTGTACCCAAGGGTCGGCAGCGCCCGATGCGTTCGCGCGAATCCGGCCAGCGTCTTGAGCACGGACAGCGCGCGATCCCGCAGCAACTTGAGGCCATCCCGCATGAGGATGAGATCGGCGTTGTCCGTCACGAACGCACTCGTCGCGCCGAGGTGGATCACGCCGCGCGCATCCGGAGCGGCGTCGCCGAAGGCGTGGATGTGCGCCATCACGTCGTGGCGGAATCGCTTCTCGTACTCGGCGACGGCCGCGAAGTCGATGTCGTCGAGATGCGCGCTCATCGCCGTGATCGCTTCTCGCGGCACCGCCGCTCCCAGGTCGTGTTCGGCTTGCGCGAGCGCGAGCCACAGGCGCCGCCAGAGCCCGTACCTGGTCTGCGCGGACCAGAGCACGAGCATCGCCCGCGAGGCATAGCGCTCGCTGAGCGGGGACATGTAGCGGTCGTGGCTCATGTGCGACGAATGGCCACCGGCAGCGTGCCTCGCCGGCCGTTGCGTTCCACCCAGAGATTGAAATCGCCGCGCCCCGCCATCTGCTCGAGCATGTTCTTGACGGCGCCGGCGTCGGGCGTGCTGCTCGTATGGACGCCGTAAATCACGTCGCCGACTTCGAGTCCCCAGTTCTGTCTGAGCGTGGGTGACACCTTCGTCACGAGTGCACCGGCCTGCACCCCGATGTTTCGTTCCGCGCGAATCGCCGGCGTCACCGTCACGATCTGCAGGTCGTTGAGTACCTGCACCGTCGGTGCACTGCGATCGGGAAGGTCGGCAACGCGCACGCTGACGTCGAGCTCGCGGTTGCCGCGCTTGAGTTTGATGGGCACCACATCCCCGACGTGCAGATCAAGCTGCATGGATTCCCACGAGTAGTAATTCCGCACGGGTTGCGAACCGGCGCTCAGGATCTGATCACCGGCGCGAATATCGGCGTCGGCCGCCGGCGACCCCGGAATGACCGTCGCAACCACAGCGCCCATGGCAACCGCGTCGCGCGGGTTGTCTCCTGAGGGAGGCTTGAGCCTGAGTCCCACCCACGGTCGACGAACCTCGCCGTGCGCGAGGAGATCCTCCGCGACGCGCTTCACGCGATTGATCGGCACCGCGAACCCGAGGCCCACCGATCCCTGCGACGGTGTGTAGATGATCGTGTTCATGCCGATCACCTCGCCAAGCGCGTTCACGAGCGGCCCGCCCGAGTTGCCCGGGTTGATCGCGGCGTCGGTCTGTATCATGTCGTACGTCCCCGCGCCGCCTTCGGCGCGCGCGAGCAGGTTGCGCCCCGTGCCGCTGATCACGCCGGCGGTGACGCTCGGCTCCGGATTGCCAAGAACGAATCCGAAGGGATTGCCGATCGCGATCGCCCATTCGCCAACGATCACATCGCTGGAATTCCCCAGCGGCGCGACCGGCATGTTCCGCGCGTTGATCTGCAGGACCGCGATGTCATTGAGCTCGTCCGCGCCGACGACCTTGGCGGAGTACGTGGTACCGTCGCGCATCGCCACGGAGACGGTGGTGGCACCGTTCACCACGTGCGAGTTGGTCACGACAACACCGTCCGCGCGGAGCACGAAGCCCGAACCCATCGAGGCCTCGACGCGCTCGCCACTCGGCCCGCGCATTCCCATCATTTCGAAAATGTCGGCCGGCGCAGCCGTCTTCGTCTCGACCTGGACCGTGACAACCGATGGCGCCACGCGCTCGACGGCAGTCGTGATCGCCGTGCGCCGGCTTCCATCCACCGTCTGCGGTGCGTGCGCCTGGGCGCTCGTGGACGCCGGCGTTGCCGATTCGCACGCCAGCAAGGCCAAAGCGACCGCGATGGCGGCAACCGCCTTCATCTGCCTGGCCTCCGGGAACGGCGGCTGACATCGCCGAGCATCTGGTCGAGCTCGCGGTCAGTGAGCGGATGCTGGACGATGGCGCGCAGGGTCTCGGCGGACACGACGACTCCGTCGGCGCCGGCAAGCAGCGCCTCGGTCACGCTCAGCGATCCACCCGAGACGTTTGCGAGCACTTCACATTCGATGCCGCCGCGGTCAAAAAGTGCGCGCGTTTCGCGAAGAACGACACGGGCGTCGTGCCCATGCGCATCGAGTGCGTCGGTCGCGATACACACGTACACGGCTCCGACTTTCGCGGCGAGCATGGCCTGGGCGGGCGTGACGACGAACGTCGCGGCGACGCGCACTCCCGATCCGGCAAGTGCAGTCATGGCCGCGATCCCGTCTTCGACGAACGGCAGCGCGACGACCACTTCTTCGGAGACTTTCGCGAACTCGGTCGCTTGCGCGCGCAGGTCATCGGCGGCAACGGCTCCGACGACGACGAGCACGGGCACGTCGGCGACGCGCGTGATCGACTCGACTTGCGCGGCGGGCGCGACACCGAACGCGTCGGTGTCGAGAATCGCCGGCGTCACGAATACGCCGTCGGCGAGATGCGAGTCGACCGCCCACCGAATGGCGTCGAGCGCGGCGGAGGCAAGAAAGACGCTCATGCAGCCGCGCGGTACAGCTCCGCCGGATACACGACGCGATCGAGGAAGAGCGCGTGCGGCGGGGCAGGGGGGGACACTTCGTCGTTCGTGTCTGCGCGCAGCAGCGTGTGGATGTCCGTCAGCGGCCGGCGTCCCGTCGCGACGTCGAGCATGGTTCCCACCAGAAATCGGACCATGTGATGGAGGAATCGATTTGCTTCAATCTCGAACACGAGGCCGCGTTCCACGTCTCGCCACGCGGCGACCGCCACGCGGCAGGTGTGGTCGTCGTGGTCGGGCGCGGTCCCGCGCACGGCAAACCCGTGAAACCGGTGCTCACCGACGACCGCGCTTGCGGCGGCATCGAGTGCGCCGCGATCAACCGGATGCAGTACGGCGTGCTGCCAACGGCAATGAAAGGGCGATCGCGCATCGTCCGTGGTGCCGACCTGATAGCTGTACCGGCGCGCGGTCGCGCTGTAGCGCGCGTGAAACGCCGGATCCATCTCGTGCACGGCCGCGACCCAGAGATCATGCGGGAGAACGGCGTTGAGCGCGCGCCGGAGCTCCGGACCGGACCATTTTTCCGGCAGCACCACGCCCGCTGACTGGCCTCGCGCGTGGACCCCGGCGTCGGTGCGCCCCGCGCCCAATGCGGTCACCGGGGCGTCCGCCAGCCGTGCGAGTGCTTCTTCCAGGACACCCTGGACCGTTCGCTGGCGAGGCTGACGCTGCCAGCCGGCAAACTCGCTCCCGTCATATTGCAGAACGAGCTGAAATGCCCGGTTGGTCATCTAGAAAAAAATAACGGACTGCGCGCAGCACGAGCAACGCCGGATTTGCACGGCCAATTGACTTGCTCGCCGCGCGGCTCCCATCCTTCGCCCCGATGCCGCCGCGCACACTTGACTCCTTCGCCTTCGCCCTGAACGCGGCGCACGACCTGGCCGCCGCGGTCGTGGCGCTCGGCGAGGGGCTGGCCGAAATCGAGCGGCTCGCCACCGTGGCCCTCGTCCGGCATGACGCACGTACGGGCCTCCTGCGCGAGATCCTGTCGCCGATCGGTGCGCGTGTCGAGCGCACCCAGATCGAGGTGGCGTTTGCGCACATGCCCAAGACCCTGGCGGCGCGCATCGCCGCAGCGGGCGATTTCGTCGACGCGGGCGATCAATCGGCGGAATACGCGGCGCTGCTTGGGGTGAAACCGCTCGCGGAGGGAGGCCAGCTTGCCATCAAGGGCGTTCAGCACGACGGCGAGCTGTGCGCGCTGGTGCTGTGCCACGAGCCCCGGCGGATTTTCGGCACGCGCGTTACGGAACGCTTCGCGCCCGCGGTGGCGATGTTCGAGCTCGCGTTCGCGAAGTTCCTCGAGCATGAGGCGCGCGAAGAAGCGGTCCGTGCCCTCGAGGAAGTTACGAGGCGCACGCACGCTGAGTATGTCGCGAAGCTTGCGAAACTGGAGGAAGAGCTCGTGCAGGCGCGCGGAGCGCGCTCGCGACAGAGCGGGACGGTTGCGGCGGAGCGCGTCCAGGCGCGGGCCGCGGAGGAATCGCGGCGCCTTCAGCAACGCATTCGCGCGCTGGAGCAGCAGGTGATTGCGGGAACGGCACAGCTCGAGCAGGCGCACGTCGAGCTCCACCGCCGGAGCGAATCCCTCCGCCAGCGTTCGCGGACCCTCTACCTGCTCGAGCGCGTCCTCACGCTCTCTGCGTCAACCGAGGATGCGAAGGCCATCGCCGACGGCCTTCTCTCGCTCGTCGGTGATGACCTGCAGGCGCAGCGCTGCTCGCTCTTCCTGCGCGCTCCCGAACCCGGCGCGCTCTACCTCGCGGCCGCGCGCGGGCTCGCGCCGCACATCAAGGAAGGGCAGCGCATTCGCGTGGGCGAAGGAGTCGCGGGCCACGTCGCCGCCACGCGTGAGCCGCTGCTCGTGGTGGATCCCGACGACGCGCAGTCGCGTCCTCTGCTGGGAGACGAGTACCTCACGACCGGATCGTTCATGTCGTTCCCGCTCGTCCTGCGGGGCGAGCTGGTTGGCGTCATGAACGTCACGAACCGCGCGCAGCGCGGCCTGTTCGTCGAAGAAGACGTCGAACGCGTCCGGCTCCTCGGCTACGTCTGCGCGCTCGCCGCGGCGGAGGCGCGCCTGCACGAGAAACTGGCGACACCACTCGCCGGTGTCTGACACCCTCGCCGCCGCCATTCGCGACATCGCCGACGGGAAATCGTTATCGGCCGAAGGCGCGACGCAAGCGTTCGACGCCGTAATGCGCGGGGAAGCGACGCCGGTGCAGATCGCGGCGCTGCTGGTCGGGCTCCGGGTGAAAGGGGAGACCCCGGACGAAGTCGCGGGGGCCGCCACCGCGCTTCGAAACGCCATGGTGCGCGTCGACGCGCCGGACCCTGATACGCTCATCGACACGTGCGGCACCGGCGGCGGCACGACCGCGACGTTCAACATCTCTACCGCGGCCGCGTTCGTGGCCGCCGGCGCCGGTGCCCGAGTGGCAAAGCACGGGAATCGGTCGTTCACCACCAAGTGCGGAAGCGCCGACGTGCTCGCCGGACTTGGCGTGTCCATTGACGTCCCCCCGGCGCGGCTGGGAGAAGTTCTCGCGAAGGCCGGGATGGTTTTCATGTTCGCACCCGCGATGCACCCGGCAATGCGCCACGCGATTCCGATCCGTCGCGAGCTTGGCATTACGTCCGTGATGAACATGATCGGGCCGCTCGCGAATCCGGCTGGAGTCCGCCGCCAGGTTGTCGGTGTTTCCTATCCCGACCGGCTCTCGCTCATCGCCGACGCGCTGGCGCGCCTCGGCGCGTTGCATGTGCTCGTCGTCCACGGCGAGCCCGGCATGGACGAATTCTCACCCCTCGGTACGTCGCACGTGGTCGAGCTCAGGGATGGCGCGACGAGGAAGTTCGAGGTTGATCCAGCGGCCTTCGGCATCAAGGCCGACGATGCCGCGGATCTCGCCGGCGGCGACGTCGCGGACAACGTGCGGGTAATTGAAGAGGTACTGACGGGCGGCGGAAAATCCGGCGCGAGAAATGCCGTCCTGCTGAACGCCGGCGCCGCGATCTACGTGGCGGGTCTGGCGCCGGACATCGGAGCGGGCATCGAAGTCGCCCGCGGTGCGATCAGCAGTGGAGCGGCGTATGGTGCGCTCGAACGGCTGAGAGCGGCGACGTCCGGCGATCGGGCACTCAGTACCGCCTGAGCACACCTACGACGACTCCCTGAATCGTCAGGTCGGCGTCGCGGAAGTACATCGGGGAGAGCTGCTCATTGGCCGGTTGCAGGCGCACGCGCCCGTCGCGCTCGCGGAAAAACCGCTTGACCGTGGCCGCGCTTCCGTCGATCAGCGCGATGACCATGTCGCCGTTGTCCGCGGCCTTCCGTTCCTGTACGACGACGTAGTCGCCGTCGCGAATTTGCTCGTCGATCATCGACGTGCCCTTCACCCGGAGCACGTAGTGACTGCCTCGGCCGACGAACGAATCGGGAACGGCAACGCTCTCGTCCGTCTCCATCGCTTCGATCGGGGCACCAGCGGCGACCATGCCGAGCAGCGGAAGCTCGCGTGCGCGCGGGAACGCGGCCGACGGGAGAATCTCGATGGCGCGGCTCTCGTTGTACGACCGCTTGATGTAGCCTTTGCGTTCGAGGTTGCTGAGGTGTTCGTGGACCGTCGCCAGCGAGTTATAGTTGAAATGCTTGGCGATTTCCTCGAAGCTCGGCGCGTAGCCATGTTCTTCCTCGTACGCGCTGAGATAGTCGAGGATTTCCCGCTGGCGCTTCGTGAGGGGCATGGAAGGGTCCTGAGCGAAGGTTTAGCCGCCACAACGGCGGCCGAACATCGACCGAAATATCTCCGAAGAGGACCCGAAGTGCAAGCGTCGATCGGCTGGACCCAGCCAACAGGAGCTTTGGGGAGGCTGACCGAGGCCGCCCACGAGCGTGTCCGAGTCCTGTTGCCTGACGCCCAGCGACTCGAGGCCGCGGCCCGGCTGGCGGCCCGGGGTCCCTCGTTCGCCAACGCGCTTCGTGACACCCAGGGCGTGGCTGTGATCGCCGAGATCAAGCGGCGGTCGCCCTCCAAGGGCGAGATCGCGGCGAGCCTGTCGGCGGCTGATCAGGCCCAGGCGTATGCGGCGGGCGGTGCCGCCGCGATTTCGGTTCTGACTGAGGAGCGGGAATTTGGCGGAACGCTTGCCGATCTCGATGCGGCAGCCCCGGCAAGGATTCCGCGGCTTCGAAAAGACTTCATCGTCGACCGCCTCCAGATGCTCGAGGCGGTCATTCACGGCGCATCGGCCGTGCTGCTCATAGTTCGTGCGTTGCCGGCAGATCGTTTGGCCGAGCTCATGGCGGACGCGTCCGCGCTCGGACTCGACGCTCTCGTCGAGGTGCACACGGAGCGCGAGCTGCACGGCATTCTCGGTCTCCGGCCCGCGATCATCGGCGTGAACAATCGTGACCTCGAAACGCTCGAGGTGGACGATAGCGCGAGCACCAGGCTCATTCCGATGATTCCCGCGGCGTCCCTCGCGGTCTACGAAAGCGGTATCCGGACGCGCGGCGACGTCGAGCGCGCGGCGTCACTCGGCGCGGACGCTGTGCTCGTCGGCACGGCGCTTTCGTCGAGTGGCGACGCGACGAGTGCTGTGCGTGCGCTGGTTTCCGTTCGCCGGCACCGGCGGCATGCGGCCTGACATCAAGTTCTGCGGGCTCACACGTCCGGAGGACGCCGAGGCCGCGTCGGCCCTGGGCGCACGCTATGTGGGCGTGATTTTCGCGGGCGGCCCGCGAAACATTTCTCCTGAACGCGCGCGCGACGTGTTCGCCGCCGTGGGCGAGGACACCCTTCGGGTCGGCGTTTTCGCCAAACCCGACGCGTCGGTCATTGTTGATGCCGTGCGCACCGCCGGCCTCGATGTGGTGCAGCTGCACGGCGATGCGACGCCGGATGCGGTGACCGCCGTACGCGACGAAACCGGGTGCCAGGTGTGGGCGGTTGTCAGAGTTGCGGGCGCGACGCTCCCAGCCGCCGCCGCAGACCTGATCGACAGTGCGGATGCGACGTTGCTCGACGCGAAGGTCGACGGGAAGCTTGGCGGCACCGGGGTCGCGCTCCCGTGGCGCGATCTTGCCGATGCACTCCACGACGTGCGTGGCGCGCGAGAGATTGTACTCGCGGGCGGACTGACGCCGGCGAATGTGCGCGACGCCATCGACGCACTGCATCCGGACATCGTCGACGTGTCGTCGGGCGTGGAGAGCGCACCAGGAATCAAGGATCACGAGCGTATGCGCGAGTTTGCGGAGGCCGTATGGACGGTGTAGCGACGCCGGTCGCGGGGCGATTCGGCGCGTATGGGGGCCGCTATGTCCCCGAGACGCTGATTCCCGCGCTCGATGAGCTGACGGCCGCGTTCGACGCTGCATGGTCCGACGACTCGTTCACGTCGGCATTCACGCTGGCGCTCCGCACGTATGTCGGGCGGCCGACGCCGCTCAGCGACGCGCCGCGGTTCAGCGCGCGGGTCGGCGCGCCGGTGTGGCTCAAGCGCGAGGATCTGAACCACACCGGTGCCCACAAGATCAACAATGCACTGGGCCAGGCCATGCTGGCGCAGCGCATGGGGAAGACCCGGATTATCGCCGAGACAGGCGCGGGGCAGCACGGCGTCGCAACGGCGACGGTGTGCGCGCGTCTCGGGCTGACGTGCGTCGTCTACATGGGCGAAGAGGACATGCGGCGCCAGAAGCTCAACGTCTTCCGCATGCATCTGCTCGGCGCGAGGGTGGTACCGGTCACGGCCGGAACCCGCACCCTCAAGGACGCGACGACCGAAGCAATTCGGGACTGGG
>DASRAP010000266.1:0-5499 GCA_035638155.1 Gemmatimonadaceae bacterium | reverse complement strand
TCACGACGTCGCACGCGATTCGCACGGCGGTGATCACGCTGATCGCGGTCGTCATCATCGCGATCGTACTCGGCCTGTTCATCGCGCGTGTCGTCAGCGCGCCCCTTCGCCAGTCCGTGAGCGTGCTCCAGCAGGTGGCGGACGGTGACCTCCGCGTCCGTCTCGATATCACGACGAAGGACGAGTTCGGCGAGCTCGGCACCGCGCTCAACTCCGCGGTGACCGCCATGCATGACAGCGTGTCGGCAATTGCGCGGAACGCGCAGACCCTCGCGGCGGCGTCCGAAGAGCTGTCGGCGGTGTCCACGCAGATGGGCGCGAACGCGGAAGAAACCAGCGCGCAGGCTGGCGTCGTGTCCGCCGCGGCAGAGCAGGTGTCGAAGAACGTGCAGACGGTGGCGGCGGGCGCGGAAGAGATGGGCGCGTCCATCAAGGAAATCGCGGCGAACGCGTCGCAGGCGGCGCAGGTCGCGCAGCGTGCGGTGCAGACGGCGGATTCGACGAACGCGACGGTCACGCAGCTCGGTGTGTCGAGCGCGGAGATCGGCAACGTCATCAAGGTGATCACGTCCATCGCGGAGCAGACGAACCTGCTCGCGCTGAACGCGACGATCGAAGCAGCGCGTGCAGGTGAGGCGGGCAAGGGCTTCGCCGTCGTTGCGAACGAAGTGAAGGAGCTGGCGAAGGAAACCGCGAAGGCCACGGAAGACATCGCGCGCAAGGTCGAAGCGATCCAGGGCGACACGCAGGGTGCGGTGGAAGCGATCGGCGGTATTGCCACGGTGATCCGGCAGATCAACGACATCAGCGGCACGATTGCGAGCGCCGTGGAAGAGCAGGCGGCGACGACGGCGGAAATCGGCCGGAACGTCGAGGAAGCGGCAAAGGGTTCGGGCGAAATCGCGGGCAACATCACCGCGGTGGCCACGGCGGCGCAGAGCACGTCGACGGGTTCTCAGAGCGCGCAGCAGGCCGCGCGCGAGCTGGCGCAGATGGCGGCGGAGCTCCAGCAGCTCGTGAGCCGCTTCACCTGCGATACCACGGTCGGTTCAGACGTTCACCATGCCGAGCAGACGCCGGTGTCTGGCGGCTTCCGAAAGGCGGCATAACGATGACTGGAACTCTTCGCCGCGCTTTTGTCGCGGCACTGACTGCGTCGGTTGTCATCGCGCCGGTGGCGCGCGCGCAGGGCGGCAACGATCTCGGTTCACTGTGGCGCGGCCAGTCGTCGCCGGCGCCGCGGGTTGTCGATTCATCGGCCGTCAAGAAAACCGCGGACTCCGTGAAAGCGGTCGCCGCGCGGAAGACAGCCGATTCGGTAAAGGCCGTTGCGGCTAAGCACGTGGCGGACTCGCTCAAGGCGGATTCCGCGGCGAAGCGCGCGAAGGAAGTCGCGGATTCGACCAAGCGTGCGAAGGACGTTGCGGACTCTGTGAAGCGTTCGAAGGAAGTGGTCACGACGGCGCAGCTGGAGAAGCAACTCAAGGGTCAGGCGGACACCATCGCGGAGCTCCGCAACAAGATCTCTGCGCTCGCGGCGGTGCTGCTGCCGCCGAAGCCGGAGCCGAAGAAGGATTCGGTCAAGGCGCCGGTCAAGGAAATTGTTCCGCCGACGACGCTCGCGCTCGCCGCGCGCATCGATTCACTGCAGGCCGCGCAGAAAGCGGCGGTGAAGCAGACGGCCGACGTCGAGAAGAGCCTCATGCAGAAGGTCTCGGGACTCGGCAACTTCCGTTTCTCGGGCGACATTCGCGTGCGCTACGACGGGATCTTCCAGTCCGGTGGCACGCAGTCGCGGAGCCGCGAACGCTCGCGCGCTCGCCTTGGAATTGGCGGTGCACTGACGGATGAAGTCACTGCGCTCATCGGTGTTGCCACCGGTGCGGTGGAAGACGTGCAGTCGCCGAATCAGACGCAGACGGGCTTCTTCAGCCGCAAGACCGTTGGATTCGACCGGTTCTATGTGCAGTACAAGCCGAAGGCAGTGCCGGGACTCTCAGTCGTGGGCGGAAAGTTCGCGTATCCGTGGGAACGCACCTCACTCACGTTCGGCAACGACATCAATCCCGAGGGCATCGCGCCGTCGTGGACGTGGTCGCGCAAGAGCGTATTCCAGGGCCTCTCCGTCACCGGCTTCGTGCTTCCGCTGCTCGAAGTCGCGGGCGGCAAGGACAGCTACATCTCGGGCGGCCAGATCCAGACCAAGTGGAAGCTCGGCGCGCACGTGAACACACGCGTGTCGTTCACGACATCGAAGATCACGGGCGCTGACGCGCTCGCGCAGGCGATCTCGGCCGGCACCTTCAAGCAAGGCGCGTCGGCCACCAACCCGCTGCGCACGGATTCGGCGGGCAAGGTGCTGGGGTACAAGGGCGGCTTCGAGTACCGTGACGTGCTCGCGGCGTTCGAGTACACGCCGCGCCCGAAGCTCCCGATCGTCGTGCAGCTCGATGTCGTGCAGAACGCCGCGGCGGCGAGTGACGCCCAGCGCACGGGCATCTTCAGTGACGTGCGTGTTGGCCGGCTCTCGCAGCCGCACGACGTGCAGGGTTTCTGGACGCTGTTCCGCATTCAGCGCGACGCCGTGGTGGGCGCACTCAACGAGCAGGATCTCCGCGCCGCGACGAACGTGATGAATCACAAGGCGGGCGTCGTCTACCAGTGGCGCAGCAACGCCACGATCGGCGCAGCGATGTGGCTCGGGCGTCTCCTCGACCCCACGCTGAACGGCAAGCTCACGCCGCCGGACTCGAAGACCGCGTGCACCACGTCGCCGTTCACCGGCTGCCGTGACCCGTGGCTCAAGCGGGTCCAGCTCGACCTGTCCTACAAGTTCTAGAACACGCCCACTCTCTCCTCACGGTCGTCGCCATGAAACGCACTCGTCTCTCGATCGCAGCAAAGGTCTACGCTCTTTCAACGGCCTTTCTGCTCCTCTCCGCCCTCATCGGCGGTGTGCTGCTCTCGCAGGGAGCCAAGGAACGCAAGCAGTTTGCGTTCGCCGCTGCGCAGCAGGACCTTGCCCGCGTCACACAGGTGACGTTCAAGAAGCAGGTGCAGGAGTGGAAGGATCTCCTCCTTCGCGGGGACAGCAAGGAAGGCTTCGAGAAGTACGCGAAGTCGTTCGTCGAGACCGAGAAGCTCGTGCAGACTCTGGCAGACTCGCTCATCCGCCAGACATCGGACTCCGCCGTCAAATCGCAGGTGCAGCGGTTCGCCACCGCGCACCAGGTCATGGGCGGGAAGTACCATGATGCCATGGCGGCGTTCGGCGAGACCGCCGGCAAGGACTTCAAGAAAGCCGACGCACTCGTCAAAGGCCTGGACCGGCCGCCGACGGCACTCATGGATTCCGTGGTCGTGTCGGTGCAGGCCGACCTCGCCGACAACGCGGCACACGTCAGCAAGGTCACGCGCTGGACGACCATCATGCTCGGTGCGTTGCTCCTGTCGCTCATTCCGTTCATCGTCTTCTTCATTCGGCGGGACGTCAAGCGTCCGCTGGCCAGGGCCGTTGAAGTATTGACGCAGGTCGGTGAAGGGGACCTCACCGCGAAGCTGGAAGTCACGGGCGACGATGAAGTCGGTCGCATGGGTGTCGCGCTCAACAAGGCGGTCGACGTCATGCGCGACAGCATCACGTCCATTGCGGAAAGCGCGCGCACGCTCGGCGCGGCGTCGGAGGAACTGTCCGCTGTGTCCACACAGATGGGTGCGAACGCGGAAGAAACGTCCACGCAGGCGGGTGTGGTATCTGCGGCCGCCGAGCAGGTGTCGAAGAACGTGCAGACCGTCGCGGCGAGCGCGGAAGAAATGAGTGCGTCCATCAAGGAGATCGCGGCGAACGCGTCGCAGGCCGCGCAGGTCGCGCAGAGCGCGGTGCATGCCGCTGACACCACGAATGCGACGATTACGAAGCTCGGCACGTCGTCCGAGGAAATCGGGGCGGTCCTCAAGGTCATCACGTCGATCGCCGAGCAGACGAACCTGCTCGCGCTCAATGCGACCATTGAAGCGGCGCGCGCGGGCGAAGCGGGCAAGGGCTTTGCCGTCGTGGCGAACGAGGTGAAGGAGCTTGCGAAGGAAACCGCGAAGGCCACCGAAGACATCACGCGCAAGATCGAAGCCATTCAGGCCGATACGAAGGGAGCGGTGACGGCCATCGGCGAGATCACGACCGTGATTCGCCAGGTGAACGACATCAGCGGCACGATCGCGAGCGCCGTCGAGGAGCAGGCCGCGACGACGTCCGAAATCGGGCGCAACGTCGAGGAAGCCGCGAAGGGCTCGGGCGAGATCGCCGGCAACATCACCGGCGTCGCGACCGCGGCGCAGAGCACGTCCGGCGGCGCGCAGAACGCGCAGCAGGCCGCCCGCGAGCTGTCCGCAATGGCGACGGAGCTCGAGCGGCTCGTGAGCCGGTTCAAGGTGGGCGTGAAGCAGCCGGTATCCCCGGCCGCTTCACCAACCCGCCGTCCGAAGCTGGTCAAGGTGGCCTGAGGCTCCCGTTCCCCCGTTCTCTCGCTCTCTCGCTCTCTCTCTCGTTCTCTCTCCCGTCCATGCATCTTCTCGTCATCGACGACTCGTCCGTGATCCGCAAAGCCATGCGGCGGATTCTCGAGGAACGTGGTCACACCGTCGACGAAGCCGGCGACGGTGCGGCCGCACTCGAGCGGCTGCGCACGGGTGCGTACCAGGCGGTCTTGTGCGACATCGACATGCCCGTCATGGACGGCCTCACGTTCGTCTCGACGTTGCGTGCCGCGCGTGAGCTCGCGCAGCCGCCGATCGTGATGTGCTCGACGCACAACTCCTTCGAGCGCATTACCGACGCGCTCGAGCGTGGCGCGAACGAATACATCATGAAGCCGTTCGACGGCGACATCGTCGACGCAAAGCTCGCGGCCTGCGGCATCCAATAGGGAGACGCGGTCATGAGTGTGGTGCGTGTGCTGTTGATCGACGACAGCGCGGTAGTTCGTGGTGCGCTGCGCCAGATCATCGATGCCGAGCCTGATCTCAAGGTCGTCGGTACGGCGTCGAACGGCCGGCTCGGACTGGGTGCGCTCGCGCATACCGAGGCCGACGTCGCGCTGCTCGACATCGAAATGCCGGAACTGGACGGTCTCGCGACGCTTCCACTCATTCTGAGCAAGTTCCCGCGCGTTCGCGTGATCATGGCGAGCAGTCTCACGCAGGAAGGCGCCAAGGTCACCATCGACGCGCTGGCGCTCGGGGCGGCCGACTACATCACCAAGCCCACGGCGCGAGCGGGCCCGGCGGCGCTTGCATCGCTGTCGCAGGAGATCGTCGAAAAGATTCGCGCCATTGGCGGGGGACGCCGCGTGCGTCGCATTGGTACACCGCTCCGCGCGACGCCCTCGGTCACGCAAGCGGCGGTGTCGCGTCCGCCGGCAGCTCGTTTGCCCTTCGCGCTGCCCAAGGCGGTCGCGATTGCATCGAGCACCGGTGGACCAAACGCGCTCGTCAGCGTGCTCA
>DASRAP010000265.1:0-2015 GCA_035638155.1 Gemmatimonadaceae bacterium | reverse complement strand
TGCGATCGGGCGTTGTGGCAGTCAGCGTGTGTGTGGTCGTCGTCGTACCGCCGTCCTCGGCATAGCTGCCGCTGATCGTCAGTTTCTTGCTCGAGCTGAACGTGCCGGTCAGAACGTTCGACTGCACGCCGAGAAAACCTTTTGCTGTCACGCTGTATGGTGCGCGCGACCCGGTCTTCGTGATGGTAATCGGATCAAGCGACGAGTCGCCCGCTTCTCCGGCGCACGCGCCCGTCGTGACGGTGTTGACGATGCTGAAGTTCCAGACTCCTGCCGGATCAACGGGATCGGACGTTGCCGTCGCGCTCGTATCACTTCCGCAGCTGAGCGCGGCAAATGCTACGCTGAGTGCGCCGAGCGCGCTTCGGAGAAGGCTCGCTGCCCGCGACATGCCCTGCCTCGGAGGAATGAGTCCGGCATGATACGCCGGACTGGCGCGCAGGGGCAACGCTTCCGTCCCCATTCCCTGTCGCCCGGGAAACGCCGCGCCTTACCTTTCCGCTTGGTGGTCCTTTCTCCGAGGCGTCATGTCGTTTCGCTCCGTTGCGCTCGCGTTTTCCCTCCCGGCGCTCGCTCCGTTGGTCGCTCCAGCGGCCGGCGCCCAGGCTGCACCCAAATTCGATTTCACCATCGCCAACATCATGCGCGGCCCCGAGATCTATGGCCGCGAACCGCAGAACATTCGCTGGACGCTCGACGGCAAGTGGATCTACTTCAGCTGGCTCGAGCCGGGCTCCGACTGGCGTCTGCCCGTGCGGCAATTCCGCGTGCGCGCCGAGGCGGGCGCGAAGCCGGAGCGTGTGAATGGTCCACTTACCGGTGTCGCGTTCAATGAAACGGGAGAGCTCTCTCCTGACGGCACCATGCGCCTTGCCACGAGCGGCAACGTGATCGCCGTGACCGACGTGAAGTCGGGCGAAGCGCGCGTGCTGACGCAGACGACCGATCCCAAATCCGGCGCCACCTGGAGCGCCGACGGCGGTGACGTGCTCTATGTGAGCGGTAACAACGCGTATGCGGTTTCGGTGCGCACGAGCGGCGTCCGCCAACTCACGGACATTCGTACCGTCGATTCCGCTGTGTCGGCGGGCGGTTCGGCGAACGCGGCGGGTCGTGGATTCGGCGGGCGTGGCGGCGGCCGGGGCGGCGCGGGCGGCACAGCGACGGCGGCAACGGACACCGGTGCCGCGACGCAGCGCACGGCGCTCGAGCGCCAGCAGCGTGAGCTGTTCTCGGTCATTCGCGATCGCGCGTTTCAGGACAGCGTCGCACGCGCGGACGGACGTGCGGGTGGCGGGCGCGGGGGACGTGGTGGCCGTGGCGGAGACGCGGGCGGGGATGGCGGCACCGCTGGAGGCACGCCGGCTGCGGTCGCGAACGCGGCACCGCGCACCTTCATGCTTCAGGCCGGTGAACGCCCGCTTGGCATCGCCGCGGCACCATCGGAGCGGGCCGTGCTGTTCACCGCAACCATTCCTGCGGCGCAGCAGACGACGAGCACGCTCGTGCCGTCGTGGGTGACGTCGACGGGCTATGTGGAGGAGATCAACGGCAGGCCCAAAGTGGGCGACGCGCCGGCCGCGGCCACGCGCCTGCTCTTCATGTCGCTGCCCTCGGGTCAGGTGCATCCGCTCCGCCTCGCCGGCACGAGCGATGCATCACGCAGAATCACCATGTCGGTGCTGGGCTGGAACGAAACGGGCACCGCCGCGCTCGTGATGTCGAACAGCGCGGACTTCAAGGATCGCTGGGTCTACACGGTGAGTGCCGACTCCGGGCGCGCCACACTGATCGAGGCCCTGCACGACAGCGCGTGGATCGGCGGACCGTGCAACCGCTGCTCGGGGTGGATCGACGGCGGGAAGCGCGTCTACTACGTGTCCGAGGCGGACGGCTACGCGCATCTCTACACCGCGAACGCCGACGGCACGGGCAGGAAGCAGCTCACGTCGGGCAAGTGGGAGGTGAACGCCCTCTCGCTCTCGAAGGACAAGAAGTCGTTTTATCTCACGACG
>DASRAP010000264.1:0-2183 GCA_035638155.1 Gemmatimonadaceae bacterium | reverse complement strand
CATTTTACCAGCGGCTTCCCACTCACGGAGATGCTCCAGCAATACGTCGGCTTTGACGACGTCGGGAATCTCCTGCGTCCACCCCGGATACTCGCGCACCAGCAGCCGATCGAGCGACGGAATCGGGGAATGCGTGTTGAAGCGTTTCGCCAGAAGCGCGCGGAAATAGGCCGGATTGTGCGGCTGGGAGTCGCGATACTGCGCGAGCAGCGATTCACGCACTGATGCGCTGTCGCTCATCGGCGCCGGCGCGTACTCGCCGAACACGCTCACCGTCTTGCCTTTGCTCTGCGCCGCTTCCCAGAGGAAGCCGCCCGCGGAATAGGCCAGCGGATCCTGCCCTTCCGACGGATAGCTGCGGCCCTCGTACAGCGGCCACATCGGGTATTCGGTCTCGTTGGCCTGCGTGAGCCAGTTGTGCCCGTCGGCCGAGTTTCCGCCGGACGCGAAGAAGTGATCGAATAGCACGAATTGATCGGCGAGGGCGTGCGAGTTGGGCGTGACGTCGCGGCCGTACTGGACGAGCGACGAGTCGCTCGCGCCGCGGCCGATGTCGCCGAGCACCTGATCGTAGGTCCGGTTCTCGCGAATGATGTACACGACGTGATCGATCAGTGAGGGCTCGCCGGGCCGCTCGGGCACCGCGCGCGCCACGACCGTTCGCGGCGCGGGCGGCGCTTCGGGTGCGCCCAGCATGAGCCGGTTGTTGCGTGCGACCGACGTCGTGTATGCAGCGAGCTCCGATTCATTGGGCACCGCGATGACGTTTACAGAACCGCGGTACGAATGAACGTACTTCCGCTCCATTCCGGACCTGCGGCCTTCTCCCGACCCCACACCGAACAGCGTACCCACGGCGAGCGTGCGGCCGTCGGCGCTCACGTCGATGCTCGATGGGTACCAGCCGGTGGGAATCAGGCCGCGGAATTGGCCGGCAGGCAGCGCGTATACGCCGACCGCGTTGAGTCCGCCCAGCGTCACGTACAGCGTGGTGCCGTCAGGCGAGACCTCCACATCGGTCGGCGCAAACCCGATCCGGCGCTCCTTGAACGGCGCGATGGCGATCGACCGGACGCGCGCCCGCGTGCGGGTGTCGATCACACTCACGGTGTCCGAATTGCCGTTTGCCACGTAGAGTCGGGCGTTCGGTTCATCCCACGCCACACCGGTCGGGTGCCGGCCAACGGTGATCACCGCGCGCACTGTGCCGGTCACGAGATCGACTTCACTCACGTCGCCCGGCAGCGCGATGCCGCGCGCGTCCACGCGCACGAGCTCGGCGAAGGCGTCGCAGCACTGTTTCGTGGAGCGCGATTTGGCGGTCGGTTTGCGGCCACCGAGGTTCGTTACCCAGGCGCGCGAGCCATCCGCATTGATGGCCGCGGCGACGGGCACGACACCGAGCGGAATCATCTTGATCAGCGTGCCGCTATCGGCGTCGATCACGGCCAGCGAGTCGTTCGCCGGCAGCGGCACGACGGCGACGCGCCGGCCCGTGGCGTTGTATTTCGCGGCCACCGCGACCCCGCCCGCCATTTCCCGGCCCAGCACCCAGGTGAACCGTGGCGTGCCGCTCGAGTCGAACGAGAACGTCTTGCCGACGCCCGACACGAGCGCGCGTCCGGTCACGGGATCGATCGCCACACCCTGCACGCCGGCGCGATCCTGAAGTTTGACGCTCGCGAGCATGGCGTTGTCGCGCCAGTCGAGGCGGTAGGCGGCGCCGTTCGCGGCGACCCAGATCTCGCCAGGCCGCTTGCCGAACCGCACGCCGGTGACGCGCGCGGCGAATACGCTCTGCACACCGGCGGGCGTGACCTGCGCGGTCGTGGCGATGACACCGGAGTCGGGAACCGTTCGACGCGGCTGCGGAGGAGGCGGTGCGGCCTGCAGCAACAAGAGGAGTGTGATCATCAGGCATTCACCGTCTTCATTCCACCCTCCGGATAGCGGGCGCCCGCCGCTGCGCCCCGCGGCACCGCCTCGCCGAGCCTGCGCGTCTCGTCCGGCGTGAGCCGGACGCTGACCGCGGCGGCGTTTTCTTCCAGGAACTTGCGGCGCTTCGTGCCTGGAATCGGGACGATATCGTCTCCCTGCGCGAGCAGCCAGGCGAGTGCGATTTGGGCGGGTGTGCAGCCCTTCTCGCGCGCGATCGACGCCACACGAGCGACGAGCGTGAGGTT
>DASRAP010000263.1:0-24576 GCA_035638155.1 Gemmatimonadaceae bacterium | reverse complement strand
GGGAGCGGTCTCCACCACGACGTGCACCGAGCGCGAACGCGCCTTGTCCGCGAGCACCGCGACGGTGTCCGCGAGCCCGCGCGACACATCGACGCTGTCGGGCAGCGCCTCACGGTCCATGAACGTGAATCCCTTGACGGCGCGAACGAGATCGTGAATGCGGGCGGTCGCGGACGCGAGCTGCTTCGCCGCCTCGCGCGCAATGATCCCGCTCGCAATCCACTCAATCGTCACACCGAGCACCGGCCGCGGAACCGCCGACGCCACGCGCTCGAGATCGTCGAGCGAGACATCGCAGCTCGCGAGTCCGTCCGCTGGAACGTTCGTTACGCCATGCGTCGAGAGCCATTCGGCGATGTCGTCCTCGCGATCGGCGGCTTCGAGCGCGCTCCGTGCCTTCGGGGGCTGACGGCACGCACGCCGGACTTCGTCGACGATCGCCAGCTGCCCCTGGGTGAGCCCCGCTTCCGCGAGCGCGCGCGCGGCGCGCTCCGCGTCGTCGATGAACGCCCCGAGAAACTGCGCCTCACGCGCCGCGGCCGACGCGGGATTGTTGAGCTCGTGCGCCAGACCGGACGCGAGCTTCCCGAGGGATTGCAGCCGATCGTCGTTGAACCGCGCCGCCTGATACCCGCGTGCGCGATCGATCATGTGGTGCACGAGCGCCGTGGTCACCGCGGGACACTCGCGCGTGAGATCCGGAAACCGGTCCCGAGGAATGAGCAGGGCGGTCGCGTCCTCCTCCGCGATGACATCGCCGGCAACGGTCGTGAACCGCGAGTACGGCATGGACCCGCCCATATCACCGGGGCCCGCGTCCATGATCTTGCGTTTGGCGCCGCCACGTTCCACGTAGATCCCGAAGCGGCCAGAAAGGATCGCCAGGAGCTCGTCCATGCGCTCGCCGGTCCGCGCCGTCACCGAGTCCGCTGCATACGTCCTGTACTCGCCGCGCTCGGCCATCCACTCCAGCTCACTGCGCGGAACGCCGGCGAAGAGCGGAAGCGCAGCAAGCTGATCGACGATCTCGGCCTTCGTCACCGCACCCATCCCTGCTCCTCCAGCTGGCGCACGAACCCCGGCGTGTCGAGCGAGATGGGACCCATGAAATCACCCGTTCGCGTGCGCTTCCACCAGTCGCCGGTCGACTTCTTCTCGTCAGCCGTCGTGAATTCGTACTCGTACGCTCGCGCCCGAATCCACTTTGGCGGAGCGTCCGGGAACGGGTTGGAAGCCATGAGTGACAATGTAGCCGCGTCGTTCTGGAGCAGGCGAGCAACGAGAGCGGGATACCATCCGTCCGCGTAGCCCGGGTCGAGCGGGATGAACCACATGAGCCAGTCGAGCCGCCGGTGGTACGGCGCGAGAAACGGCGGCATGCGGTGTACGTCGCCCGGTTTCCCCTTGAACTGATACTCCTTCCAGACCGACGACGCCGTCGGTACGGAATCGGCGGTGCCTTCAAGAACGATTTCGAAGCGCTGACGCGAGACGCTCCCGAACGCTCCGTACGTATTCACGAGATGGAGCGGCTCGAAACTCGCGTTCATCATTTGCCGTCGCGAAAGCAGATTGATGGCGGGCCGGATGCTGAGCAGCACGACCATGGCGGACAAGAGGCCGATCGCGATCTGATGCGGCGCCGCGAGCGGTGCCAGCGCTCCGGCTTTTACCGGAATGATCCGGCCAAGAAACGCGTCGTCAAAGCACGAAATCGCGATGACAATCGTGAGCCAGTTGAGCCACGAGAGGTTGCCGCTGACGATGATCGAGCCCTGAAAAACAATCGTGATGATGCCCGCGGCGCGTCGCACACTCGCGACCGGCACCAGATAACCGAACGGTGCAATGACCTCGGCGAGATGATTGAACAGAACGCCGAGCTTGCTCAGCCACACCGGCGACCGGTGCATGTACCAGCTGAACAGGTTCGGAATGGGCTGGCTCTGGTAGTGGTAGACGAGACACGTGAGGTCTCGCCAGCACGGATCGCCGCGCAGCTTGATCATGCCGGCGCCGAACATGAGCCGGAACAGCACCCATCGGTACATCCAGATCACGATGACCGGCGTCGCGGTTCCCCGTGCGCCGAGGAAAATCGCGAGAAACCCCGCTTCGAGCAGCAGCGATTCCCATCCGAAGGAGTACCACGCCTGCCCGACATTCACGATCGAGAGGTACGCGATCCACATGCAGGTCCAGACCGCCATGCTCACCGGCGTGCCGAAGCGCTCGGACACACCGGCGATCGCAAGTGTCGCAAGCACGAGACCCGCCCACGCAACCACGCTGGCAAACGCGTCCGAGTAGTGCAGATAGAACACGCTCGGCGACTGCCAGAATCGGGTGTTCTGCACGAAGAACGGCACGGGCGTCAGTCCGTGGGCGCCGAGCAACGGACGGAACTGATTGACCGCGACGAGGAACGCGATGAAGTAGACCCCGGCGAGCGCGCGCTGCAGCAACAACCGCGTGAGCCAGTATTCGCTCGTCGCGCCGCCGCCGAACAGCGCCGAGGCCGTGATCATTCGCGAATGCCGAACGCTCCGAGCGCAGACCGCGCCGCGTGGTAACCACACATGCCGTGCACCCCTCCGCCAGGCGGCGTCGACGCGGAACAGAGATACCACCCGCGCACGGGAGTCGCGTATGGATCGAGTTTGAACATGGGCCTGAAGAGCGTTTGCATGAGATCGTTTGCTCCTCCTACCACATCGCCGCCGACGTAGTTCGCATTCCCTGCTGCAAGATCCGCCGGAGCGAGTACGCTGCGCGCCAGCACCGTGCCGGCAAATCCAGGCGCAAAGCGCTCGACCTGTGATTCGATGCGTTCGGTCATGTCGACGGTCGACCCGTTCGGCACATGGCAGTAGGCCCACGCCGTGTGCTGTCCGGGCGGCGCACGCGATGGGTCAAAGAGACTCGGCTGCGTGAGAATCACGAACGGGCGCGCGGGGTGTTCGCCCCTCGCAACCTCGCGCTCGCTCGCGGCGATCTCCTCGAGCGTACCACCCAGGTGCACCGTTCCCGCCCGCGCGCACTCCGCGTCGCGCCACGGAATCGGTGCGCTGAGCGCCCAATCAAGCTTGAATGCGCCCGGCCCGTAGCGATAACGCATCAGACTCGCGCGGTATCCTTCCGGGAGACGATCGCGGCCAATGTGCGCGAGCTGGCGTGGACCGACATCGAACATCACGATGTCGGCGTCGCCGATATCGGCGGCCGATTCCACACGGCGGCCGGTGACCACGGATCCTCCGAGAGACCGCAGGTACGACGCCAGCGCGTTCGAGATGCTTTGCGTGCCGCCCTTGGGCAGCGGCCAGCCGTGAGAATGACCAACCATTCCCAATACCAGCGCGAACGACGCGGTGGCCATGTCCTCGAGCGGCAGAATGGCGTGCGCCGCGATTCCCGCGAAGAGCGCGCGCGCCTGGGCACCGGCGAATTTCGAGCGCGCGAGTCCCTGCGCCGATCGCAGCGCACGTAACCCGAAGCGCGCGACGGCGAGCGGGCGTCGCGGCGGCACGAGTGGCTCGAGCAGCGCTTCGAGGAGACGCTCGTTGGCGACCAGCGGCTCGAATAACGATTTGTATGCGGGCCCGTCCGCGCCGAGGCGTGTCGCCGTTACGTCAGGAGATCGTTCGAGGACCGCCGTCGCGGACCCGTCGAGGGGATGCGCGAGCGGTATGCCGGGCTGGATCCACTCGAGTCCGTGTTTGTCGAGCGGGAGCGCACGAAAAAATGGCGAGGCGATTCCCATTGGATGAATCGCCGAGCACACATCATGAACGAAGCCCGGGCGCGTGAGCGCGGCCGACCGCGCGCCGCCGCCGATGGTGTCGTTCGCTTCGAGCACCGTCACGCTCACGCCGGCACGGGCGAGCGCGATCGCTGCCGCGAGGCCATTGGGCCCCGAACCCACGACGCAAGCCTTCAACGTGCGCGTCATGCGGAATCATGTAACCGGATCAACCACCGGCCATCTTGCGTTCGATCTCGGACGCCGCCTTGCGTTCCTCCTCCGTGCTGCGGGGATTGAGCTCGAGCGCCTTGATGTACGACATCACGGATGCGGGAAGGGAGCCGGCTTCGCGTTGTGCGTCGCCAAGCCGTCCAAAGGCGCGCCACGATTTCGGAAACAATTGTGTCGCGAGCGCGTGCATGGCGAGGCCGTCGAGCGGACGGTGCTTCCGCATGAAATCGTCACCGAGTGCACTGATCGGGTCCTCGGTGATATCCACGCCCTGGAGCTTTCCGGCGCTCTGCATCGACATGACCATCGCAGCGACCTGCGCCCCGGGGCGTCCGCTCTCCAGCGAATCGCGGAGGATGGTTGCAAGCCCAAAGCGCTTTGGCGCGGTGAGAATCAGCTTGTCGCCTTTGGGACTGACCACATAGGCGGTGACGTTGCGAAGCTCCGGGTTATCGAACGTCGCCACGGCGCGCCATGTCGTGTCGGCGAGCGTCCGCGCATAGAGCGTGCTGCCGCGGGCCATGAGAATCGTCGAATGTCCGGCCACCCACGCGTGCGCAGTCCGGCCCACGAGTGTCGAGCCAATCGTCGTCGTCACGTGCGTGGAGAGGTCGAGCCTGCGCAGTGCGTGATGCGCAGTACCCGAGTCGAGTCGCACGTACGTGAGCGCGTTTTCTCCCGGTACGCGCACGGCAGGGAGCGCCGGCACGCCGCTGTCGACGTCGACGATCGCGCCGGTTTTCGCGTTGAACAGCGCGAGCGTGAAGCTCCTGGCTTTGGGGCGCGTCAGCGCGTAATCGCCGTGTTCAAGCGGCGTGTAGTATCCGGTCGTGTCCGGACCCCGCAGCACGCCGCGGGAGGGGACGCCCTTCTTCGTGTAGACCCAGGGTCCGTACTCCGTGAACAAGGTCGCCGGATTCCACCGCACGGCCACGTATTCGCCCTTCGCGTTCACGGTCGGCGAGTTCTCGTTTTCCGGCGTGCGCGTGATGCGCGTTTCGGCGCGTGTGGCGAGATCGATGCGATAGATGTCGCTGCGCGCACGGGGGCCCGAATCGCGCACGGCGCTGAATACGATCGCGCGTCCGTCGGGGGTGAACGACGGCTGGCTGTTGGTGCCGCCATCCGTCAGCCTGACCGGCGCGCCGGTGCCAAGGTGCCCGTTCGTCCAGTGAAGATCGACGAGCCAGAGATTGACGGCGTTCTGCGCTTGGAGCGGCGCAGAGGCGGTCGCGACGCACATCGTTGCCGACGCGAGCATCGCAAAAAAACGAACCACAAGACGCATGTGTGTGGCCTGTGTGTGGCCTGTGTGTGGCCCGGAGCAGGAAACCTAGAATTCCCGGCGTTTCATCTCTTTGAAGAAATGATCGCGCTCGAGATCGTCATCGTCGGTGCGCGACGCGGGGAGCGTCGGGTCGTAGCGGCGACCGTCCTTGGCCTTGGCGGCCTTGGCGGCCTCCGCAGCGCGTTTGGCGTTCTGCCGGATGAGTTTTTGCAGCTGTTTATCGTCCATTCGGGAAAGATAGCGCTATTCCCCCGCCCATCCGAGTCCCGTAGTTTTTCGTGGTCCCTCCCGGAGCGCTGTCCATGCGTCGACTCGTTCTTCCGACGATCCTCACGCTTTTCGCGGCGTGCGGCGGTGACGCCACGGCACCCGACACGGCCCGGCTGACCTTGTCCCTCAGTGGCTTCGTGGCGCTGCCGCCCGCGATTACGGCGATCGATGGCGGCTCGGTGCGGTTCTCGGCAGGACGCTTCGACGTGACCATCAGGAACGGCGCCAAAGTCTTCGCAAAACGGAGCGTCGACGGTGGCAAGTTTGTCGCGGCTGCGGGCGGATCGTCAGGAACGCTCGACGTCCCGACACCGCACGGAAGCGGTACGTATTCGGTCGACGTGGAGGCGTTCAACGCGTCCGGGGTGAAGCTGTATACGGCAAGCGGACTGACGGCGACATACGATGCCAACGGCACAGCGGCGACGGCAGCCGCGGAGCTTTCCTACGTAGGCCCCGGCGGCGACGTCACGTCGGTCGCGCTGACGCCGGGCAGCATCACTGTCGAGGCGTACCAATCCAAGCCGCTCACGTGTACGGGCACGCGCGCCGATGGCAGCACGACGACGGACTTTCCTCGAACGCTCACCACAGACAACGCGGCAATCGTCATCATCGATCCCGTCGGCGGGATCATCACCGGCCAGGGCACCGGACTGTCCGGCGTGAGCTGCAGTCTCGCGTACGGCACGCGCGCGTCGAGCCATACCGCGGTCACCGTGGTCAACCGGACGCCGACAACACCGGCATCCATCGTCCTGGAGTCGCCGGCGCCACTCTCCTCGAACTCGCCGGATTTTGTGGTCCCCGTCGGAACGCGCTTTGTGCTGCAAGTGCGGGTGCGCGACACGCAAGGCGGATATGCGGCCGGTGCGTCAGTGACGTGCACGGTGCTCACTTCGAACGGCACGTGCGATCCGGTCACGACGCTCACCGGGAACGACGGCACCGCATCGTTTGTGTTCATCATGGGCCCGGCGACGAATGCCGTCCGCATTTCGGTCGCGGGCATTACCGGTACGGCAGCGTTCAACAGGTTCGGGGGCTGAGGGATTGACCGATTGCCCGATTGCCCGATTGCCCGAATACCCGATTACCCGATTACCCAATTGAGATGAAACTCCTCCTCGTCCTCGCTCTCGTGGCCGCGCCTTTGTCGGCGCAGACGCGCACGCTTCCGCCTGAATCCGAGCAGCAGGCGGCTCGCGCCATCTACAAAGAGATGGTCGAGATCCAGTCCGGCTACACGACGGGCGCGACGACGCCTGTCGTGGAAGCCGTTGCAAAGCGGCTCAAGGCCGCGGGCTTCCCGGACGCCGACGTGTTCGTGGGCGGTGCGGCACCAAACAAGGCGAATCTCGTGGTCCGCTACCACGGCACGGGGAAGCGGCGCCCCATCCTGCTGCTCGCGCACACCGACGTTGTCGAGGCGAAGCGCGAAGACTGGAGCATGGATCCGTTCGCCTTCGTCGAGAAGGACGGCTACTTCTACGGGCGCGGGACCGGCGACGACAAGGCGCAGGCGGCGATCTGGATTGCCAACCTCATTCGCTACAAACGCGAAGGGTTCAAGCCCGACCGCGACATCATCGTGGCGCTCACCGCCGATGAAGAAGGCGGCGGCCCGTACAACGGCGTCGAATGGCTGCTCAAGAACAAGAAGAGTCTGATCGACGCGGAGCTCGCCCTGAACGAGGGGGGCTGGGGCGAATCGGACAAGGGCAAGCGGCTGTCCAACGACGTGCAGCTCAGCGAGAAGTACGTCATCAACTACCGCCTCGAAGTGCACAACAAGGGAGGACACAGCTCGCTCCCCGTTCCTGACAACGCCATCTATCACCTCGCGGGTGCGCTCGATCGCATTGGAAAATTCGGCTTCCCCCTGCAGGTCAACGACGTGACCCGCGCCTACTTCAAGGCGATGGCGACGATCGAAAAGACCGCGGGTCCGGATCTTCTCAAGGCGTCGGCAGGTGACACCGCGGCGATGCGGCGAGTGGCGCAGAGCACCACGGCATGGAACGCGACCCTTCGCACGACGTGCGTCGCCACGCAACTCGAGGGCGGGCACGCGAAGAATGCGCTTCCGCAGCTCGCAGCCGCGAACGTCAACTGCCGGGTGCAGCCTGGTGATTCCGTTGAATACGTCACGCGAACGCTGAAGCGCGTCATTGGCGACACGGCGGTGTCGCTGACCGTGGACGGCGATGTGCACCGCGGGCCGCCGTCTCCGATGACACCGGAGCTCATGGGGACGATCACGTCACTCACGGCCTCCATGTGGCCCGGCGTTGCGACGGTGCCGATGATGGTCATGGGCGCAACGGACGGGTTGTATCTCCGCGTCGCGGGGATTCCGACCTATGGCGTGCAGGGACTGTTCTACGATCGCGACGACATTCGTTTCCACGGCCGCGATGAACGCGTGCGCGTGCAGTCGTTCTACGAATCGCAGACGTTCCTGTACGAACTGGTGAAGCGACTTTCGTCTCCGACAACGTCTTGACCCGATTGCAGCCGACGTTGTTCGGCGAGCTGATCCACCTACGCCCCCTTCGCTCCGAGGACATCGACGCGCTGTACGCGGTCGCATCCGATCCGCTGATCTGGGAGCAGCACCCCGAGAACACGCGGCATTTGCGCCCCGTGTTCGAGAAGTTCTTCGAGGATGCCATGGCGTCCGGCGGCGCGCTCCTCGCGAGGGACGCCGCGACCGGTGAAGCAATCGGTTCGTCGCGATACAACGCCTACGACCCGGAACGCCGCGTGGTCGAGATCGGCTGGACATTCCTCGCCCGGTCACGATGGGGCGGACGCTACAACGCCGAGATGAAACGCCTCATGCTCGATCACGCGTTCACGTTCGTCGACCGCGTCCAGTTCGTGATCGGCATACACAACATCCGCTCCCAGCGCGCGATCGAAAAGATCGGCGCCGTGCGTGTAGGCACGCGCGTGAACGGCGCCGGGCACGAGTCGTTCGTCTATGAGCTGCGGCGCGCCGCGCGTGGCTGAAGACGTGCTGCAGGCGTGCTGCAGGCGTGCTGCAGGCGTGCTGCAGGCACGCGCACCCCAATTCTCGTTGTCGAGTCCTGAGCCCATGGCCACCTCCCACTTCCCGTCGCCGGTGTCCCTTCTCACGTTGCCGTTCGTGCTGGCGTGCTCCACGCCGCGCACCACCGCGCCCAGCACACGGAACGGCGTAGAGCAGAGCGTCATGGGCGCCGGGCCGGCGCCGGACGTCGTCAGCGCGTTTGACGGCCTCGGCGCCGGCTTTGCCGGGCCCGACGGGGCCGCAAACTTCCGCAACCCGTCGGATAACAGCCTCGCGGTCGGACCCAACCACATCGTGCAGATCGTGAACTCGAGCTTCGCGGTCTTCACGAAGAAGGGCGCGATGTTCGACACGACGGGCCGCGTGCTGCGTGGCCCGCTCACGACGAACACGATCTGGAAGGGGTTCGGGGGACGCTGCGAGCCGCGCCCCAACGGGGACGCCGTGGTGCGCTACGACCAGCTCGCGAACCGATGGCTCTTCGTGATGCCCATCTTCCGGCGCGATTCGTCGGACCAGAAAACGCCGTACTCGATGTGCTATGCGGTGACGACCGGCACGGACCCGATGGGCCCGTATCACCTCTACGAATTCAAGCGGCGTCTCTTTCCCGATTATCCGCGCCCCGCGGTGTGGCCCGATGGCTACTACGTCCCGACGAGCACGGGCGACGACGTGATCGAGAAGCACGCGTGCGTGGTCGATCGTGCGCGCATGCTGCGCGGCGAGCCTGCGACGGAGCAGTGCGTGATCGTGAAGGACGTGAACTTCCTCAACAACGCGGACGTCGACGGGCAGGCCACGCCGCCCCCCGGTGCGCCGAACCTCGTGTTCGCCGCCGGTGGCACGCAGCTGCGGAAAGTGTTCGAGGATGACGGGATTTACGTGTGGCAGTTTCGCGTGAACTGGCAGGATTCCACGAAAACGCGTCTCGATGGCCCGGTGAAAATTCCCGTCGCGCGGTACCACTATCTCTGCGATGGCCAGCTCACCAACTGCGTATCGCAACCGGACACGAATCGCCGCCTCGACGCTCAGGGTGACAAGATCATGCAGCGCGTGGTGTACCGAAGAATCGGCAACCGTGAGTCCATCGTCGTGGCCCACTCGGTGAATTCCGAAACCGGAGGAGGCGGCGTGCGCTGGTACGAGTTCCGTCTCGACGGCGCGCACCATCCCGCACTGTATCAGCAGGGCACGTACGCGCCGGACGGATTCTACCGGTGGATGCCGGGCATCGGCATGGATCGCCGCGGCAACATTGGCGTCGGGTACTCGTTTGGCGGCGCTCCGAACTACGCCGGCCAGCGATTTGCCGCGCGGCGTGCGAACGATCCGCCCGGTGTCATGTCGATGCGTGAAGCCGTGCTCGCCACGGGCGGGGCCGCGCAGAAGTACACAAACAGATGGCAGGACTACACGACCCTCGCGATGGATCCGGGCGACGACTGCACGTTCTGGTATGTCGGAGACTATTACCGGAAGGACGCAGCGAGCTACTCCACCAGAATTGCCGGAGTCCGCGTGCCGTCGTGCAAGTAGTTGGATGACACGGCTGTCAGGATGTCGCGGACGGGCGGTGACCGGCTCGAGCAGCTCGCCAGGCGCTTTTCGCCCGCGTGACTAGCCGCGCACCGCATCGTCCAATTACGATCCCTTACTCGTCTCGGCGCAGGATACGATGAGTGAGTCCCGCAGTGACTCGCGGTCGATCTTCGTTCGATACGGCTCGGCGTTGGTGGCAATCGCGCTCGCGACGTGGCTGCGCGCACTCCTCGACCCGCTGCTGGGCACCACGTACCCGTACAGCACCCTCGCGATCGCGGTGCTCGTCACGGCCTGGTACGGAGGCGTAGGGCCCGCGCTCGTCGCTGTCGCCGTGGGCGCGATCAGCGCTGATTTCTTCCTGCTCCCGCCACGCTTCGCGTTTGCCCGGCCCAATCTCGCCGACCTCGCGGGCATGGCGCTCTTCGTCATCACCGGGGTCGGCATCGCGTTGATGGGCGGCGGCATGCGGTCCGCGGTGAAACGCGCGCGCAGGGAAATGCAGAAGCGCCTCGACCAGCTCCGGTCGTCGGTCGAGAACGCGCCTGGCGCGACGGCCATGTTCGACACCGAGATGCGCTATCTCGTGACGAGTGCGCGCTACCGCGCCGATTTCGGTCTCGATGGAAAGGACATCGTCGGGCGCAGTCATTACGACGTCATTCCCGGAATTCCCGCGCGCTGGCGCGAGATTCACGCGCGATGCCTGCGCGGATCCATCGAACGATCGGACGAAGAGCCGTTCCTCAAACCCGACGGAACGATTCAGTGGCTGCGCTGGGAAGTGCGTCCATGGCGCCGCGAACGCGATCAGATCGGCGGCCTCGTGATGTACACCGAGGACATCACCGGCCGGCGCCTGGCCGAAGATGCGCTGCGCACGAGCGAAGAGCGGATGCGCCTCATGATCGAAGGTGCCAAGGACTACGGCATCACGATGCTCGATCCGCGCGGGCTCATCATCACATGGAATTCGGGCGCGCAAAAACTGCTCGGGTATGCATCCGACGAAATCGTCGGCCGGAGTCTCTCGCTCTTCTATGCCCGTGGAGACGTTGGCGAAGATCGCGCGCAGTTCGAGCTCGAGCGCGCGGCCGCGCAGGGCCAGGCGGACATCGAGGGCTGGCATCTCCGGAAGGACGGCTCGCGGTTCTGGGGCGAAGGCGTACTCTCCGCCCTGCTCAACGGCAACGAAGTCCGCGGCTTCTGCATGGTCGTGCGCGATGTGACGGAACGCCGCCGCACGGAAGAGCTCCTCCGTTCGGTGCTGTACAACGCACTCGACGGCATTGCCAGCGTGGACATCAGCCAGCGCATCGAATCGTTCAACCGCGCGGGCGAACGCCTTTTCGGGTACACGGCCCAGGAAGTCGCGGGACAGCCCATTACGCTGCTGATTCCCGAGTCCTACGCGGGGCACCTTGCGCCGTACTTCGCTGGTGATCTCCTGACCGGGGAATCGCGCGTGAGCGACGTGTCGGCGGAGCTCGTGGGCAGGCGCAAGGACGGCAGCACGTTCCCGCTCGAGATCGCGGTGACGGAGTTTCGTCTCGAGAACGAACGGCATTTCACGGTCGTGCTTCGCGACTTGACGACGAAGAGCCGGCTCGAGGAACAGCTCCGCCAGTCCCAGAAGCTCGAAGCGTTCGGCCAGCTGGCGGGCGGGATTGCGCACGACTTCAACAATCTGCTGACGGTGATCGGCGGAGACAGCGAGATCCTGCTCACCGACCTCGAGGCGGATGATCCGCGGCGTTCGCTCGTCGCCGATATCCGCGACGCGGGCACGCGCGCCTCGTCACTCACGCGCCAGTTGCTCGCATTCAGCCGCCGCCAGGTGCTCGAACCCAAGGTCATCAACCTCAACGACATCATTCGCAACACCGAAAAGATGCTGACGCGCATCATCGGCGAGGACATCGGTCTCTCGAGCTCGCTCGACCCGAACATTCCTCCGGTGATGGTGGATCCGGGCCAGATGGAACAGGTGATGCTGAACCTGGCCGTGAACGCGCGCGACGCGATGCCGCGCGGCGGGCGCCTGACGATCGAAACGCGCAATGTCGTTGCGAACGACGCGCCCTACGATGCCGACGAAGACTGGAAACCGGGGCGGTACGCGATGCTCGCGATGTCGGACACCGGTCATGGTATGGAACCGGAAGTAAAGGCACGCATCTTCGAGCCGTTCTTCACGACCAAGGGACCCGGCAAGGGCACCGGACTCGGCCTCGCGACGGTTTTCGGTATCGTGAAGCAGAGTGAAGGGCTAATCAGCGTGTACAGCGAGCCCGGCGTTGGCACCACGTTCAAGGTGTATTTCCCGGAGTGCGTGCGGGACACACCCATCAAAGGGACGCGCACCGTCACGACGCCGGCCGTGGGCGGTAGGGAAACCATCCTGCTGGTGGAAGACGAGGACAGCGTGCGCACGGTGGCGCGCCGCATCCTGACCGGGCGGGGCTACAACGTGCTCGAGGCGCGCAGCGGCGATGCCGCGCTCGGCGTGCTCGGCGTGCACGCGAGCGAGATTGACCTCGTGGTCACCGACGTCGTGATGCCGGGCATGAGCGGCCGGCAGCTCGCCGAAGCCGTCCGGGCCACACGCCCGGACACGCGCGTGCTGTTCATGAGCGGCTATACCGACGACGCAGTGGTCCGCCACGGCATCATCCACGAGAACGAGGCGTTCATACACAAGCCGTTTTCGCCCGACGCCCTGGCGCGCAGGGTCAGGGAAGTCCTCGACGCCACGCGCTGAACGGCAGATTGGCGAGTTGCGTACTTGACGAGAGCCGGAACGGAGTCGGATCGTTCTCCCGTCTCCCGCTCTCCCGCTCTCCCGTTTTCCCGTTCTCTCGTTTTTTCTCGTTTCCCGTGAACCTTCTCGGTCTCTTTTTTGCAACCTACGGCGCCGTGTTTGCGGCCGAGATCGTAGGCGACAAGCTCCTGTATACGACCGGCGTTCTCGCCACCCGATACCGCTCCACACCGATCATGGTCGGCATGGGGATCGCGTTCGCCGTGAAGATGGCCGTGGCGGTCATGGTTGGCGAAGCCATCGCGCACCTTCCGCGTTTTCTCGTGGCCGGCCTGACCACGGCCAGCTTCATCGGCGTTGCGATCATGGTCTGGCGAAAGCCGGACGTACGCCCTGAATACAAGGTCAAGCGTGACCAGGAGCGCGCGTCGAAGGCCGCGGCCGTGTCCTTCGCGGCGATCTTTTTTTCCGAGTGGGGCGACGTCGGGCAGATCACCGCGGCGACCATGGCCGCGCGCTACCCGTCGCCGCTGTTCGTGGTCTGGCTCGGTGCGTTTTCCGCGATGGTGACCAAGGGCATCCTCGCCGCGTTCCTCGGCGCGAGCGTGCGCGAGTGGATTCACCGGCATCTCGCCCCGAAGACCGTGCGCTACGCCAGCGTGGTCGCGCTCAGCGTACTCTGCATTGCCGCCGTTGTCGAAGAATTGATGCGCGGAGCCTAGCGCGTGAACGCCTCCGACGGCGAACGCCGCGCAGCCATTCGTTTCATCGTCTGCGTCGGCCTCGTCAGCCTGTTCGCGGACATGACGTACGAAGGGGCCCACAGCATCGTGGGGCCCTATCTCAAGGAGCTCGGCGCAACCGCAACGATGGTCGGCATCGTCGCGGGCTTTGGCGAAATGATCGCCGCCAGCGCGCGCTACTTCTCCGGAAAGCTCGCCGACAAGACGCGCGCGTACTGGACGATCGTGATCGCCAGTTATTCGGTGAACATCATCGTGATCCCCGCGATCGCGTACGTGTCCACGTGGCAGGCGGTGGCCCTGCTCATCATCGCGGAACGCACAGGCAAGGCCATGCGCGGTCCGGCGCGCGACCTGCTTCTCTCCGAAGCCACCGAGGTGGTGGGACACGGCTTTGGATTCGGGTTGCACGCGGCGATGGATCAGACGGGCGCGGTCGCCGGACCGCTGCTCGTGGCAGCGGTGATCGCGAAGAAACAGCACATCGGCCCCGCGTTTCTTGCGCTCGGCATTCCTGCGGTGCTTGCGGTCGCGTCGATTCTGCTCGCGTACGCGTCGCGCCACATCCGGCCCACTCCGCCGAACGTGAAGCCGCAGGCCGAGCTGCCGCCGGTGTTCTGGACGTATGTGGTCGCGTCGGGCGCGCTTGCGGCCGGCTTTCTCGATTTTCCCCTGCTCTCCTATCATTTCGAACAGGCCTCGCTCTTTCATCCGGAAGTGATTCCGATTCTGTATGCCGGCGCGATGGCGATGGTGGGGATTTCGGCGCTCGTTTTCGGACGTTTGTTCGACCGATTCGGCATCGGGGTTCTCGCGGCCGGCATCATCCTCTCGATGCTGATGCTTCCGCTCGGCTTCCTGTTCGGCAAAGTGGGCGCCGTGATCAGCGTGCTCTGCTGGGGCATCGGACTTGGCGTGCAGGACGCCACGCTGCGCGGCGGTATTGCTCAGGTCGTGTCCATGAACAAGCGCGGCACCGCGTTCGGCATCTTCAACGGCGTCTACGGCGTGCTGTGGTTCCTCGGGAGCGCCATCATGGGCGCGCTCTATGACCGGTCGCTCGTGGCGCTCGTGGTGTTCGGCGTCGCCGCGCAGGCCGTGGCGGCCGTCATGTTCGCGCGGCTCGCTGGACGACTGAGAGCCGCCTGAGGAGTTACTCCGCCAGGACCTCGGCTGGATGCACGCGCATGGCCCGCACGGCCGGCAGCACACTCGCGATCACCATGGCGGCGCCGAGCACTGCCGCCACAATGGCGAGCGTGACCGGATCGCCGGGCCGGACGTTGTAGAGCATGCCTCCGATCAGACGACCCGACGCCACCGCGCATGCGATGCCGGCCGCGCCGCCGATCGCCGTCATCAGGATCGACTGACGCAGCACCATCCACGCGAGTCCGCGCGGCGTTGCGCCGAGCGCACTCCGAAGGCCGATCTCGCGGCGGCGTTCCGCGACTGACGCGGCGAGCGCCCCGAATATGCCGGCCCCGGCGAGAAAGAGCGCGAATACCGCGAACGCCCCGAAAAGGGTCAGCGAAAGCCGCCGCTGGGCAGTAGATGCGCGCACGACCTCCGACATCGGACTCAGACGAGTCACGACCACGGTGGGATCCGTCGCGCTGACCGCAGAGCGGAGCGCCGGCAGTACGCGCGATGGATCGCCGCTCGTGCGGACAACGAGATCGACCTGATTGTCGGTGAAGAAGAACGTGTGCGTCGGAATGTAGACCTGCATGGTTTCGGCCACATCGAGGCCGCGGTGATGCATGTCGCCCGCCACGCCGACGATGCTGTACCACGGGCGTGTGGGTTCCCCGAGCTGAATCCGCTTGCCGACCACGTGTGTGGTGTGCCAGATGCGTTGGGCGAGCGACGCACTCACGACGGCCACCGGGGCTGCACCGGTGCGATTGTCCCCGGACTCAAACGCGCGGCCGTCGATCAGCGGTACGCGCATGGTCCGGAAGAAGTCGGCGCTCACGGTGTAGCGATCGGCGGAAGGCGCAAGCTGGGGATTGTCGAGTGGCTTGTCCTCCGCCTGGATGCCGAATGCGTCGAAGTTTCCCCCGAGCGGCAACTGGCTGGCCACAGCGACACTCGTGACCCCGGGTACTGCCCGCGCAGCATCGAGCACTCGGTCCTGCCACGCCAGTATCTCCGTCCCGTTCGCGAAGCGAGGTCCGCTGACCTGCAGCTGTGCGGTCGCGACGTCGCTCTCCGCAAAACCGGGCGGAACGCTCAAGACCTCGCGCACACTCTTCGTGAGCAGTCCAGCGGCCGCGAGGAGCGCCACGGCGAGCGCGACCTCCGACGTCACCAGCACTGACCGCAATCGGTGCGGCCGCGCCGCGACACGGGCCGACCGCACCGACGACATCAGCGAGAGTGTCCGCGCGTGCCAGGCGGGGAGGAGGCCAAGCGCAAATCCACCCGCGAGCGTGAGCGCGGCTGCAACGGCGAGCGCGCGAAGATCGAGATGAACGGCGGCGAGCCGGGGCAGCGTGTCAGGAAGCGCGTGAAGAATCGACGCCAGTGAGAGCTTTGCGACGATCACGCCGACGACGCCGCCGGCGATCGCTTGCACGAGACCCTCCGCCACGAGCTGCCTCGTGAGCCTTCCTGCGCCCGCGCCGAGCGCGGCACGCATGGCGAATTCACCGTCGCGGCGAAGCGCACGCGCGAGCTGAATGCCACCAACGTTCACTGCGGCAATGACGAGCAGCAGGAGCACCGCCACCATCACCGCGTTGATGACCGGGCGAATGGACCGCGTGACCTCCTCCTGCATGCCAACCAACTGAAAACCCGCCCGCGCGTAATCCTGCGGGTGTTCGGCTTGGAGTTGAGCGGAGAGCGCGCTCAGCTCCTGCGACATTGCGGCAGGCGTGACCCCCGGCTTCGGGCGAGCGACCATGCGAAGGTGACGGCACGAACGGCACGCGAACGAGAGGGTTTGATCGTACCCCAGCACTCGCCAGATGCGCGCGCGCGGTTCGAGTACGTCGTCGTAGCCGGCCGGCATCACTCCCGCGACGATCATCTGGCGTCCGGCGACGTCGATCGTCTTCCCGACCAGGGCGGAATCGCCGCCGAACCTGGTGCGCCACAGCGCGTCTGAGAGCACGACGACTCCGTTGCGTGCCTGCGCGTCCTCCTCTGGCGCGAAATCGCGACCGAGCGCAGGCGAAACGCCGAGGGTGCGGAAATACGACCACGACACACGCAGGCCTGTCACCTGCGTGGGCGACCCTTCTCCGAACAGCGTCGGCTGCCACGATCCCGCGACCGCGATCCTCTCGACCGACGTCGACCGATTCAGGACGTCCTGAAACGTTGCGAAGCCGGTGTTGCTCCGCATTCCGCCATCCGTTTCCCACACCATGAACAGCTTGTCCGGCGACGCGTACGGCAGCGGGCGTAGAATCATGGGATCGGCGATGCTGAAGATCGCGGTAGCCGCGCCGATTCCAACACCAAGTGTCAGCGTGCAGAGAAATGCTTGCATGGGTGCGCGGCGCATCAGGCGCGCGCCGCGGCGAAGGTCGTCGAGGAATCCCTGCACCAATCCATCTCCGCGTGAAGTTGCGAGCCGGGGCGAACGGGGAAATTGCAGAATGCCGCGCACGATCTCGGAAGCAAACCAGACCTTGGCGCGGAGCGCGCCGTGCTCCCGTTCGCGATCCGGAAAGCGCTCAACAAGGTCGCCCACAACGGCGTCGCACATGTCATCGCGCATGAGACGCGTGGCGAGCTTCACGAGCACGCGAGGCGGAAAGGTCATGACGGAAGTCATGACGGCTCGAGTCCCACGTCGAGACCGTGCGCCATGCGGCGAATCGTGCGGATCGAGGCCTTGAGGGCCTGCCGGCCGGTGCTCGTGATGGTGTACTGCCGTTTCGCGCGGCCGCCGCGGACCGGCGTGGGGTCACCGACGCGCGCGGTGAGGAAGCCCTTTTCCCGCAGCCGCTCCAGGGTCTTGTAGATCGCCGCGATCGACAGTTCCCTGCCCGTCCGGCGCTCGATGTCGGCGTGCACGGGCACGCCGTACGCATCCGCGCCCAGCCTGAGCACCGCCATCAGGACGATCTGTTCGAGCTCCCCGAGATTGCCCATTTCTTTTCCAAAGGTTAGGAAATAGATGCGTCGCGGCGAGTTGCGACGCAAGGGAGTCCCGTTCACCCGTTCACCCGTTCAACCGTTCACCCGTTCACCCGTTCACCCGTTCACCCGTTCACGCACTCGCTCCGTCCCACCTTCCGCCGGAACGACAAACCGGCCGGCCCCGATTCCGCGATCAGCGAGCGCTTCACGCAAGCGCGTAGCCGGCTCGTCCACGCCTTCGAGCGTGAGCTGAAACGTCCCGAAGTGGCACGCGATACTCTTCCGCGCGCCGAGCTCGATGTGCGCCTGCACGGCTTCGGCCGGATTCATGTGGATGTCCTTCATGAACCAGCGCGGTTCATACGCGCCGATCGGGAGCAGGGCGACGTCGATCGGCCCTGCGCGCTGCGCAATCTCGCCGAAGAGGGGCATGTATCCGGTGTCGCCCGCGAAATACACTCGCTCGTTCCCGTTCCGGATCACGAAACCGCTCCAGAGCGCGCGATTCCGGTCGAACGGCGTGCGAGCGGAGAAATGTTGCGCGGGAACCGCGGTGAACGCGGACGCGCCGAACGACGCCGTTTGCCACCAATCCAGCTCTTCAATTCGCGTCGCGCCGATGCGCCGCAGCAAGCGCCCGTTGCCCAGTGGAGTGATGAAGAGCGGCGCATGCATTCGCTGCACGCGCCGCAAGGTGACCGTGTCGCAATGATCGTAGTGGTTGTGACTGAGCAAGACGACGTCGATATGCGGAAGGTCTCCGAAGGCCACGCCCGGCTCGCGCCGTCTCGCGGGCCCGAGGAGATTCAGCGGCCCCGCCCGGCGACCGTACATGGGATCCGTCAACACGGTGCATCCGTCGAGCTGCACCACGAACGTCGAGTGGCCGACGAACGTGATGAGCGTGCCGCTGTCCTGTGTGCGCGCGGGCGGACGCCGTTGCCTGACCTCGAGGTCTCGCGGCCACGGGGTGCGCTTCTCGCGAAGCATCCGCAGCACTTTCGAAAAGGGAGCGCCCCTCGCACCCGTCGAATTGAAGAACCGCTCGCCGTCGAAATGATCCGACACGGCGTACCCTAGCGAGGTCACTTCGCTTTCTCGAAATCCATGTTGACGGGGTCCTTGGGCGCCGCGGCGTAGAGCTTCGACTGCAGCGCCGCCTTGCCGCGCTCAGCTACGGGAGCCTTTCCAAGCGGGCGGCTTACCGGCGCATCGGCTTCGGCTGCTTCGAGCACGGCGTCATCAATCCAGATTTCTCCCGGACCGCCCATGCCGAATCCGAACGTGAGCCCGATCGTCGCCGGAGGGATGTCGAGCACGATTTGCCGCCTGGTCCAATCGGACGATCCGCCAACGGGACGATTCCCGGTGCTGTAGGAATTGAGCGCGACTCCGCCCCCCTCGGCGCGCAGAAAAATCACACCGCCGCGCGTGGCTGCGGTGCCGGCGTTGCGCGCCCGAATCCACGCGCTGAATCGCACGCGCTTTCCGCGGAAATCGTCGGCCTTGATCGCCTGCGACACGAACATCGAAACGTTCGCGTCGGTCCCCGTCGCCACGATGTGGCCGCTCGACGCTCCTCCATGCGCCACGGTGTCGAGGGACACCTTGTAGGCGTATTGCTGGTCCGTGACCGTCCATCCCTGGGGGAGTCTGTCCTGCGGCGGGGACACTGCCACCGCCGCCAGGGCGAGCATCGCACCCGAATGCTTGAATCGCATGGCCGAAATCTGGCGACTCATCACGGGTTCGGAACCTCGTGGGGCACACATCCGTAGGGCGGAGCGTTAGGGGTTAGGTCATAGGGGTTAGGGGTTGGGGGTTAGGGAAGGATTTGCGTCTGTGATAATCCGAACATTCCTTCCCTATCCCCTAACCCCCAACCCCTAACCCCTATCCGCGTTCACCTTCACCGCCTCACTCATGCTCGGATTACTCGGCTACGGCTTCCTCATCCTGCGCATCGTCGGCGTGGCCGTCATCCTCGCGACGCTGATGGGCGCGGTGGTCTTTCACCTCGGCTGGCGGCAGGAGCACCCGGATACGTTCTGGCCTCTCCGTTCCCTGATCGGCTTCGGCGGATTGATGTGCGTGGGCGCCGGTCTGTTTCTGGGCAGCCTGCTGATCGCGGGACTCGGCGTGTTGGCCTGGATCGTGGGATTGCTGTTCCGGATCTGAATCAGTCGTCCTGCGAAATGACTTCCACGTGGGCCGCGCCACGCTTGTCGTAGGTCACGGTGACTTGCCACGGACGGCAGCACACCGCGCAGTCCTCCACATACTCCTGATATTCGCCGCTGCCCGGATCGAGTGAGATCTCGACCGGCTCGCCGCAATACGGACACTCGACGACCGATACGTCGTCCACCGTTCCATCACCAAGCGGAAAGTCCTCGTCGAGATCATCGTCGTCCGTCTCGCCGTTTCCGTTCGACGCGAATTCGTTTTCGTCTGAAGCCATCGCTACGTCGTCACCGTCAGTGCGCGACCGCGGAATTCCACCGGATGCGTCGCTTGTGAACCTGCAACTCGCACCACGAAGGATCGTGGCGCACCGCCAGGCATTTTGGACCCGCGCGCCAATCCCAGCGCGAGCGTGCGTGCGGCATCGTTCCATGTCATCTCGAGGCCCATCCATTCGCCTTTGCGGTAGTCGAACGTGTGGCCGTCGTCATCATAGAGCAAGCGCGACGCGTTCGCCCCGGGATAGACGCGCAGTTCCACCGGGTCCGCCGAGGGCTGCTCTGTCCACTCTTTCACCGGTCCGACCGGAATGGTCGCGCCGGCGCGCACGTACATCGGCACTGTCGAGAGATCGACCGGGCGCGTGATTTCCTTTCCGCCCTCAATGCGCTCCTCGGTCCAGAAGTCGTACCACACTCCGCGCGGCAAATAAACCCGGCGCGACGTGGCGCCTTTTTCGACGACGGGGGCGACAAGCACGTCCTGGCCGAAAAAGAACTGATCGCCGCGCGCGACCGCCGTCGGATCGTCCGGATGATGCAGCCACATGGCCCGCATGATCGGCATGCCCGTTTCGTGGCACTCGCGCACTGCCGAATAGAGGTACGGCATCAGGCGGTAGCGCAGCTCGAGATACTTTCGCAGGATTGGCTCGATGGACTTGTTGTGTAACTCGGCCGGATCCACGCGCCAGTTGGTTTCCATCGGCCCGCCGTCGCTGTCATCCCAGCCCCACGGCACACGCAGGTGCCAGTGCCGTCCGTGTGACCGGAAGGACGGACAGAACGACGCGAACTGGAACCACCGAACCTGCAACTCGCCCGTGTACTCCGGCGTCGGGTAGAAACCGCCGATGTCCGAGCCCCAATACGGGAAGCCGGAGAGCCCGGAGTTGATGGCGTTCGGCACGTGCAGCTCCAGCGTGCGCCACGTGCCCTGAGTGTCGCCCGACCAGATGAATCCGCCATAGCGCTGAATGCCCGGGCTGGCGTTTCGGTGCAGCGCGAACGGGCGTTCGTTTGGCTTCCAGAGCTGCATCCCTTCCCAGTACATCCGGTGCCGGTTGAGGCGCGATGGACCGTCGAGGCCGTCGCCCTGGTCGGGCCACCAGCCGTCGACGCTTTCTTCCTCGACGGCCGGCTTGTGGTAGGGCCAGTAGCACGCAGCCTGGCGGTCAGGGGGCCACTTGTCGTCCGGAGTGCGGCCACTCGGTACCTCGGGCGCGGTGCATGTATCGCTGACCGAGCCGGTCAGCGTACGGCCTTCGATCACCACGTGCAGGACGACTCTGAAATGTTCGCGGTGCAATTCGTCGAGCATTTCCTTGGGCCGCGGAAAGTTCGACGCTTTCCAGGTGAACTCGCCGTTGCGCGTGTTCCAGCCGGACGGCGTGAATTCCGTGCCGAGATAGATGAGCGCGTCGCACGGCAGTTTTTTCTCGCGGAATTTTCGCGCGACGCCAAGAATTTCATCGGGGCCGTCGAGCGTGCGGTGCGATTGCTGGTACCCGAACGTCCAGCGCGCCGGCATTTCCGCGAGGCCGGTGATGCGCGCGTACTCCCGCATGATCACGCCCGGCTCGCGCGAGGCAACAACGAACACATCGAGCGGAGTGTCGGCGGCGAGCGCGGTCTGGGGCGGGCTCGCCGCGCCGACGGTGCCTGACTCGGGGCCGCCGCGAGCGGGCGCCGGCACGAGTTTTCCCCGGCTCCCGGTGAGGTCGAACGCGCCATACGGCTGATGAACGAACATTGCCCATCCGTCGGCGGCGCCAATGAGCCATTGCACCGGCGCGCGCGTGCCGTGCGTCGCGAGCCGGTACACGTTGTTGCTCACCTGGCCGTTTCGCATCTGGTCCACGACGCCCCTGCGATCGAATTGCGCGCCACCTTCGCCGAATCCGAGCAGTGGTCCGTTCCCGATTTCGAAGGTGAGGCCAGGGTCGACGGCATCGAGCGTGAGCGTCTGCACCGGGGCGCCGCCCGCTGTCTCGACGTGCAGCGTCGGCGGGCCGGCTGTGTACCGGACGACGAGGTCTCCGGCGCGCACCCGCGCAACGCCGGCTGACTCGCGGCCTTGCGCCACGCGCCGCCACGCATCGGTGGCGGCGAGCGCCCCGGTGTTCGCCACTTGGGCCGGGCCGGCCGCGGCAAGAGGAGCGACGACCACACGCACCGTGTGCGCACTCAGCGACCAGACCGAGATCTCGCAGGCGCGCCCAGCCACGACAATCGGATCGGCTTCACTCCAGATCCGGCCCGCGAACACCGCTCCGGCGCCGGCGGCGACACCCAACCGCTCGATGGCCGCGCGTCTGGTGACGGGCGCGGCAGGTCGTTCCCGCGAATCAGTCATCTGATGTCCCGAAAGCAAAGTGCCGGATAGCGACGACCCGTCGCTATCCGGCACCAATGTAGCGAACGGGAATCAGCTGCCTGTAGAACCCGTAATTACGACGGTGGTCACGACCTGAACGCCGAGCCCATTGGTCACGACGAGAATGCCGTTCGCCTGGATCTCGACAGTCACGTCGAGCGGATTGCTCGGCGTATCGTCGAAGTTCAGCGTGGCCTTGCCCGCTGTGCCCGTGGACTGGCCGACGGGAACACCGCTGGCCGTGTAGGTCACCGAGCAGTTCGTGACGGTGATGACCGCGCCAACCGGCAGCGCCGTGGTGTTGGAGCTCGCGGTGACCGTAAATGTGCACGAGGCAAAGTGCACAGTGCCGCTCGCGTTGAGCGTCGGCGTGGTCAGCGTGAAATTGCCGTTCGCGCCGCTGATGTTCGAGAATGCGATCGTTACGGCCTGGTTCTGCAGGGCCGTGTTGGCCGGCACGGTGTGCGAGGCAAGTACCGATCCCGACAGGCCCGTGAACGTCTCTCCGTTCAGCAGGGCGGTGGTACCGTTCGCAGCGGCCGTCGAGTTGAGCTGAATCTTGTTGTTGATGTTGCGCTTCTCGACCGGCGCATTGCTGTCGTTGCTATCACAAGCGGCAACGAGAAGGGCGGCCGTCGCCAGCGCAGCTCCGGTTCTCGCAACGCCACTCAACAGTCGCTTCTGCATTCCCTTTCCTCCGCGGTGTGGAACAATCTGATGGTCAGTCCAGCAAGTGTCTTACAGCGGCTCTTAACGACTCTACATGCCGCCGAATGATGGCGGCGTGAGCCCGATCACGGTCCTGGAAGATTCGCTCGACCTCATGGTCCGTGGACAGCGGGCGACCAATGTCGCTTCGCGCCTCGTTGCGATCCCCGAGAATCGTACTGCGTTGTTCGTACGAATATACGTCTGGCAACCTGGGCCGAACCCGCCACGGTGGCAACTCGCGTCGCACCGTCAGCGGCAATGCAAACCGTATCCCTGCAAGCGTACCGTTTCCGCTGTGCCGCACGAACACGCCGGCCTCGGTGTTGCCGAAGAACCGGCTCATATCGCCACTCACACCCCGGTCACCGTCGAGAAACTTTCCCGCTGTGACATTGAGTGTTGCATCCCATGCGGGGTAACGCGCACGCGCGCTGCCCAGTGCCACCCATCGGTCCAGCGAACCAAACGTTCTTCCCAACCGCACGGCTGTCGCCTTCAGGCCCAGAATCCCGCCGGCCAGAGAAAGCGCCACCTCATTCCCGGCACCGACAACGCCCGGCAAATAGCGACCCGCGCTGAACTGCGTCAGTAATGACGCACGAGCGGCGCCCAGCGGCACATTCAGCGCTTGCAACACCAACGCCCGGTCGAGAAACGGATCGTCGACCGTGCCCGGGAAATTCCGCGTCCGATCCACGGGAATTACCCCGCGGACGTCCACGGTGGTTCCGGGGCCGACCTGCATCTGTGCCTCGGGAAGCGCGCTGAACCGCGCGTCCGCGACGCCCCACTCGGTGAGCAGAGTGGTCTCGACTCTCGGGCGCACGAACACGTCGGCCTTGAACAAGCTCCGCGCGGCCACTCGCGTGCCGGCGAGCTCAGTCATATCCGCGTCATGCACCGTCTCGGATATGCGAAGCTCCGACGCAAACGCCGCCTTCGATTCGCCGCCGTTCACGAATGACAGCCATGACGCGGCCGGCACTGTGACGTCGAGCACTTTCAGATTGACCTGTTTGATGACCGCGCGCAGAAGCGTCACCGAAGCCGGCGTCCGCATTGCCGCGAGCCCGAGCACGATGCCGAGCGCATCAAGCTCGTTCTGTTCATAGGATCGGTTCTCGTACTCGATCTCTATAGTGACGTCCGTCGCACCGCGCCCGATCGTGACGCGGACGTTCTCGAGTCCGCGATGGACCAGCTCGCCTTGCAGCGAATCCACCACCGTCTGCGCGCTGGCTGCCGACAGGGGGCCGCCGGGGGCGCGCGTAAGCGCTCGCGGCATCGCTC